>CAZWAE010000083.1:13464-15818 GCA_964631805.1 uncultured Desulfobacteraceae bacterium | reverse complement strand
AACGTTTACAAAAACGGCATCGCAGTATCCATTCCCGGGACCGGAGGCCTTTGCGGACTGGATATGGCGGGGGCCCTGGGTGCCGTTGGCGGGGATCCAGGTTTGAAGCTGGAGGTTCTGGAACCTATAAATGAGCGGGCGGTTTCAGAGACCAAAACCCTGGTGCGTGACGGCCGCGTTCGTGTGAACCTGCTGTCGGAGCAGAAAGGGCTTTATGTTAAAACGGTGATCAAGGGGGAGCAGCAAGTTGCCGAATCGGTTATCGAAAAGTTGCATGATCGGATCGTTTCTCTTACCCTGGACGGAGCCCCGGTGACCGACCACCCGCTGCTTGCCGTCCGTAGTGAAGAGAAAGGAGACAGCCAGGGCCTGGCCGCTCTGGAAGATTGGCTCAAGGGATTGTCCCTGGCACAGCTTTTGGGCCTCATCGATGATCTGGATGCCGATGATTTCGCCTTTATCGAAGAGGGGATTCAATTCAACGTCCGCCTGGCCGAATACGGCCTCAAGCACGGCTCCGGTTTGGGTGTCGGAAAAACCATGGAGCGGCTGGTCCGCCAGCGGCTGATCAAGAAGGATATGATTTCCGGTGCACGCATCCTGGCATCGGCAGCTGCCGATGCCAGGATGGCCGGCGTAAAGCTGCCGGCCATGAGTTCCGCCGGTTCCGGGAATCACGGCCTGACGGCGATCCTGCCCATTGTGGCGGTGTTCGATTTTGTGAAAGCGGAAAGGAAAGTGCTTCTTGAGGCCATCGCCCTCAGCCATATTATCACCGGGCACATCAAGGCCTATACCGGGCGGCTTTCCGCCGTTTGTGGTTGCAGTGTGGCCGCCGGCGCGGGGGCCACCGCCGGAATCGCCTATCTGCTGGGCGGGGATTTAAAGCATATCGCCGGTTCGATCAAAAACCTCATTATGGATCTGGCGGGCGTCATCTGCGACGGCGCCAAAGCCGGATGCGCCCTCAAACTGTCCACCGCCGCCGGGACAGCGGTCCAGGCCGCCCTGTTTGCGCTCCAGGGGGTCAACGTACAGTCCACCGACGGCATCATCGGTGCGTCTCCCGAGGATACCATGAGAAATATCGGAACCCTCACCACCGAGGGGATGATAGAGACCGATCACACCATATTGAATATTATGCTGGAGAAAAAATTTTCAGGCGATCTGTAGCACTTTAAAATCACCCCTGGGGGTTTGGGGGACGCGTTTGTTTCTTTATCCTTTGCGCCACCTCTTCATTTCCCCATTTCAGGGCAAGCTCCAAAGGGGTGCGGCCGGTTTGGTTGGGAGTGTTCAGATCGGTGGTGACAGATAGTGCCACCTGCAGTCGTTCAAGGCCGCCCGGCTTCCGGTTCATTGCCACACAATGCAAAAGACCGTTGCCTCGTTTATCCGCAGCGTCGGCGGAGGCACCGGCCTCCAGCAACGCCTTCATGACACCGGCATGGGTGCCGAAACGGGCGGCGCGCAAGAGAGTGGTCATCCCCTGGGGATCGCGGATCTCGATATCGGCACCGAATTTTTGCATCACCTTCAGGGCCTCCGCCGGATTCTTCTCTTCCCAGTGTGACATGTTGTGCAGGGGCGCCATTCCGTTTTGGTCCAGGACGTTGGGATCCGCCCCGGCTCGCAGCAGGATTTCAACCGGTGCCAGGCAGGTGACGTGAAGGTGGTTGAGCATGGCGTGATGCAGGGCTGTTTGTCCGCTTCCGTTTCGACTATCGACCTCGGCGCCGGCTTCGATCAGGATATCCAGAAGCTTCAGCTTTTCAGGCTGGCATGACACAACGGTACGCAACAACGGTGTCCCCCGCCGGGTTTTTACATTCGGGGATGCCCCGGCCTCCAGGAGTCGTTTGGCGATTTCCGACTTGCGCCGTTTCGCGGCAACCATCAGGGGGGTCATCTGCTCCTTGTTGCGAAGGTCCATGGCCGCATTTGCCTCTATCAGTCGAGATACACCACGGACCCGTTTTTTTCTACCGGAATCAGCGGCCAGAAGGTGCATCAGGGTATTGCCGCGTCGGTCGGCTGCATCCGGATCCGCTCCTTTTGATAGAAATACAGCCGCGGCATCATCCCCGGTGCGGGAGGCATACACCGTCATCATCAAAGCGGTCCGGCCCTGTTTGTCCCGGGCATCGATATCCGCCCCTGCCTTCAAGACTTCATCAATGACCGGAACCATCTTGCCGGCTTGCCAGCGGGCAAACCAGTGCATGGCGGTGGCCCCTGATCTGTCGGCCAGGGTGGGGTCGGCGCCCTTGCCTATGAGAATGGATACGACATCAGGGCACTGGTTCCGAACTGCAGCCATAAGCGGTGTGGCACCTTTTCGGTCCCTAACG
>CAZWAE010000083.1:0-13364 GCA_964631805.1 uncultured Desulfobacteraceae bacterium | reverse complement strand
TCTACGAATACGCTCTGAATCCACCAGAAAAGTCCGTTCCGCCAATCACTCCACTCGGTCGTTACCATCAATGAGGCAACTACCTTCGAACCCACCTCAGCGATGATGTAAAAACCTCGCGACCGGTTTTCAAATACGGACCGGACACCTGCCAAAACAATCTCCGGAACCAGTTCTATATTTTCGGTTTCGCGGGCCATGGCGCAATTGAAGCCGGCGATTGTATCGGCATCGCGGTGTTCAGCCGGGCGTATAGTAATCGGATCCATTTGATTTGCCTCTCAATTTGTGAATTCTCATTCACGGTTTGAATCTACAGACTTGGATATGGTCATCCCCGTTGTGATATTTGGATAACGGTTCGATGGTTTTGATAAATGCAAAAATAAAACCATGTTTCCATCTTCGAGCTTCGCTTGCGTAACCACACGCTGATAACCTTCACCTTCAAAATCATCAAGCGCTTTCCAATGACTTCATAGATTCTCGGAGATGAAAAAAAAACCGTCTGTATCTTCTCCATTATCATCATTCCGTTGTGTTTACTCGCCGATTCTCTTCACGTAATATCATGCTGTCTGATCATTCCAACCAAAAATTATCAGGAGGAAATTATTAAAATGGCGATGCCGGAATTGGCCCACCTTCGGGATGATTATAAGCAAAATGGCAGATTCATCTTTTTTCTCTGATGAATCTGCCACTGTCCGTCGGTCTAAGGTATGTCGGTCGAATTTGGAGGTTTTAGACTTGCTTCATCAACGGCTTAAACCTTGAACGTCCCCACAAGGCTGTTGAGCTGGCCGGCCAGGGAGGAGAGATCCCCTGCGTTGACATTAACCTGTGAACTGCTGCTGTTCATCTCGCCGGCGGCCTGGGTGACGTCTGCGATCTCGGCGGAAATTTGCGAAGAGACATTGGAACTCTGGGCGACATTTTCATTCACCTCTCCGATGCCCCGTGAAGCCTGGGAAACGTTTTCAGCGATTTCCCGGGTGGTAACGGACTGTTCCTCCACAGCTGTTGCGATGGTGGAGACGATCTCGTCCACCTCATTGACCACTTTGGTGATGCCCTCGATGCCCGTCACCGTTCCCGTTATTCCCGTCTGGGTGCTTTCCACCTGATGCTTGATCTCATCGGTGGCATCGGCGGTCTGGCGGGCCAGTTCCTTGATCTCATTGGCCACAACGGCAAAACCCTTACCGGCTTCTCCGGCGCGGGCCGCTTCGATGGTGGCGTTGAGCGCCAGCAGGTTGACCTGCTCCGAGATTTCGGTGATGGTCTCAATGACCTTTCCGATCTTCTGGGCAGCCGTTCCCAGTTCTTCCACCTGATTGGACGCCTGGTCCGCCTGGGATACGGCTTCACCGGTAATGGATCTCGCCTTTTCAGCATTCTGCGCGATCTCATTGATGGTGGCCGTCATCTCCTCTGCTGCCGAAGCCACCATGTTGATATTGGTGGAGGCTTCTTCCATGGCTGCGGCCACGCTGGACATGTTGGTGCTCATCTCCTCGCTGGCGGCAGCCACGCCGTTCGCCCTTTCCGTAGTTTTTTCCGAACCGGCAAGCATCTGTTCGGAAATGCCGGAAAGGTCGGTGGATGAGTCGTCCAGTTGGACGGCATTCTCGGCCACTTTCCGGATGATCGACTGGATTTTGTCGATGAATGTATCAAACCATTTAGCCAGGTCGCCGATTTCATCCCTGGACTTCAATTCCAGGCGACGCGTCAGGTCCCCCTCACCTTCGGCAATATCCTTGATCATGGTAACAGTTCCGACAATCGGTTTTACAATGGATCTGGCAATAAAAGTACCGAACAGCAGCAATGCCCCGATGCCGATCACCGCCACGGTCAGACTGGCGATATCGCCCTTCCGTGTGGCATTGTCGATGTTTTTCTTGGTTCTCCCGACGATCTCCATGGCGGCGGCCTCGACCTGCTGGCCGTTTTGCTTCAGTTTTCCCAGCATGACACCGTTCTTTACCCATGCCTCATACAGCTTTGTTTCCGTCTCTTCGGACAGCGGCACCAGGGCTTTTGTCTTCTCCCAAAGGGTGCTGAATTCAGAGGACTTGACGATGATGAAAAGGGGTTTGAGGTTGGTTAGTTTCTTGTCCAACTGAACCTTGATCGCCTCGCGCTTTTCTTCATAAGCTGCGGTGTCTGAAAAGATGAACAAGTTTTGGATGTTGATGGCCCGCTCATTCCATATGGTCATGAGTGTTTTAACCTCGTCCCGCAATCCCGCCTTTGCCGCATCGAGGGACTCCCCCTCCATCAACAGTTCTGCCGCCTCGGCGTCAATGGCCTCCACAACCTTTGTCAGATGGCCATAGAGCTCCTGGGTTTTCTTGTTCAGTTCCTTTTGGGTGCTGTCGATAAATAGGATGTTCTTCCGGGTGGCGTCGAAGAGCGTTGAGTGCTCGTTGGAAAGAGCAATAATCAGGTCGGTGCTATCGTTGATACCTGCGTCGGTGGACTCCGCTTTGATTCCCGAGGTGAGCGCCTGCACCTCCCCGGTAAGTTTGTCAAGAGCCGGCAGCAGGGTCTGGTTGAGAGTGTTGATAAATTTCTCTTCGATCATCATGCCCTGCAGGGTATGCTGCACGATTATCTGGCTGTCCCTGCCGACATTGATCTCATGATTTTTGCCGACATCAAGATATTTGTTGGCCGCAGCGATGGTAACCATCCCGGCGATCCCCAAAACCACCAGCAGGATAATTCTTCCACGGATGCTAGATAACAGACGAAGATTCATTTTGGGTCTATCCTTTCAGGCAATGCCGATACAGCGTCCCAAATGGGGCGCTGTATCGTACTACCCGGTTTTGAGGCTATTCGTAGATGCCGGCACCCATGGCAATGTTCTTCCCGGGAACTTTGTAAATGTAGGAAATCTTGGGAGATGGTTTTTTTACCCCGGGTTTGGGCCACATGTAGCTGACCCAGCCCGCTCCTTTGTCAGATTGGGCCACCTGGACAAATTCGGCAAAGAACATCTTGCCGTTGACATCCTTGATGCCGATCAGGTTTTTTCCGATCAACCCCGGCTTGAAGGGATGGGCGGTGATGGATGCGGTGTCTGCGGTCAATGCAAACACATATGTGTCCTTCCAGACAAAGGGTCCCTTGGGATCGTTAATTTTTGTGTAGGCCGTTTCGGCGCCCAGTTCGTTCACCAGGGACGCGGCCTCTTTGACTTTGGCAACGCATTCATCTTTGGTGGCTCCTTCACCGGCCATACCGTTACCTGTCAAGAACAAACACAAACACAATGCCAGAATCGTATAAGCCCTCTTTTTCATCTTTTTACCCCTTTTTTTAAATTGGTGAGCATTAAATTTTGTGGCCCTGAACGGACCAGATCCGAACTTATTACAATGTAGTATCCGCCGATTCTTTTACAACTTTAGTCTTTTGTATGGTGTGTGTTGGTTTTTAATGTAATCTGAGCCGATTAAAACCGAAAGGGCCGCTTTTTTTTGAACAGCATCAGCTGCAATGGCTCGGGATTGATAAAGCACCGATACTGTACCGGAATATCCTGCAACACTGCCCTCACCCAGCCACGATACCGATTTAATTATAAAAACAGCCCGGACTGTTGACAGGTTGAAAAAAAACATATAAATACAGGATATTAAATATAAACAGTCATGATTGTTTAAAGCCGGTAACCGTCTTGCCCGCTGGGCAACCCTTCGTAAAAACACCCACGGGGCGGCCATCACCCATGATCCAAACCGAAAATAGTCCCGGTACAGACCGGTCCCCATTTTACGGAGACGAACTGATCGCCTGCCATGAGTGCGATCTGCTTCATGTCAGAATGCCGGTTCCCAATGACGGCAAGGCGTTGTGCTCCCGCTGCGGGGCATTTTTGTACCGGCACATTCCCGACACCATCGACAAAGCACTTGCCTTGAACCTGGCGGCCGCCATGCTTTTTGTTATTGCCAATGTATTTCCTTTTATGACCCTCAAACTCAGCGGGCGTGTAGAGGAGAACCTTTTTCTGTCCGGCGCCGTTGAACTCTACCGACTGGGAATGGGAGAGGTCGGCCTGTTGGTGATTCTGACCAGTTTTCTCTTCCCGCTGTTGATTATCAGCGGGATGGTCTACATCCTTCTACCCCTGAGATTCGGGGTGAGGCCCTTCAAAATGGCCTGGGTGTACCGGTTGGTTAAGGCACTGTCGCCGTGGAGCCTGCTTGCGGTGTTCATGCTGGGCGTGCTGATCGCTTACACCAAACTGATCGATATGGCCACCATCATTCCGGGGATATCGCTTGCCGCTTTTGTCGGATTGATGATCGTGTCTGCTGCAGCCAACGCCAACCTGGATGCATCTGCGATCTGGCCCCCCATGAAGATGAGGACTCCGGATGCCGCCTCCGGACATGAGGGGCCTACGGCGGCTCTTCGCGAAATGGCCTCCTGTCATACCTGTGCCCTGCTTGTGCCGAAGGCACTACTGGACGAGCATGGCCACGGTATCTGTCCCCGGTGTGAAAGTTCACTGCATTCGCGAAAAAGCAACAGTTTGACCCGCACATGGGCTCTGGTTCTCACCGCCACCATTTTGTACATCCCCGCCAACATCTACCCGGTGATGACGGTCATCCAGTTCGGCAGCGGCAATCCGGATACGATTTTAAGCGGTGTGATTCACCTGATAGAAGCGGGCATGTGGGGGCTTGCGCTGATCATTTTCTTTGCCAGTATCGTGGTTCCCATGCTGAAGCTGATCGTCCTCTCTTTTCTCCTGATTTCGATTCGGAAAAAATCTTCGTGGCGTTCAAAGGACCGGACCCTGCTGTTTCGGGTGACGGAATCGGTGGGCGCCTGGTCCATGGTGGATATTTTTGTTGTCGCCATCCTCGCCGGCCTGGTAAAATTGGGGGCTCTGTCCACCATCCGGCCCGAGCTGGGTGCCGCGTTTTTTGGAGCCGTCGTGGTGGTCACCATGTTTGCCGCTCACAGTTTCGACCCCAGACTGATTTGGGACAACGCTGAAAGGGCATGATGAATTCAATGGAAAACCAAGGGTCAGAACCTGCCGGGATACCGGAACCCGTGATTAAAAAAAAGTCCGGCCCCTCCATCGTGTGGCTGATTCCCCTTTTGACCCTCGTGATCGGTGGATGGCTTATCTATAAGACCCTCTCCGAAAAGGGGCCGCAGATCACCGTCACCTTTAAGACCGCTGAAGGCATTGAAGTGGGTAAGACCCAGGTCAAGTACAAGGAGATCGAGATCGGCAAGGTTACGGCACTGCATTTCAGCGACGACTTTTCCCGCGTCATCCTGACCATCAATATGGCCCGGGCAACAGAACAGTTTCTTCGCCGGGATACCCGTTTCTGGGTGGTCAAGCCCCGTTTGACCCTGCGCGGCGTGTCCAATCTCAGCACGCTGGTGTCAGGGGTTTTTATCGAGATTGAACCGGGAAAGGGGGCGCCCCAGAGGCGTTTCAGCGGACTCGATGTGCCGCCGGTGGTCAAGGCGGACGTGGCGGGAACGGAAATTACGTTGCTGACCGGTAATCTGGGGTCCATCGATACAGGGTCGCCGGTCTACTACCAGGGAATTCTGGCCGGAGAGGTCCTGGGCTGGCAGCTTGGAAACGACAGGAAGAGCATCTTCATTCATGCATTTATCAAATCGCCCTACGACGAACTGGTTCATAGCGATACCCGTTTCTGGAATGCCAGCGGCGTGGATGTCTCTTTAGGGGCCGACGGTGTCAAGGTGCGGACGGAATCGGTCCAGTCCCTCCTCTACGGGGGGATTGCCTTTGAAACGCCGGAAAACTCCCGTTCGAAGCAGGAGGATATTTCCGGTTTGGTTTTCACCCTTCACGACAACTACGAGAGTATCCAGGAAACCGCGTTTACCCATAAGGTTCGGTTTATCCTCTTTTTTGACGGATCGGTTCGGGGTCTGCGTGTGGAGGCACCGGTGGAGTTCAAGGGAATTAAAATCGGATCGGTGGTGGATGTCCGGCTCGAATTCGACAACCGGGACGCGTCTTTCAGGATTCCGGTTCTCATCGAAATCGAACCGGAGCGGATCATTGAAAGGGGCGCCGATGAGGGGCTGTCGCCATACAAGACCCTCGAAAAACTGGTGGACCGGGGATTGCGGGCACAGCTTCAAACGGGCAGCCTGCTGACGGGACAGCTTTTTGTGGACCTCGACATGCATCCGGACACCCCTGTCCGGCTGGTCAATGCCGGAGGGCCTTTTCCCGAACTGCCGACCATTCCGGCCAGCCTTGCACAGATGACCGAATCGGTGAAGGCGATTCTGGCCAAGCTTGAAAATGTGGATATGGAGAAGATCGGCGGGGAGCTTCTGGGAACGCTTCAGGGAACCAATGCACTCGCAAAAGGGGTCAATCGGTTGGTCAGCCGGCCGGAGCTCGTCGATTCCATCAATGATTTCAGAGAGTCCCTGCAGACATTGAAAAACATTCTCCGCAAGCTGGATCTTCGGGTGGAGCCGGTTGCAGAAAGCCTTACCGCTGCGATGAACGAGGGCCGCAGGGCGCTTGAAACGGCTCAGAACACCATGGGGTTGGTGGACGTTTTGCTGGAATCCGATTCCCCCCTGCAGTTCAGGGTTGGAGAATTGGCCGAGGAATTGGCGGAAACGGCGCGTTCCATCAGGACCCTTGTGGACATGCTGGAACGGAACCCCAATTCACTTATCTTCGGAAAGGATGCTTCGGGAGGAGAATAATGCTGCACGCTCTTTTATCCAACAGGCGGTTTTGGGGACTTTTATTTGTCGCAGGTCTTTTCTGGGGGTGTATCTCCACGAAGGCGCCTGTTACCAAATACTATCTTCTCACTCCCATGGATTCATCAGAAAACCTCATCAATGATGCTGATCGGAAGCCCCAATTGTCCATCGAAGTTTCCTCATTGCGGTTGCCCCAGTATCTCGAAAGACCGCACATCGTGACCCGCAGCAGCAAAAATCGTCTTGAACTGGCAGAGTTCCAGCAATGGGGGGGGAATCTTCGGAAAAACATGGTTCGGGTCTTTTCCAAAAACCTCTCTGTGCTGTTGGGTACCGCCGATATCGCCATCTCCCCCCACCGGGCTGTTTCGTCGCCCGACTATCGAATTGAGTTGACGGTGAACCGCTTTGAACGGGATGGGGCGGGGCAGGTGTTATTGACCGCTCAGTGGCGTTTGACGCATGGGCGGGAAAAAACATCTGTGGCGACACGAATCACCGAATTGGAAAGCCCGGTGATCGCTTCCGGCCCCGACCTGGAGGAAACAGTTGCCGCCATGGGTGAACTGGTGGGAGAATTGAGCCGAATCATTGCGCAAACCCTCGTTAAAGACCTCGGTGGGAGGCCGGATTCTTGAATGGGCACCCCAGGGCAGATCGTCAGACGGCAGGGGAAGTGTTCCTTGTCGTAGGGTTTGGATTGATGCTGGCGTTGGTAATATCGGCATGGGATGCGGGGGCTTCATCTGCTGAATCTGTCGAAGAGTGGGATGGGAAACGGATCATGCGGGAAGTTTTTGCCCGGCACGAACTGTTTCCTTATGTTTTCGAGGAACAGACCATGATTATGATGGACCGTTCCGGAAACCGCAATGTCCGGAAAGTCCGTCGCTTCACCCGGCTGGAGAAGGATGAAACCGCAAGGTTTCTGATGGTTTTCGATTACCCGCCGGAAATTCGAGGGGTGGCGTTGCTGGCCGTCCGGCAATCCTCCGGCCAGGTGGATAGCGGCATCTATCTCCCCGCCTACGGCAATGAGCTGATCTCCAATGTCGAAGAGGAAAAAGGCGGCCGGTTTCTCGGCACCGATTTTGCCATTCAGGATTTGACGGCGGAAATTCTGGCGGATTACCGTTATTCACGGGTCGCGGATCAGACAGTGGAGAATGCGGCCTGTTTTGTGGTGGAGGCCTTTCCCGGGGATCAAAAGGTGGAGATGGAGACCGGCTACAGCCTCCGGCGGCTTTTTATCCGGCAGGATATCTTTTTCGTCATTCGTACCGATTACTACGACCGTCGCCTGCGGTTTTATAAAATTCAGACACGCCGTGACCTGAAACAGGTGGATGGTGATATGTGGCGTGCCAACATGATTCTGATGGAAAGCCGAAAGGAACGGCACCAAACCCTAATCAAAATCGATCGGCGCGTTTTTTCCCACGATTATGTTCCCCCCGAAATTTTCACCCGGGCATGGCTTAGGGAGAATATGCCGGCACATCACGAAAACGGAGTCGGTCAGGAGGCTGACAACCGGGCTCTTCTGGAAAAAGAGGACGGGCTGCCGGCCCTGCTGGAGGATGAAAAGGGAACGGTCATACTACAAAAAAAGATATTGGATGGCGGATGATGTTTTATCGATTACTCATGCTTGGGTTGAACCATCGCCTGGTCGCCCTGCTTCTCCTGATACTGGCAACGGCCATCGCGGCCATGGGGCTAACTCGCATCTCGGTGGACACCGGGTTTGACAGCATGATCTCCCATACCGATCCGAAGATTCCGGTTTATGACCGGGTGGCCGGTGAGTTCGGATCGGACAATCGTACCATCATCTACATCAGAGATGCCAGACTCTGGACTCCTGAGAAGCTGGCGGCACTTGAAGCATTGCATTACGCCCTGGAGGAGATCGATTTTGTCGAGCGGGTGGATGACCTCTTTACCCTGCGGAGTATTCGCGGATCGGATGGGCGGGTTGAATCCAAAATTCTGCTGGCGGAAGCGCCGCCGGATAAGGAAAGCGCTGAAAAGGCGAGGGCGGATGCATTGTACAATCCGCTGATCGTCGGGAATTACCTGTCCAAAGGCGGCACCGTAACGGCCATGGTGGTGACCCTGCATGATGATGTCGAGAATAGAAGAACCGACCGGAAGTTGAACGAAACCCTTGAGCACGTGATCAATCCGTCCCGATCGATGTTTCAGGAGGTGTTTCAGGTGGGGGCGCCGCGGATCAATTCGGAATTGAAATCCACGCTTATTGATGATCTGAAACGTCTCGGCCCCCTATCCGCCGGGGTGCTGGTGGTGGCGATACTCCTGTTTCTGCGTAGCGGGTTTGCCGCTGTCATCCCCCTTGTCACTTCGGGGTTCAGCATTGTCTGGACCTTCGGAATGATGGGATGGGTCGGCATCCCTCTGAATATTTTAAGCGCCATGCTGCCGACCCTGGTGGTGGTGATCGGATCCACCGAAGATACCCATATGATTGCGTCCTATTTCTCGGGGGTCTCCAAAATGGTGAAGGATCACCGGTCGGCCGCCACTCACTTTATGATGAAGCACATGGGGGTTCCCCTGATCCTGACGGTCCTTACCACTGCCTTGGGATTTGCCAGTAATGTGTTCAGCGGCATGGGGATTATCCGGGATTTTGCCATTGCCTCCACATTCGCCATTCTGGCCAACGGGGTGGTCACCATTACCCTTGTGCCCATACTGCTGAGCGTCTTCGGGCCGGCAAAGCGCCGGTTTGCCGGGAAGAAAAAGGAGGCTTCCGGCATTGCAGGCCTGTTTGTCGGCGTATTCGATTTTACCAATCGCAAGTTCCCGAGGGTCATGCTGGCATTGACGGCAATCCTCTGCGGCTTTTTCGTCTACCATCTTTCCGGGCTTTATGTCACCAACGATCCTCTGTCCTACTTCCGGCAGGAACGGCCCCTGATCCAGGATATCCGAAAAATCCACACCGACCTGTCCGGCATGAAAATATTCTTTATCGCCCTTGAGTCGGATCTGGACAAGGCATTTCTCGATCCGGAAAACATTGAAAAACTGGCGGCCATACAGGATTTCGTGGCGAAACAGGGCATATTCGACCGCAGCATATCCCTTGCCGATCACCTATCCCTTATCAACCGGGAGTTCAACGACGGGGACCCTGAGCAGTATCGGGTGCCGAACAAACGGGAACTGGTTGCACAGTACCTGCTTTTTTTCCACAGACGGGACATCGAGAGCTACGTGAGTCACGATTACAAGCGGGCCAACATCGTCGTGCGGCACAATGTCAGCGATTCCAATACCCTGAACCGGCACGTCCGGGAGCTTGAAGATGTGGTGGCCCACATTGCCGGAAACAGGATTAAGGCGCATGTGGTCGGGGAAAACCTGATGATCAATGCCGCAGCCGATAACCTCATGGTGGCCCAGGTCAAATCCCTTGCCATTTTGCTCTTCGTGATTTTTCTGATCATGTCGGCCATGTTCACCTCGTTTACGGGGGGGGTGATCTCTCTCATTCCCAATCTGATCCCCATCATCCTCATGTTCGGCCTCATGGGATTGTTGAAGATTCCCCTGAACCCGGGGACCGCCATGGTGGCGGTCATCGCCATCGGTATCGCCATCGACGGGACCATACATCTGCTGGCACGTTACAATGATCTTTGCCGTCGGACATCGGATTACCGGTGGGCGGTACGAACCACGGTCCAGGAGGAAGCCACCCCCATGGTGGCCACCAGCCTTTCGCTGGCCCTGGGATTCGGCATTCTCCTGAAATCCAACTTTACCATCATCGCCCAGTTCGGCGCCCTTTCCGCGGCCACCATGCTGTTTGCACTGTTCGCCAACCTGATAGTCACCCCTATTATCATGGGCAGAGTTCGACTGGTCGGTCTCTATCAGATCATAGCCCTTTCCATGCACCGGGAGATGCTGGAAAAAAGCGCCCTGTTCCGGGGCATGTCCAACTACCAGATTCGGAAAGCGATCCTGATATCCGAGTTAAACGATTTCGGGAAAGGAGACCTGCTTGTGGAGCAAGGGACTTTCGGACGGAATATGTACCTGATCATATCCGGAGAGGTGGAGGTGGTGCGCAGAAGCGGCGGCACCTCCAGCCGCGTGACGATCCTTGGCCCCGGCCAGGTTTTGGGGGAGATCGGGTATATCCGAAAAACAGAGCGGACAGCCGATGTCCGGGCATTGACCCACGTTGAAGCATTGCGGTTCGACTACCGTAAAATCAGGAAGGATTTGAAATTTTTTCCCTATATCGTAGCCACCCTCAACTTCAATATCAGTTGCATTTTAGGTGAACGCCTGGCGGATGTATGGAATACCCTCGCCCCCGATACGGTTGGAGAAACAAAAGAGGCGGAAAGGCCGGAGGAAGATGGGCAGGAAACGTCCTGAATCGGCGGAGACGCCCGGCAATGTCACCGAGATTATCCTCGAAAGCATTTCCGACGGCGTGTTCACCGTGGATCACAACTGGCGGATCATGTCTTTTAACCGGGCGGCGGAAGAGATTACCGGGATTGCGCGCATCGAGGCCATCGGCAGGCACTGCTGGGAGGTTTTCCGTTCCAACATGTGCGAGGGGGACTGCGCCCTCAAGCGCACCATGAAAGAGGGAAAATCACTGGTCAGCACCTCCACCTATATCATCAACAGCCAGAAAAGCCGCATCCCCATCGCCGTGGCCACGGCACTTTTAAAAAACGAGAAGGGAGAGGTGCTGGGCGGGGTGGAGACCTTCCGGGACCACAGCCTGGTCGAAAAACTGCGCAAAGAACTGGACGCCCGGTTCAAGATCGGGGATATCGTCAGCCGAAGCCCTGTGATGGGGAATCTCTTTAAGATCCTTCCCCAGGTGGCGGAAAGCGACAGCACGGTGCTGATCGAGGGGGAGACCGGGACGGGAAAAGAGCTTCTTGCCAAGGCCATCCACAACTCCAGCCGCCGGAAGGAAAAACCCTTTGTGTCCATCAATTGCGGGGCCCTTCCCGATACACTGCTGGAGTCGGAACTGTTCGGATACAAGTCCGGTGCCTTTACCCATGCCGTCAAAGACAAGCCTGGATACTTCGCCCTGTCCGAAGGCGGCACTATTCTACTCGACGAAATCGGCGACACCAGCGCAGCATTTCAGGTGCGGCTGTTGCGGGTCCTTGAAGAACATGCTTTCCAACCCCTCGGGGGGGTGAAAAAGATAAAGGCCGACGTACGGGTTGTTGCGGCCACCAATCAAAGCCTCGACCTCCTGGTGGATGACGGCAGCTTCCGCCGGGATCTGTTCTATCGTATCAATGTGGTGCGGCTGAAACTCCCGCCGCTGCGCGAACGCACGGAGGATATCACTTTATTGATCGAGCACTTTATCGGCAGAATGAACCTGCTGCGCGGAAAGGCCGTCACCGGTGTGGACCAGGATGTCCTTGAAATACTCATGGGACACGATTATCCGGGGAACATCCGGGAGCTTGAAAACATCATTGAGCACGCGTTTGTCCTCTGTGACAACGGCAGCATTCAGCTGGAGCACCTCCCCGGCTATCTGCTTCATAAGCGCCCTGAAACCGGAAAACGGGACAACCTGATCGCCGCCGTCAAGACAACTGAAATCCAAACCATTCTCAATGCCCTGAAAAACAACCGGTACAACCGAAAAGCCGCCGCCGCCGAACTTGGCATGCACAAAAGCACGCTGTTCAGGAAGATCAAAAAACTCGGCATTTCACTCCCCAAGGTGGACGGACGGTCGGGATCCAATTCATCGGAGTAGCGTCGCAATGATGCGGCATTGCGACGCTATACAATCGCATTTTTGCACTGTTGTGCGCCACTCGGCACCCTCTCATTTTCCTGATCTTTCAGACCCCCTCTACTAGCGATATGTTTTTTCCCCGAATTCCATTTCCCAAAGGGAATTCCTCCATAGGGTTTCGAATACTCGCAATATATTGAAAAAGTAAGTGTAATTGCCATTTTAAATCCCCGATACCGTGGAGACGGAAGGGCCGCGACACTTTGTCCTTATCCACTCCCCCATCGGCACCCACCATTAAAAAACCCATTTTTTACCCTTTCCCAGCGTATGCTGAAAGATGTGGCATCTTATTTGCTTTAATTAACGGGCAGGACGGAGGAAGCGGGAATATGAAGGTCGCGCTCACGGTTTGGGGAGATCGTATCTCGCCGGTTTTTGATGCCTCCCATACCCTGCTTGTCGCGGAAATTGAAAAAGCGGAAGTGGTCAGCAAAGTGTCCATCTCATTTAACCCGCAGCAACCATCCAGACTTGCAGATGCTTTGGCGGGAAATGAGGTTTCGGTATTGATTTGCGGGGCGGTGTCCACCTCGCCTGCAAACCTGATCGAGAGCAATGGTATCAAGCTGATCCCGTTTATCGCCGGCAATGCGGCCGAGGTGCTCGAACATTTTGCAAAGAAGGGTCCAACGCTTCAGTGCTTCCTGATGCCGGGCTGCAAAGGGAAATAGATCAATTATAGGAAAAAACGGACTTGTCCTGTGGAGTCCCTGGGGGGGGACCGAGCGAACTTCTACAGGGCAGGTCCGATTTTATTTTTAGTGCC
>CAZWAE010000082.1:3760-15827 GCA_964631805.1 uncultured Desulfobacteraceae bacterium | reverse complement strand
CCCCGATTATGAGGCCTATACCGATCATATCACCCGGGCCTGACCGGCATGCCGGCTCCTGGCATCCAGTTCGTGTCCATCCAGAAATGGTCTTTTTCCGCGATATCGGCGTCGGACGCCATGATTTAACTCCTCAAAATAGCCCAAGCGTATGTGCTATTCCTCGGGGTTAAATCTGACGTCCTCCTTGATCTCACGCAAAAATCCCTATTTTGGATGGACACTAGTCTAATTCCAAAGAAGATACTTGTTTGAAATAGAGTGATATATGAAATCAATTGTCCTAATTCTGACGGTAATCGTTTCGATATCCGGTTTGTTTTCCGGCTGCACGGCACTGCGTATTTCGCCCGCGGCAATGGTCGAACCCTCCCCGTTCGTGGAAGGTCCGGACGGCAGTTATTATCTTTATACCGAAGCGCAGATTCACCGAAAACAGGGGGATCTGGAAGGGGCCATCCGCTACCTTCGAGAAGCAATTTCTGCGGATGAAGAATCGATCTTCCTCAAGCGGGAACTGGCGTCTGCCTATCTGGATGGGAAGGATACCGCAAACGCGCTTGAAATGCTTGAAAGGATCCTTGGTGAAAAACCGGATGATGTGGAAACGTTGGTCCTGTATGGGCGGCTGAACCTGAATCTGAAACGGATGGAACCGGCCAAGGCCGCGTTTGAGAAGGTTTTGTCGGGAGATCCGAAAAAGGAGGCGATTTATACCACATTGGGGCGAATCTATATGACCGGGTCAGATCTGTCCAATGCCTACCGGGTATTCAAGCAGCTTGTGGACCATTTTCCCGCTTCTTTTGTGGGACACTTCTACCTGGGCAAGATTTACGCGCTGCAGGGAAAACCGAAGTTGGCAGAACAGTCGTTTGACAAGACCCTGGCCCTTGAACCCCGGCTTGTGGAACCGCGATTCGAACTGATCGAACTCCTTCGGCGGGAAAGGGACGACGGCAGGAAGGAGCCGGAAAAAACCGAGAGAATCATCAGCCTTTATCAGGAATTACTGAAAGAGCATCCCCGGAATATTAGAGCGGGATTGGAACTGGGCTTGTTTTACCATGAGATCGAAAGAACGGGGGATGCCGAGAGGATCCTCTCCGACATGGGGCGAAGAAGTGGGAGTGAAAAGGCGGTTCTATCCACGATTATACGTCACTATTTCGAAGATAAAAAGTACGACGCCATCCGTATTTTGTTGAAATACATGCTGATTGGCGCCCCGGAAAATTCTGATCTTTTCTATCTTTCCGGCCTGACGTACAACGAACTCAAAGAACAGGAAAAGGCCATCACGCAGTTTGGAAAGGTAAAAGCCGATTCACGGTTTTATGAAAATGCCGTGGTGAATACCACCCTGATTCTGCAGGAGCGTAAAGAACTGGAAAAGGCCATCGCTTACCTTGAGGAGGTGATTGCAAAAGTTCCCGGTAATGCCGAATTCATGCTGTTTTTGGGAACCCTGTTCGAAGAGAAAGGTGAGTTTGGAAAAGCCGTAGACGTCCTTGAAAGGGGCCTTATCGTCGATGCGGAAAATCATAAGATCCATTTTCGCCTGGGTGTCGTGTACGACAAATGGGGGCGGAAGGAGGATTGCATCACAGCGATGAAAACCGTTATCCGTCTCGATCCCGAGCATGCCAATGCCCTTAATTACCTGGGATATACCTATGCCGATCTGGGTAAAAACCTCGATGAAGCAGAGGAATTGATCAAACGCGCGCTGGCCAAAAAGCCGGACGACGGATATATTACCGACAGCCTCGGTTGGGTTTTTTACAAAAAAGGGATGTTTGAAAAAGCACTTGAGTATATCCAAAAAGCCGTGTCCCTTGTCCCGGACGACCCGACTATTCTTGAACACCTCGGTGACGTTTACTTCAATCTTGAAAACAGAGAAAAAGCCCTGGAGTTTTATAATCGGTCCCTTGAAAACCAGAAGGAAAACCGGGAAGGAATCGAAAAAAAGATCAAAGAGATAACCGGGGCAGGGCAGTCGAAACCATGAGATGGAACCGGAAAGCGTTCCTGCTCATAGGGGTTGCACTTCTCCTTTCGGCCTGCGCCGGAACCAAACCGGGCCTGCTCTCCCCTCGGGATTCCACAGAAAAAGCCGGAATCCTCCTTGCATTTATAAAAAGTATCAATACCGGACTCGACGGGTTCAAGGGTATCGGCCGGGCTGCAATCAAGACGGCCGGTGCGCGGCAGATCATGGGGACGGCCTGGATGGCGGCCGGTGAGGATAAATTGCGTGTCGAGGTGCTGGATCCCACCGGAAGGCCGGTCGTTACGTTTTCAAGCGATGGCCGGTGGCTCTACCTACTCTCCCATCAGCCGCAGCGCTTTTATAAGAAACGCGTTGCCGGGAATAGTCTTAAAAATCTCCTTAAAATCCCGATCAAGCCCGGTGATATGACCGCTCTGCTCGCGGGACGGGTTCCTTTGAGAGAGTACCGCTCAGTATCGGTTGAGCAGGCCCCGGGCGGCAAATCCTCCTCCGAATCGGGCGGGTACGGATCCCATGCCGCAGACACGGTGCTTGTTTTCAAGGGCCTGTTTGGAAATGTGATTCAAAAGGTAACGGTGAATCTCGAACTGAAAAAGGTGCATCAGATCGAATTTTTCGAAACGGGCGGCGCATTGGCATACCGCGTTCTGCTCAACAAAATGCGGGGAGCCGGGAAATACCGGATCCCATCGGAGCTGCTGTTTACAGACGATGGGTCATCCTCATTAACCATCAACACGCGGAAATACTGGACCGATGTGCCGGTCGAGCTTTCCCGCTTTGTCCTGACGCTTCCGGCGGAAACGAAACCCTAGATGACGGCATCGGCTGAACCCCACTTTGACCGGACGGTGATCGCATTGGAATCGAGGCTATCCCGCTGTCGGAATGTGGTCACCCTGGGGGTTAAACCCAATTTTTCCGATTACAGCCGTTCTGCAGCGAAGCGGATT
Source organism: uncultured Desulfobacteraceae bacterium (assembly GCA_964631805.1). Classification (GTDB taxonomy): domain Bacteria; phylum Desulfobacterota; class Desulfobacteria; order Desulfobacterales; family CAZWAE01; genus CAZWAE01. The sequence continues at coordinate 12,857 of CAZWAE010000082.1, read as the reverse complement.
ATGACTTCGGAGAAGATCTACTATCCCACTCCGTTTTATGCCGAGCTTTTCGATACCATGGGGAAAATAACCTTTCCCAGCTACCATACTTATAAATGTGTTCAGGATAAGATCAAACAGAATGCGCTTTTCGAGATGATGCAAATCCCCCATCCGAAAACCAGGATCTTTTATGGCAAGCGTCAGCAGGCGGGAATCGGAGAGTATTTTCAATTTCCTTTTATCGCTAAAATCCCGAGGGGGTCGGCTTTGGGAAAGGGTGTTTTTCTCATCGAAAACCGGGAGGCGCTCAGATCTTATTTGAACCTCACGGCGGTTGCCTGCATCCAGGAGTACCTGCCGTCCCGGCGGGATATCCGGGTGGTGATCATCGGAAAGCGAGTGGTGCATGCCTATTGGCGGGTCGCAGCAGATGGGGAGTTTCGAAGCAATGTGGCTGCGGGCGGCGTGGTTAGTTTGGAGAACGTTCCCCAGGCGGCATTGGATTTGGCACTTTATACGGCCACCGCTTGCAAGTGGGACGACGTGGGTATGGATATTTTGCCTTTCGACGGCGGGTTTTTCGTCCTTGAGGCAAACATGAAATATGGCAAGGAGGGTTTCCGAAAGGCCGGGATCGACTATTACCGGCTGATGGAAAAGTTGATCGACGATGGAGAGATCTGAACGCGCTACCAAAGGCCTGACAATGGATCGGATCCGTTCGGGCATCGACCGGGAGGAAGCCCGGGTCCTGTCGCCCTATGCCATTCGCAGCAAAGATGGCGTAAGGCGCAGCATATCGGTGCCGGATACAGACTATCGGCAATCTTTTTCCATCGATACGGATCGGATCCTTCATTCCCTTGCCTATACCCGGTATATCGATAAAACCCAGGTTTTTTACCTGGTGAGCAACGATCATATCACCCATCGCGTCCTTCATGTACAGTTGGTATCCAAGATCGCACGGACCATCGGTCGGTTTTTGGGCCTGAACCCGGACCTTATAGAAGCCATCGCACTGGGACATGATATCGGCCACACTCCCTTTGGTCACGATGGCGAACGGTTTTTGTCCCGGTTGTGCCTTGAATCGGGGATCGGGCATTTTCATCACAACCTCCAGAGCGTCCAGTTCCTGGATAAGGTCGAGCGTCGCGGGGCCGGATGGAACCTCTGTTTGCAAACACTCGACGGTATTCTCTGTCACGACGGTGAGGTCCATGACCGAGCCCTTTTACCGGATCGCGACAAAACCTTTGCCACGCTGGAAAAAGAGATCGACCGGAAAAAAAAGGACGGCAAGGCGCGGGTGATTCCCATGTCCCTGGAGGGCTGTGTCGTCCGGCTAGCGGATACCGTTGCCTACATCGGCCGGGATATAGAAGATGCCATCCGTTTGAATCTCATCAAGCGGAGGGATCTGCCGGCACAATGTTGCCGGATACTAGGGGAAACCAACGGGGAGATCGTCTATACCCTCGTCACCGATATTATTCACCACAGTTATCAGCAGCCGCATGTGGGATTCAGCCGGGAGATCTCCGAAGCCCTCTTCCGGTTGAAACAATTCAATCTGGAACGGATCTATATGAATCCAAAAGTCAAAACCCACATGCAAAGGATCGAGCAGCTTTTTGAGCTGCTGTTTAACCGGTATTGTGAGGAAATTCAAAAGGCCGACCGCTCATCCGCCATTTTTTCCGATTTTCTTCAGGAAAAGTCGGAGGCTTATCTGGGAGCACACCAAACGGAAGAGATCGTAAGAGATTATATCGCCGGCATGACCGATCGATATTTTCTAAGACAGTGCCCAAAAGAGATGCGGCCCGCCGAACTGAACATTTGAGGTGTCCTGTGCTGATCAAAGATCGCAGTTACCGAAGGCTGTTTCATCGGGAAAATCTTGTATCCTTCAGGGTCACCGTCAAGGAAACGGATCTTTATATCCACGCCCAAAAACGCCTGGAGAAAATCGTTCGGGAGGCGATATTAAGGCAGCGGGGATACCTGGAAGGCTGGATACTTCAGGATCCGGAATTCATGACGACCCTTTCCCCCCGGATCGTCCACGGGCCTTGTCCGGGAATTATCCGGGATATGGCCGATGCCGGGGAAAAAGCGGAGGTCGGCCCCATGGCGGCGGTTGCCGGTGCCATTGCCGAAAGAGTGGGATTGGAATTGTTGGACCATACCGATGAGGCCATCGTGGAGAACGGCGGGGATCTGTTTTTAAAGCTCAAGGGAACATTTACATCGGGGATCTTTGCCGGTGAATCCCCGTTGAGCCTGAAGGTGGGCGTTGAAATCGATTCGAAAGGGAAACCCATGGCGGTGTGTACCTCCTCGGGTACCATCGGCCATTCATTGAGCCTGGGCAAAGCGGATGCGGTGTGTGTTGTCTCCGAATCCTGCCCGCTTGCGGATGCCGCCGCCACAGCGGTCGGCAACCGGATCCAACATGAAAATGATGTTCAAAGGGGGATCGATTTCGGGAAAAGGATTCCCGGCCTAAGCGGCATTGTCGTGATCATGGGGGACCGGATCGGCATGTGGGGGGACCTTTCGATCGTCCCGCTCAAGGAAAAAAGGGGTTGAGTTTTTAGGGTTAAAAGAGTAAATGAACATGAAACTTAACCCCGGTTGGCACTGGTAAAACAACGGGTCACACCGGAGGATGGAGACACTCGATGAAAAAATTCAAAATGGTGCTCGGTCTGATTATCGCCGCTTTTTTCGGTTTGTTCCTTTACCAGAACCAGACATTTTTCATGGAAAAACATACCCTCAGCTTGAAACTGCCTTTCATGGAGGTCTACCATTTGCCCGAGTTGTGGAATGCCGTTCTCTTTGTGGCCTTCCTGTTGATCGGGCTCCTGATCGCCTATTTTTTCAGCCTGCTGGAACGATTTAAATTGAATAAGACCATCAAGGGACTGAACGCGACGGTGGATTCGAATTTGGAGATGATCTCATCTTTAAAAAACGAGTTGGCGGGATTTCAGAAGCCAGCCCCCGACGCCGTCAACCAGAATGCAGACGGTGATAAACCGGAAGCCGCAAAAGCGGGAGTTGAAGAAAAGCAATAAAAGAAGGGGCGCTACACTTTGTGAACATCATCTCAAGACCTGTTTTTGCCGTCGGTACCGCCCGGCGGCGTTTCAGGTGATGGGGTGTGTCATGGGGGGGCGCTTTTTCTGGTTATAGATACCACGCCCCGATCGGCATGGAGAGAATGAAGACGGAGTCATGAGCCCTCCCAAGGCAACCCCGATGATAAAGCAGTATCTGGGGATCAAGGAAAAATATCCCGATTCCATTTTGTTTTATCGTATGGGCGATTTTTACGAAATGTTTTTCGAAGACGCCCAGACCGCATCTCGTGCCCTCGAAATCACCCTGACATCCAGAAACAAGAACGATGACGCGCCCGTTCCCATGTGCGGGGTTCCCCACCGTGCCGCCCGGAACTATATCGCCAAGCTCATTGACCAGGGATTCAAGGTGGCCATCTGCGACCAGGTTGAGGATCCGGCCAAAGCAAAAGGGTTGGTCAAAAGGGATGTGGTAAGGGTCATCACCCCGGGGATGATCATCGATAATGAACTGCTGGATGCCAAGTCCAATAATTATCTGCTGGCGGCGGCCAGAGATGGTCAGAGGACCGGCATCTCATTTCTGGATATTTCCACCGGGGCATTTCGTCTGGCCGAGACGGACGATGTCCGAACGCTTACAGAGGAGATCCGTAGAATCGATCCCAGCGAAGCCCTGTTTCCCGAGTCTTCAGCCGGCGATCCGGTGCTTTCTCTTATGATGGCGGCATTGCCGGAGAGATCGGTGACCCTGTTGGAGGACGGGGTGTTTGATTTCCGCAAGGGGCGCGGCCGGATGATCAGCCAATTCAATACCCTCAACCTGGAGGGTTATGGGTGTGAACATCTGAGGGCCGGTGTGGGGGCGGCAGGTGCATTGTTATACTATGTCCGCGAAACCCAGAAATAGGCGACAGACCATTTGACCGGTGTCGAAACCTACGGCCTCGACCATTATCTGATGGTTGATGAAACGACATGTAAAAATTTAGAATTATTAAATAATATACAAAATGGAACCAGGCGGGGTACGCTTCTCGACACACTGGATCGAACGATTACCGCCATGGGTGCCAGGCTTTTAAAACAGTGGATCCGATATCCGCTGATCGATGAAAAAAAAATACAGGCCCGTCACGATGCCGTGGAAGAGGCGGTTTCAAAGATCCATATCACGCGCAGTATCCGGGACTGTTTGAAGTCGATCCATGACCTGGAACGCCTGGGGAGCAAGATCTCCATGGGGCAATCCAATGCCAGGGATCTCACCGCTCTGAAAAGGTCCTTGAACCAAATTCCGGAAATCCTGAAAACCCTTTCCGGTTTTACATCCCTTCTGTTCCAATTGCAGGAGACGGTTGACCCCCTGTATGATTTGAGCATTCTCATCGAGGATGCCATTCGGGAGGATGCGCCGCCGACAATTCATGAGGGAGGGATCATCCGGGAAGGATACAGCGACAAGCTTGACGAACTCATCGGTATCAGCCGTGACGGGAAGGGCTGGCTGGCGAAGCTGGAAGCAACAGAACGGGAAAATACCGGCATCCAGACACTGAAAGTTAGGTTCAACAAGGTGTTCGGTTATTATATCGAAATTCCCAAAGCACGCAGCAGTTCGGTTCCGGGCCACTACATCCGCAAGCAGACCCTCGTCAATGCGGAACGGTTTATCACCGAAGACCTGAAAAACTTTGAGGCAAGGGTTCTCAACGCCGAGGAGGAGCGGGCCAAACTGGAATTCGATCTGTTCAACCGAGTCAGGGAACAGGTTGCCGTCCACAACCCGAGCATTCAAACGATTGCCCGTTTTTTGGGCCGATTGGATTGCCTGACCAATTTTGCGGAAACCGCGGATCTCAACCAATACCACCGACCCGATCTCAATCATGAGGGGCGTCTGTTTATCCAGGAGGGCCGGCATCCGGTGATCGAAAAAATGATCACCGGTGAGAGGTTTGTGCCCAATACCATCGAAATGGATGATAGGGAGAATCAGGTCCTCGTCATTACCGGCCCGAATATGGCCGGTAAATCGACCGTTTTGCGGCAGGTCGCATTGATGGCGATCATGACCCAGATGGGGTCTTTTGTCCCGGCGCAAAAGGCGTCCCTCTGTATTACGGACCGGATCTTTACCCGGATCGGTGCGCTGGACAACCTGTCACAAGGGCAGAGTACCTTCATGGTGGAGATGCAGGAAACCGCCAATATTCTGAACAATGCCACACAAAAGAGTCTCGTGATCATGGATGAGATCGGCCGGGGAACCAGCACTTTTGATGGTATGAGTATCGCATGGGCCGTTGCGGAGTATCTGCATGACCTGCGGGACCATGGGGTCAAAACCCTTTTTGCCACGCATTATCACGAGTTGACCGAGCTTTCGCGCACAAAACCGCGGCTCACCAATTTCAACATCGCCGTCAAAGAATGGAATGATGAAATTATTTTCTTGAGAAAACTCGTGGCAGGTGGGACAAACCGAAGCTACGGCATCCAGGTCGCCCGTCTGGCCGGTGTCCCCGGAGATGTCATCCGCCGGGCCAAGACGATACTGCTGGACCTCGAAACCCAGAACCGGGTGCTTGAAAATTTGACATCGGGGCCGCTGGCCGGTACGGAATCATTAAAAACCCATGTCCAGCTCAACTTGTTCCAGGATCCCGGGAATGCCCTGATCGAACGGTTGAAAAAACTGGACATTGCCGGGATGACGCCTCTTGATGCACTTAACTATTTGAACGAACTCAGGGAGCGGGCCAAATCGGGCGGATAGCGGATCTTTCTCGTTGCGGATGAAAATTGAACCTTATGTTGAAAGTTAAACAAATCGCCACCCTGGCCATCGCCATCAGTTTTGCTGCGGTGATACTTCCAGGGGCCATCCATGCAAAGACGGCCAAGTCATTGTATCTCGAGGCGGATGCGGCCTATCAGCGGCTTCTCAAGAACAAAAAGGGCCAGAAGTACCGGGACAGATGGTTGAAATGCATCAAACGCTACGAAAAGGTTTACCGCCATGATCCCGCCGGTCCATGGGCGGCGGCCGGGCTTTACATGAGCGGCAAACTCTACCATGAGCTTTACACCCGGTCTTACAAAAAATCCGATAAGAAAGAGGCAGTGGATATATTCAGGCGGGTGGTCAAGCGGTATCCCAAAAGCCGGTACCGGGAAAGAGCCCGTAATCAGTTAAAATCCATAGGTATGTCCGCCACTCAAAAGAGCCCGGCTAAATCCATCAAAAGGAAAACCAAAGCGTCAAAGAAACCGGTTGTCAAAGTATCCTCAAAATCCACCCCCCGTTCACCGGGCCGGGCGGAAAAATCCTACCGCTCCGCAGAAGCCTGTTACCGGCAACTTGTCCGCAGCAGCAAGAAAAAGAAATACCGGGACAATTGGCTGCGCTGTATCGGTCGATATGAAACCTCGTACAAGGCAGCGCCTGCCGGTTCTCTGGCTGCCGAAAGCCTGTTCATGGCCGGTCGTTTATATGAAGAGCTGCACCGCATATCGTATCGGAAGTCGGACAAGCTGGCCTCCATGGATCGCTATGACAAGGTCCTGACTCTCTTCCCGGAGAGCGGCTTTGCGGTAAAGGCGGGTGCAGCCATGGGGAGGCCTCCGAAGAAAAAGGTGGCGCCCGCGCCGGTAAAATCGAAGTCGCCCGTTGCCGAAGAGAAAAAGGCAGCCGGGGGGGATGCCATCGCGTCTGTCATTGAAAAATCCCATGCGGCATCTGAAAACGTCAAAAAACCCGCAGGTGCCGCCACCGGAAAATTAACCGTTGTAAAGGGGTTGCGATACTGGTCCAACCCCAACTACACGCGGGTGGTGATCGATGCGGACCGGGATGCCCACTATACCCACCGATTGCTGAAAAAGGATCCATCGATCCAAAAACCCCAGAGGCTCTACATTGATCTTGCCGGGTCGAGGCTGGGGCAGGGGATTCCCCAAATTATCCCCATCAACGACAATCTGCTCAGCGATGCCCGTGCCGGGCAGTACGAGGCGGAAAAGGTCCGTGTGGTCGTTGATATCAAATCCTACAAGACCTACAAGATTTTTTCTTTGCGCAATCCGTTCAGGATTGTCATCGACGTCTGGGGGAAAACCCTCAAATCGAAGCCGAAAAAACGGTCCGTCCCGAAAATCGCCGTCAAGAACGGGAAGCTGACCAAGGGCGCCCTGGCCAAACAGCTGGCGTTGGGGGTGAGCCGGATTGTCATCGACCCGGGACACGGCGGAAAAGACTATGGGGCACCGGGTTATTTGAAGGGAACCCATGAAAAGCACATCGTCCTGGATATTGCCAAACGGCTGGCAAAAAAAATTCGCAAGGAGATCGGTTGCGAGGTGATCATGACCCGCACAACCGACCGGTATCTGACCCTTGAAGAGCGCACCGCCATCGCCAACACAAAGGACGCGGATCTGTTCATTTCCATCCATACCAATTCCGCCAGACAGCGAAGCGCCCACGGCATTGAAACCTTTTTCCTGAATTTGGCAACGGATGATGACGCCATCCTGGTGGCCGCCCGGGAAAATGCGACTTCCAAGAAGAATATCAGCGATCTGCAGACCATCCTCAGTGACTTGATGCAGAATGCAAAAATCAACGAATCGAGTCGACTGGCAGGAATGGTTCAGGGTTCGTTGCACGGCCACATGAAGAAACGCTACAGCAGGGTCAAGAACAAGGGCGTAAAACAGGCACCCTTTTATGTACTCCTTGGTGCTCAAATGCCTGCGATCCTTGTGGAAACCTCATTTATCAGCAACCCGCGGGAATGCCGGCGGCTCACCAATTCAAAATACAAGAACCATCTGACCGAAGGAATTCTCGACGGGATTCAGAAGTATATCCGGGAGACCAGTCCGTCGGCCCGTTTCAATCCCCGCGACACCGGCAGAAAAAAAGGATAAGGCCGCAGATGACCCGGGAGAAAGCGTCAAATAGCGGCGCATCGACCCCTGACACGGCTTTACCGGGGGGATGGCAGGCCTACGGCGCATTCACCATCGGTATCCTTGCCGTGTCCACCGGCGCCATATTTGCCCGCACAGCCGAATCCCCCGCACTGGTGACGGCCGCCTACCGGGTGGGATTGGCAGCACTCGTGGTGCTTCCATTCGGGGTTTTAAAGGCCGGACACGAACTCCGCCGCCTTTCCCTTAAAGATATTTCTTTGGCGGCCGCTTCCGGCTTTTTCCTGGCATTGCACTTTGCCGTCTGGATATCGTCCCTGGATTATACCTCGGTGGCCAATAGTGTGGTGCTGGTCAACACCAATCCGATCTGGGTGGGACTGCTCTCCCCGCTGGTGACGGGAGAACGGGTGCGTCTCGCCACCGGTGTCGGCATTGTCTTGAGCGTTGCCGGTGCCGTTGTCATCGGAGCGGGCGATATGAACACTGAAGGGGGAGCTATCGTCGGAGATCTGCTGGCACTGGCCGGTGGCCTCTGTGCCGCACTGTATCTGCTCCTGGGCCGGAACCTGAGACGAAAGCTGTCCCTGACGGCTTATGTGACCGTTTGCTACACCAGTGCCGCTGTTTTGCTGTGGGGGGTGGTGCTCTCTCTCGGGCTGCCGATTTCAGGATTTGGCACCCCCACCTGGATCTCCCTCTGGGGAATGGCGCTGGTGGCCCAGGTGATCGGCCATAGCAGCTACAACTGGGCGCTGAAATGGTTCGGGGCCGGCCTGGTGGCTGTCAGTCTTCTCGGAGAACCCATCGGCGCCACTATAATGGCCTATTTTTTGTTTGGTGAGGGAGTTACGGCGGTGAAATTTGTGGGGGGCGGTTTGATTCTTACGGCGATCTGCGTGACCGCGGCAGGGGAGAGGCGCGGGTAACGATGTGAATCTTCAGAACCGCCTCCCGGGGATGTCATTTAAAGGATATTGCCCTGTCTTATCTATGGGTTATTCTGGAGTAAACAATTGTGTTAATTGAACTTAAGGACTGGAGGGGAACTATGGGTTACGAGAACATCATTTACGAAGCGC
>CAZWAE010000082.1:0-3660 GCA_964631805.1 uncultured Desulfobacteraceae bacterium | reverse complement strand
GAACTTAAGGACTGGAGGGGAACTATGGGTTACGAGAACATCATTTACGAAGCGCAGGACGGCATTGCAACCATTACCTTCAACCGGCCGAAAGCGATGAATGCGCTGAACGGAGCGCTTCTCGGGGAATTTGGCCAGGCATTGGACAGCATTTCGGAAAACGAGGAGATCCGCACACTGATTCTGACCGGTGCCGGGGAAAAATCGTTTGTCGCCGGTGCGGACATAACCGAACTGGCCACCTTCAATGCGCTGCAGGCCCGTTATTTTTCAACCCTTGGCCATAAAATCATCGGGAAACTGCAACAGCTGCCCATTCCGGTAGTGGGAGCGGTCAACGGGTTTGCCCTTGGTGGCGGCAGTGAGATCGCCCTGGCCTGTGATTTCGTTTACGCATCGGAGAATGCCAAGTTCGGCCTTCCTGAAATCACCCTTGGGCTTATTCCGGGATTTGGCGGGACCCAGCGGCTGCCCAGACTCATCGGCAAAAATATGGCCAAAGAGATGATCTTTACCGGCAAGATGATTTCTGCGGCGGAAGCGTACGAGATCGGCATGGTCAATCGGGTGCTCCCTGCCGGCGAACTGATGGCAGAGACTCAAAAAACAGCGGGTATCATGTCGGCGAAGGGGAAAGCTTCTCTGAGGGCCGCCAAAGGGGTCGTCAACAACGGCATGGATGTGGATCTTGCAACCGGATGCGCCATGGAGATCGATGCATTTGCCCTCTGTTACGGCAGCGAAGATGCAGGGGAAGGGACCGCAGCCTTTCTTGAAAAAAGGAAAGCCGATTTCAAAGGGTTTCTGAATCGGTAGCCGGAAAACAGTGCAAAGCGACAGCCATCAGGGCGGGGATCTTGTCCCCGCTCATCTCATTTCCGGGCGGTGACTCCCGGCATATCGAATCGATTTCCCGTCTTGACCCAAATCGATGGACCGGAATCTTCGCTTGAATCGGTTTGACATCAACCGTAATTTATTATAAATTGAACCCTTGGAAATGGAAGCAAAATTTACGATCTGTCGAACATGAAGAACAGGGGACAACTCATTTGGGGGGCGGCCTTAATCCTTGCCGGTGTCGGAGTTTTCATTCGGATACCCCAGGTGATGCCCAGAATTGCCACCATTGAACAGTTTGCATCGGTATTGCCTGTCATCCGGGGCTGTTTCTATCTCATGGGCATCATGCTCATCGGCGGCGGTGCCAAAAAGATCTACGACAATTGGCAAAAGGCTGAAAAACCAGAGTCGCTTTAAAAAAATCAGAGGTTTTTACCATGGCAGTAGCACTTAAAAAAAGCGCTTCGGGCGAAAGCTCCGATGTTCAGAACCTAAAATCAGAGGTCGAATACCGGGGTAAGCTTCAGGAGATCTGCAATAAAATCTTTGCCGCCAAAAATCTTGACGAGATTTTGATCGACCTGAAGGATGCCATTACCGGCCTGTTTGAATCGGATCGCATCACCGTCTATGTGGTGGACGGCAAAACCCGGGAACTGGTGTCCCGTTTCAAATCGGGGCTCGAGATATCGGAAATCCGTATTCCGGTGGCCCCCACCAGCCTGTCGGGGTATTCCGCTTCCAAGCAGAAACTGCTCAACATCCATGATGTTTACGACCAAAAGGAACTGGCAGGCATCGATCCCATTCTTAAATTCGATCAAAGCTGGGATAAAAAGACCGGCTACCGCACCCGGCAGGTGCTGGTGTTTCCGATCATCTATAAAAAATTTCTCCTGGGCGCCATCCAGCTCATAAACCGGAAATCGGGTGATGCCTTTACGAAACTCGATGAAGAGGCCGTTGCAAAGCTGGCCGAGATCCTGGGTATCGCCCTTTATAACCAGAAGCGGATGGCCACCAGGACCCGGCCCACCAAATTTGACTATATCCTGGAAAACCATATCCTGACCAAGAAGGAACTGGACAAGGCCATTACCGACGCCCGGCAGCGGAAAGAACCCATTGAATCGGTGCTGATGAGTGAATTGAAGGTGTCGAAGAAGGACATCGGCCAGTCATTGAGTAATTTCTTCAAAGTTCCCTTTGTGGAGTACAACAAGAACACCCCCATTCCCGGAGATCTGTTGGCCAATGTGAAGGTACCATTTTTGAAAAAGAACTTCTGGGTGCCTTTAAAAACGGAAGATGACAAGATTATCATCATCATCGACAATCCGCACGATCTGCAGAAAACCGACGGTATCAAGGCGCTGATGGCGGGGAAAAAAATCCAGTTTCATGTGGCCCTGAAGGAAGATATCCTGGAGTTTATCAAGCTTTTCACCACTGATGAAAAAGAAATGGAGTCCATGGATGAACTGTTGTCCGAACTCCAGGCCGAAGAGGAGGAGATCGAAGAGGCCGAATCCTCGATGAACGAGGAGGACAGCACGGTCGTCAAGCTGGTCAACAAGATCATCATCGATTCCTACAACCGGAACGCCTCCGATATCCACATCGAGCCCTATCCCGGCAAGGTCAACACCCAGGTAAGGATCCGGTGCGACGGCTCCTGCACCATGTATCAGACCATCCCCTACCAATACCGAAACGCCATTGTATCCCGACTCAAGATTATGTCAGAACTGGATATTGCCGAGCGCCGGAAACCCCAGGATGGGAAAATCAAGTTCAAAAAATTCGGCGGATTGGATATCGAACTCCGTGTGGCCACTGTCCCCACCCAGGGGGGGTTGGAAGATATCGTCATGCGTATCCTCGCGGCGGGCGAGCCCATCCCCCTGGAAAACCTGGGGTTGACCAAACCCAATTTTGACAATTTCGTCAGCGTCATCACCCAGCCCTACGGGATCATTTTTGTCTGCGGTCCCACCGGTTCGGGAAAAACCACTTCTCTCCATTCGGCACTTGGATACATCAACAAGACCGAGACCAAGATCTGGACGGCCGAAGATCCCGTGGAAATCACCCAGAAGGGGCTTCGCCAGGTCCAGGTCAAGCCCAAAATCGGGTTCGATTTCGCCGTAGCCATGAAGGCTTTTCTCCGTGCCGACCCGGATGTGATTATGGTGGGCGAGATGCGGGATAAAGAAACCACCTCCATCGGCATCGAGGCCTCCCTCACCGGCCATTTGGTGTTTTCCACCCTGCATACCAACAGCGCACCGGAAAGCATCACCCGCCTTCTGGACATGGGGATGGACCCCTTCAACTTCGCAGACGCCATCTTGTGCATCCTGGCCCAGCGTCTCGGCCGGACCCTGTGCAAGAAATGCAAAGAGGAGGTCAAACCCACGGAAGATCAGTATGCAGAGCTGGTACGTGAGTACGGTACCCAGGAGGAGTTCGACCTGCTGGGGCTCAAATACGAAGACGTGACCATCCAGAAGAAAGTGGGATGCGACAAGTGCAACCAGAGCGGGTATGCCGGCCGGTGTGGCCTCCATGAGCTGCTCATGGGCACCGACGAGATGAAAAACAAGATCCAGAACAATGTGCCCATGGAGGAGTTGAGGGACCAGGCGCTAAATGACGGCATGACCACCCTTAAGCAGGACGGTATCGGCAAGATCTTCGGCGGGCTGCTGGATCTGATTCAGGTGAGGAAGGTCTGTATCAAGTAGTGTCCGCCCGGAAACGGCATCTTTCGGCCCCTGGCGGCGTCCTCAATCGTTTTCAATCCTCAAAATAGCA
>CAZWAE010000081.1:8006-15830 GCA_964631805.1 uncultured Desulfobacteraceae bacterium | reverse complement strand
ACTCCTCTGTACTCTATTCAATAAGATAGATCGCTGCCCGCATTCCGTCAACCGGGGCGCTTTAGGTGGTATTCGGATATCCACCGGTCAAAACTACATGTTCCGGGTTGACACTACCTAAGTCGTTTCCTCAACGGAAATCTTACCGGACTGAGAGATTCCTTTCGTCCGCAGTTTTCCGGCTTGATGTGGAAATTGTTCTGAATAATGGTTATGGTATCAAAGCTCTCTTCTAACAACGGAACAAGGTGACCATATGACGGCATCGAATAAAAAGAAAACCGTGAGATACTATCACTCTACCGGAGTAACAGCCAAAAAACTCCGTGAGCTTGCCGATGGGCTGGAGAATGGAAGGGTCTCGGTGGACGGGAAAATACACAGGATACCCCAAAAGACGAACGTTAAAGTTACCATGAGATCCAAAGGCGGACGATTGGACATAAAGCTGAAAATCAAAACGGAGGAAACCGAAAAAGATCCGGTGAATAAGGTTCTAACGGCAAAAAGACCACCGACGGCCATGGCCAAAGAGAAAACAAGTTCGTCCGGACCGCCGGCGGATAATTTCAAGACATTGAAAAAACGACTGTCAAGGGACTTCGGTGCCATTATGAAAGCGATGGCCAAGCCGGGATCATTTCCTGAAAAAGAAAGGGTTGAAAAATTCTATGCAGACGCTAAGGCGATGTACCATTTCCCCGAAGCGGCAGGTATGGACTTCACCCCATTTCTGGATCAACTCGAATCGTTTTATCAGTCATTCAAGCTTTCAGACCGGCCGGCTGTTGAAACCGGGTTGTCTTCCCTCAACCGTTTGAAAAAGGAATGCCACCGGAACTATAAATGATCGGTTAAACAGTCGGTTCAGGTTCTCCTGTCTCCGCCATCGCGGCGTTCATTAAGCATTTGATAATCTTCATCTTCAAACCGGGGATCCTCATATTGGCGCCGATCTTCTATCATACGCCGATCAACACCGCTTTCCATGGCAAATTGTCTGATAAAGGATTCAATCTGGTGATTTTGAAGGGTAGTGCGTTTCCCGAACTCGATGCACCGCTTCTTTATAATTTTTCCATCGGGCAAGGCGGCAACATCGATTTCCAGTTTGGTCTTAAAGGGAATGGGTCCGACTTTTATGCTTTGATCGGGGACCGAAATCGCCAATTCCTCGCTATCAAAAGTTCGGTCCTTATTTTGAATGTATTGAACTGCAAGCCCCCCCATGCTGATGTCGACCAGCGGTCCCATTTCGACAAATAGTGGCTTCCCGAGTTCGATCAGCCTCATTTTTCGCAAAAGAACAATGGCCTGTCCCCTGACTCTGTGTCGCTTCCACAACCTTTTTTTGGCTGCCGACCTTTTCTTATTCATAATGTTGATATCCTTCCAGTGAAATGAATAGAAATTAAGCAAATTCTCGGAATAGGGCTTTAACATTCCTGTTTTAACCGGGCACCTCATCAATGCTCCTGTTATTTAAAGCAAAATCTATGCCGTAAATCCATATTGAATGCTAAAAATACCGCATACCTCGAACAAACTGGCGTCGATTGTGTTGAATTTACATATAACACTATATAATAATTATTTATTTTTTATATGTCAGGAGGGTACTAAGGTGGTATAGCTGTTCTTATTCGACAGTCAAGGTCAACTTACAGGGAAGTGCAGGTAAGCCTACATAATTTGTAGGTCAGAAAATAGGGCATAATCTCCAACAGTTGTGTCTCATCAAAACCGAAGAAATTGAGACATATTCCACAAATGGCAAATACAGAATGTCTGTTTAAAAAAGGTCTAAATAAAATGATTCCATCCTGCGGGTTCAATTTTCCGGCTCTGACCATTCCGGTCAATCACCTCCATCTTTCCGGACGCAGTCACTTCGCCAATGGGATACAGGGGAGCGCCAAATCGATTTTGATATTCCCGTGAAACGGCGTCTAAATGATCGGAAGAAATGGTCAGCAGCAGCGAGTAGTCCTCTCCACCCGTCAGGGCATAGTCGAACGCATCAAATCCGAATCGCCGGCAGAATCGGGAAAGCGGACCGGACACCGGCAGCTGATCTTTTTGGATCCGGGCTCCCACACGGCTTGATTCGGCGATTCGCAGCAAGTCGGAGGAGAGCCCGTCGCTGATATCGATGGCAGCGGTCGCCCCTTTTCTCTCCGCGAGGAAACGTCCCTCACGAACATTTGGCCGGGGCCTGACATGAGCCGTCCGCAGTCGCTGGAGATCCGCGGTATCCGCATCGATCTGGTTGAGGGTCAGATAGAGCCCCGCCCGACTATCCCCAAGGTTTCCGGTACAGCAAATCCGATCTCCCGGTTTTGCCCCGTTGCGACTGAGCATCTCGTCGGGAGGCACCGATCCGGCCACTGTAAGATTGATGACAAGATCCCGTTTGGAACCGCTGGTGTCGCCCCCCAGGATGTTGACCCCAAATTCCGAACCCAGCGATTTCAAGCCATCGTAAAAATCAACCAGGAAAGCCATATCGCAGCTTCCGGGCACGGCGATGCTGACAAACGCCTCCATGGGAGTGCCCCCCATTGCCGCTATATCACTCAGGCTTACGGCAAGTGATCGATATCCCAAGTCAAATCCACCAATACCGCCCCGCAAAAAATGAATCCCCTCCACGAGAAGATCGGTTGTGATCAGCGTCCATTCGTCTCCGGGCATCGTAAAAGCGGCGGCATCGTCTCCAATGCCCTTAACGACCCCCGTTTCCCGGACGAGACAACCCTTACTGATCTTCCGGATAAAACCGAATTCTCCTATCTGTTCCAGTTTCATTATCATGGGAAAAGGCTCCTCCTTCAGGAAGGTCGGGGTCAAACACCCTTTTTGTTGATCACGACCAGCAGACGCCCCTCATTGAATTGTATGTCCGCCGTTTCGCCGATAAATTCGTTGCTGACGCCCCGGGTGGAACCCATATACAAGGTCTCGTTTTCAAGGGGGTATCGCAGGCCCCCAAGGCGAATCCCCTCTACTCTTTCCGTTAAGGGTATCAAAGTCAGGATATTCCCGGCCCGACCGGTAAAACTGACCTTCTGCCCGCCCCGGAGTCGATGAATCTCTTCCCATTCTTCCAGAAAAGTCACATTCATTTCATCCAGAAAGGATGCCCCCAGCATCAACACATTCGCAAAGGTCATGTCCCACCTGGCCCCCAGGGCTCCCAGGACCACGATCTCCGTTGCTCCCCGGTCCATGGCGGTCCGCATGGCCAATTGCAGATCGGTTTCATCTTTTTGTGGGGAGTACTTCAAGACCTCAACACCGTCGGCGGTTAGACCAGCGAGATCAGCTTCCCCGATGGAATCCAGGTCCCCCACCACCAGGTGGGGCCTGATATTCCAAAACCGGCAGTGTCTGTAACCGCCATCCGATGCTATGACAAGATCCCTTTCGGAATCCATCTTAAACGCCTCCGGCCACTGGTGCAGTTCACCGTTGGCAAAAACAACGGCACGTCGGACGACACGGTTGTGGATCATTCGTTCCCCTTTTCGATCATAACCATGCTGGATGGCATCAGGATCAATTGAATATCCTGTCCCACCAATGGCGGGGAAGGTGCACAGGGCAGATCGAAAACCAGATCAATTCCCTCTTTTGACGCCACTCCCACCCGGTAGCTCTGCCCATTAAAAAGCCGCGTCGTGACCTTTCCGGCAATCTCGGCCAGCCCCTTCCGATCCGCATGGCGATCCACCAGACGAGCGCCTTCCGGACGAAGGATCAGGCAGGCAGGGGACCGCATTTTTTTGCAGCGGTTCGACGGATAAAAAAGGCCCAATGGAGTATCGATACCACCATCGGGAGTCTGCTCTCCTTTGACGATGTTCTGAAATCCAAGGAAACGGGCGATCCATTGCCCAACCGGCCGGTTATAAAGGTTCTCCGGCGAATCTGCCTGCACAATACGCCCATTCCGCATCACCGCCACACGGTCGGAAACGGCCAGGGCTTCCGACTGGTCGTGGGTCACGAATATAGCCGTTATTCCAAGCCGTTTTAAAATGGAACGGATATCAACAAGCAATCTTTCCCGCAGAAAGCGGTCCAACGCGCCGAGGGGTTCATCGAGCATCAGCAGTTTCGGCTGGGGTGCCAGGCTTCGGGCCAGGGCCACCCGCTGCTTCTCGCCGCCGGACAGATCCGTCACAGTGCGATGCGCCAGGTCTGTCAGTCCCACCAACGCCAGCATCCGGTCCGCCCTTACCTTGATCCTTTCCGGGGACTGGTTTTGCATCACAAGACCGAACGCCACATTGTCAAAAACCGTTTTGTGGGGAAACAATGCGAAGTCCTGGAACATCAACCCGAAATTCCGGCGATGGGGGGGAATATGGGTGATGGATCTCCCCTCAAACATCACCTCCCCCGCGTCGGGTTTTTCCAGACCGGCCACCAGACGCAGCAGGGTCGTTTTCCCGCAGCCGGAGGGACCGAGCAGGCAGAGAACGTCGCCGGATTCAACAGTAAGGGAGATCTCCCTTACGGCGGGATGCCGGTACCTTTTGCTCAAATTGACCAGTTCCAGCACCGCCACTTTAAAAATCCCCCGAGGATGATCGAATCTTTTCCAGAAATATAAAACCGGCGGCTGTGGTGAACATCAGCAGACAGCTCATGGCCATGGCCCTTCCATAATTCAAGGTGCCGGGATGACTTAAAAATCGGTAAATTGCCAGCGGCATGGTCGCCGTACGGGGACGGGCCACAAAAGAGGTGGCCCCGAATTCGCCCATGCTGATGGCAAATGCAAAAACAGCGCCCACCGCAAGGGCGCGCCCCAGGATCGGCCAATCCACCGCGATCCATACCCGAAAGGGAGAACCGCCCAGTACCGCCGCCGCCTCCCTCAGGTTTTGCGGAATACTGCGCCAGGCCGGCAGAAGGCTGCGGATCACAAAGGGGAACGCCACCATGGCGTGGGCTGCAACCGGCAGCCATAGCGAAGTGCGCAGGTTCAGGGGCGGCTCATCCAGGGCGAGGATAAACCCGAAACCCAGGGTGACTGCGGAAGTGGACAGGGGCAGCATGAACAGCGGGTCCCAAAAACCCATGCCGCGACCCTTTGCCCCCACCAGAAAAGCCGCCGAAAACCATCCCAAAATGAGGGCGACCACTGTGGCCACCGCTGCAAATCCCAGGGAGTTGAGCACGGCGTCACCGGGTGAGATGTAAAGTATCGACAAGGTTTTGTTGTCAAAAAGGCTCCAGTAGTAGGCCAGGGACAGCCCATTTTCCGTCATGACCGACCCCATTGCCAGGGCCAATATGGGCCCCCCCAAAAGGAGGATCATAAAGCCGTTTCCGAAAGCCAACCAAAGCCTTTCCCCCGGGGTGGAGGC
This sequence comes from uncultured Desulfobacteraceae bacterium, assembly GCA_964631805.1. Lineage (GTDB taxonomy): Bacteria > Desulfobacterota > Desulfobacteria > Desulfobacterales > CAZWAE01 > CAZWAE01. The sequence continues at coordinate 10,452 of CAZWAE010000081.1, read as the reverse complement.
GGAACGGTGGGACCTGCCCGACGCTTCCGGCATCAGGGAGACCGATGTTTTTTTCTCAAATCGTGTATAAAGGGCCATCAGGCAGAATGTAAACAGGATCTGCACCAGGGACAGTCCCGCGGCCATGGGCAGGTTGAAAAGGTGAACCGCCTGCCGGTAAATTTCAACTTCCACCGTGGCCAGGCGCGGACCGCCGAGAATCAGGACAACACCGAAACTGGTGAAACAGAAAATAAACACCAACAGGGCTGCAGCCCATATTGCCGGCAGCAGCAGCGGAAGTGTGACCCGAAAGAAGGTCCGCACCGCAGAAGCCCCCAACATGTTTGCCGACTCTGTAAGGTTCCTCGGTAAACGGCTCCAGAACCCTCCGAGGATGCGCAATACCACGGTGTAATTATAGAAAACATGGGCCATCAGAAAAAACCATACGGTATGGTCGATACGAATCGGAGGGGCTGTCAGGTCCAACCACTGCATCAGGCTCCGGTTGACCACCCCTCCGTCTCCAAGCAGGGCCTTGAAGGCTGCCGCCGTCACCACCGTCGGCAGGACAAAAGGTACTGTGGTAAGCGTTTGCAGCAGGTTTTTCCCCCTGAAATCATAATGGGCAAATAGATAAGCGCCCGGAAAGGCAAGGATGAGGGTGATCAATGTGGACAGAGCGGCCTGCCATGTGGTGAACCAGAGAACACCGACATAATAATCGGAACCGACCAATTGCCGGATCTTTCCGAGGTTCCATACCCCTTCGGGGAAAAACCCCAGGGAAAAAATGCTGATCAGCGGATAGAAATAAAACACGCCCAGAAAAACCAGGGGCGGAACAATCAGCAGATACCGCATTTTAACCTCACCGAAGTACCGTTGTCGTCCAGTCATCAATCCATTTTTCACGGTTTTCCTCGATGGCCTCAGGTGGGATCAGGACTGGATTGTTCGCCTTCCGGGTGTATTTTTTAAAAACATCCGGCAGGGAAACCCGGGAATTAGCCGGGAACACCCACATATTCAGAGGAATATCGCTTTGAAAGGCTTCTCCTAATATAAAATCCACCAGCTTACGGGCAAGATCCGGATGCCGGGTCCCTTTTAACACACCGACAAATTCGATTTGACGGAAAGCGGCGGCTTGTCCCAGCACTGCGGCCGTGGGCGCCTCCGAATCCTTTTTCTCACCATAATACACTTCGGCAGCGGGACTGCTTGCGTAGCTCACCACAATGGGCCTTGTTCCCCCTTTGGCCCTGGTGAACTGGCCGTAATAGGCATCCGACCACCCGTTTGACACGTAAAGATCGTTTTCTCTCAACTTTTTCCAGAAATTCAGGTATCCCGCTTCACCGAATTTTCCCACCGTGCTCAGCAGAAAAGCCAGCCCCGGAGAGGAGGTGGCCGGGTTTTGAACCACAGTCAATCCCCGGTACTCTGCCTTGACAAGATCCCCCATCTCTGCGGGCGGTGCCAGACCCTTTCTCGCAAACCAGTTTTTATCATAATTCAGGCAGACATCACCGAAATCCACCGGCAGGAGGCGGTTTTCCGGATCCAGTTTTAATGCGGCCGGTATCTGTTCCAACAGTGGAGAGGCGTACGCCTCGAATATTCCGGAATTGAGCGCCCGGCCCATGAAGGTATTGTCAACGCCAAAAAACACATCGGCCAGCGGATTATTTTTGGATAAAATGGCCTGGGTCAGGGCCGCACCGGCATCGCCGCTTTTCAATACCTCTATCTGTATCCCATGCTGCGCTTCAAATTGTTTAAAAAGACTTTCTCCTACAGCAAAACTGTCATGGGTCATCAACCTCACAACCGTTCTATCTGCTGCAAAAGAGGTAGCAACCACGGTATGATAAAGAAACACCAGAACGACGGCAAACACAGCTTTTTTCATAATCGATTCCTCAACGTCTGAAAGTTCATCCTGGCAGGAGTATTGCCGGCAGATAGCGGGGCGGGATAAAAAAAACCGCCCCGTGGAGGGCGGTAGTTCAAGCGGCGTCCTTTCCTCCACCGGCATTATCCGGATCAGGTTCAACGGTCGGGCCCACATCTCATGCAGAGCCCCTCTCAGCTCGGTTGGTCCGAGCTCCCGGCTGGCCTATACTGTTTAACGTTCTTCGAAATTAGGATTTATTGCCGCCCATTGTCAAGGTTTTTTATGGCGCATAGCTACGACCCATTCGGCGTCAAGGAGATTTGACACGGGAAGCACATACCCATATAGTTTAAAGATGGAAAAAACTCACGAAATAAGTATGTCAGATCGGTTCTTTCGACTCACATTGGGTATGGCGGCGCTGCTGGGTGCATTATTCTTTGTTTTTCTTAAACCTGCCCTAGGGGATGCCGGCATCAACGCGCTGGCAGACACGGTGGCCCGCATCAAACCGAGCATCGTGGGGGTCGGCACGGTTCTCAAAACCCGGAGACCCCCCAACGT
>CAZWAE010000081.1:0-7906 GCA_964631805.1 uncultured Desulfobacteraceae bacterium | reverse complement strand
GATGCCGTCGCGTACCCCGGCAACAGCGGCAGCCCCGTTTACGACGTCAACAGCGGCATGGTGATAGGGGTCATCAACATGGTGTTTGTCAAAGGCACCAAAGAGCACGCCATCACAGACCCCAGCGGCATCACCTACGCCATACCGGTCGGGTACGTACACGAAATGATCCGGAAAGCGAAATTGAAATAATCCCATGGAAAGACCCATGAAAAGACTGCTGTCCATCGGTATCCTATGCTATTGGATCATCGGTTGCGCCTCCCATCCTCTGCCGATCATCGAAAACAGAACCTACACCAATCCGGAATACGCATTTTCCATCGACCTCCCCAGGGGGTGGACATACGACGATAAACCACCTGATTGGCTCGCCAAAAAATTACCCCGGCAGCAGACCAATTCCGTGATGGTATCCCTGTCCAATGAAAAGACATCCGGTTTTATTTTAATTTCGGGTTCACAATTCCAATACAGTATCGACACACCCGAGGAGCGCGAGGAGATGCGGGAAACGCTTTTTCACCACAGTGAAAAGCAGAAACGGGCATTTGAAGACAAACCGGATCACACCTACCATTATCAGATGCACGAGATCCGATCCGGTATCGAACCGCAGAAGGTCCTTAACGAAATCATCCTGTCCCGGAATGAGATGTTCAAAATGGTCATCCACGGCAGCAGTTTCCTTCACTTGTGTGGAGAAAACCGGACATGCGGGTTAGATATCGTGCTCATTTCAGACGCACGGATGTTTGAGGAAAACTACGAAGTCTACACCCAACTGCTGGAAACCCTTTCAGCAAAGGTGTTAAGTCAGTTGGACAATCCCTTACCAGAATAGAAAACCGATCAGATCCTTTTGTTCCGGGGTCAACTCGCCGAATTTAACCCCGATCCCCTCCTCTCGCCGGCTGACCACCGTGCCCTCTACGACAAAAGGGTTTCCGGCACTCAGGTAGTGGAAGGTCAGTTCGATGACTTCCCCCACCTCGACATCGGTTTCAACCCGGATAAACGCCCCACCCAGGCTTAAATCCAGGGCATCCCCTGAAAATGACACATCCCCTCTGGTAAAAGTCGCCGTAATCGAGGAGTTCTTTCTTTGATATTCTCTATTGTGGGCCAATTTCGATACTCCGGGTCGATAAGAATTAGTTTTTCTGAAACACAAGGGATTTGACCGTTACCGGAAACACCTGGTTATTCAATAATGGATCGCCGATATCGATCCAGTCCCCTTCCTTGAGATCCAGTTCGTCCAGGGTGAGCAGATTGGTTTTCAAACCGGTTTCCCGTCGCATCACGTTTCCGACGCTACAGGCGATATCTCCCTTGAAAATCAGAATGATGGGCATCTTCTTTTCAATGGCCTTGGGAAGGGCGGCTTCCACCGATTTCGCGAACAGCTCCACCTTGGGGTAGGAGTTCTGCATGGGATCCTTGAAGTAAAGCGCCACCACCTCCTCCCCCTCTGTGAGATCGAATCTTTTGAAGGACGCGTGAACCTGGGATACCACGTGGGGAATCCCCAGTTTGTCACTTTCCACGTCCACCCGGATCACCGGTATGTTTTTCATGGGAAAGGTCAGCTGGTCGTCCATAAATCCCGAGGAACCGGAGATGGCCAGGGAATGGGCGCCGGCTCCGATCACGGTGGCCCGGATCTTGTTTTCCGGCTCCACCACCGGAGCGCCCAACTGAGATGTCATTCCGTTGATTTTTTTGGCCAGAAGATGTCCGATGTCGTTGTGCACGCCGTTGCCGCCGTAGATCAATTCGGCCACGCCTCCGGAAAAAGTATATTCATCGATGCTCCGGCTGAAATCCAGATCGTCGGTGACCATCAGCTCCCTGGCGAGTCTGGACTCGGCTGGCCCTTTGATGACTTCGATCAACACCTCCGCAAATTTTTTCGCAATGCGATCCAGGTTGCGTTTGGGAATCTTGTCGCCGATGCCATAGTTCATATTGAGCTGATCCATCACCTTTTTTGCCGGATCCCCCAGCCGCCAGATCTTTCCTTTGCCATCCGCCGCAATGAGCCTGCCGCCGACGGACACGCAACTCGCAGAGGTCACTTTCCCGTCCACAGACAGGGCGATATTGGAAGTTCCGCCGCCGATGTCGCAGGAGAGCACCGTTTTCTTGTGCTCCCGGGACCGGCTCCTGGCGCCGGACCCCATGGCGGCGATCACGCTCTCGAAGTTGGGGCCTGCCGAGGAGGCCACGAACTTCCCCGCATCAATGGACAGGGCCGCCACGATCTGCTGCGCGTTTTTCTTTTTGGCGGTTTCGCCGGTGATGATCACGGCACCGGTCTGAACCGCCTCGGGAACAATCCCGGCACGCCGGTATTCAGCTTTCAAGAATTCTGTCAGGGTATCGATATCGATGGTATCGTCTCCCAGCAGTGGGGTGTTGATGATCTTCCCCTCGTATATCACCTGCCGGTCATGGATGATAAACCGCTTGGTGTGAGACCCTTCATCCCTTTTGAGCAGCAGGTTTGAAAACACCAGATGACTGGTGGAACTGCCGACATCCACCCCCACACTCAACAATTTAATCTCTTTCAGGTCCATAGTTCAATCTCTGGTTAAGCCCTTTAAGGCATCGGTTACCACCTCATCAGGCCCTATTTTGAGTCAAAGGGTTTGTTGAACGGCCGGACCAGTTCCCTGGGACCGTTCCCCCCGGCCGGGCGCCAGTCTCTCGGTGTGCGGACTTTCATCAACACATCCAGCTGGTTCGTTTTTTTGAGCTTATAAAAAATCATCGCCCAGGCACAAGGCGTATTTTTTCGAACCTCACAGCTGCCGTTTTTCGTGCCTCCGCAGGGACCGTTGAACAGGGTCTTTGCACATCGGGCGATGGGGCAGATGCCGCCGGTATATGCCAACATGCAATCCCCGCACCCGCGGCACATCTCCTGAAATACACCCGGCTCCCGATTGGCACCCATAAAGGTGGTGTTTAAGGCCGGAATGATGGGCAGTTGATCGAAAACGGCGGCCATGGTCTGCACACCGGCACCGCAGGCAAGGGTCAATACGGCATCGGTCCCTTCCGGGACCTCAAGAAACGATTCGAGAAAATCCGGTTCGCATTGTCTTTCGATGGTATCGACTTTAAAACCGGGCGGATCCTGTTCATAGTAGCGGGGATGATCCAGATCCCGGGAAAGGGCGTGGGCTTCCCGATCGCCCCCGGTCAGGCAGACGGATACGCATCCCCCGCAACCGAGCACCAGTACTTTTCGAAACCCCGAAATGGTGGAAACGATCTCATCAATGGGTTTGCGATCTCCGACAATCATGGCTGGTGCACCTCCCTGGATGGGGCCCGCCGTCTGTTAAAATGGACGTCGGCAACCTGATGTAGCGCCGCTTTGTGCTTTGTGCAAAGCGGCTCCTCCGTGCTACCAAGCTTATCGGACAGCGTTTGACCGTATTCGGCGGTGTAAAGCGGTTCACCGCACTCCCGGCAACGGATCAATTCAAGGCTTTTGACGTTATCCCATACATTTTCAAGGATAAACTCGAACTCAATCGCCTTCTGGGGACAAACCCGCCAGCAGTTGCCGCACCGCGCACAACGCGTCATGCTGTGGTAAAGCGTCCTGCGATCTCCCTCGTCTGATGCTCTCAGCGCATTGGCCGGACAGTTCTGGACGCAGGCGAGACAGCCGTTACAAAGATCGTTGACCTGAAAATAGGCCATGGTGTTATCTTGTGAAAGCGTCATGGTGCTATCTCCTGACACCGGTAAATTTAAGTGCCGATTCCCGGAGCTTCGGCAAGTTGATTTTCCGCGCGGCGGTATAGGTTATGGCATCGGGCTCGCAGAACTCAACACACAAAGGGTTCCCCCCGCAAAGATCGCATTTATAGGGTCTGCCGCGCGCTTCGTCAAATCCCATGGCGCCGAATGGACAGGCGTGGACACACATCCGGCAACCGACGCATAGATTGTAATCGATGACGGTCCGCACCATCTCGCTGTCCCGGGATATGGCCTCTTTCGGGCATGCCAGGGTACAGGGCGCATCCTCGCAATGCTGGCAGGCAAAGGGAAGATAATGCCCATTTTCATCCATTTCAATGACACGGATACGTGATCTTTCCGGATTGCAGACCCCTTCATGGAAAAGCGAACAGGCTGCCAGGCACAGCCGGCAGCCGTTGCATTTTTTAGGGTCGGACAACAATACTTTGGTGGTCATAATCCTTCTCCGGTCAATGGGAGCTTGGAAGCGGATTCTACTGATATAAACGGCCCTATGGGACGCGGAACATCGGCCAAAGCTCCCCTATTCCCAGTTGTTCGAATACCTTGCCTTTTTTCATCACCGCCGCCCGGGTCCAGCCGTTTGTTCGATATAGCGCTGCAACGGATCGGCCAAACAGTCCCGGATCCGGGGACGGAATATCGCCATGATAACCATCTGCCGACAGCCCGCTGTCTTCCTTACCCACTAATAATACGCCCTCTCTGATATTATATAGCCTCTCCAATGTGATGCATCGGTAGGCGGCGGCAAGAAGGGTCTCAGGATCCACATCCAGTCCCGTATTGAGGGTGATCCGCCGGCATGCCGCATCCAAAAAAGCGTCTCCGTCGGAGGACACATCTCCGGGAAAATACCCGAGGCACCGGGCGATGATCGTCTCTAACAGTTGCTGGCGGACAGCACCTGCCGCTCCTTTATATAAGGCATCGATTGCGCCCCCGGCAGGTCTGCCTGTAACTTTCTCTGCTTTCAAAGCACGTTTCTCGAACCGGATGAGGCCTTCCGGGTCTTTGATCTTGATATCGCGGGCTCCCCTGCAGGTGAGGGAACGAATGTTTTTACCGGCAAGGATCGCCGTGATCCCAACGGGATCGATAAATTCAGCCGCCGGATCGGAGGCATCCATCAACTGCACCGCTTTTTCCGGGGTCGTAACGATCCGGATCCTTCTTATCGGACCTTTCACATTGTCCGTATCATCCGCTACCTGCCGGATATGGATCCGCCCGTCTCTGATTTCGAGCATCACGGGTTTCCTTGCCCGTCCACTGATAACAATATGGTCCCATCCCGCCTGCCGCATTTCCGAAGCGAAGGAGCCTCCAAGTACCGCCCATCCCATCAATCCCGTTTGGGGTGATTTGGAGGTGACCACTGTGGTTCCTTTGGGGATCGATAAGGTTCCCCCCAAAAGGCCGGTGCTGATCACGACCATGTTGCTGTTGCTCGCCGCATCGCATCCCTTTGGCAGATTCCTGCAGAGCAGGAAAGCGGCAATCCCCCACCCGCCGATAAATTTTCCCCGCCATTCATCCGGTACAGTGGAACTATCGACGGTATCCCGGTCAAGATCGATAAGGGCAATGTTTCCCGCTATGGTCATGGACGCTCCTTTGGGCTTTGGGTTGCCGGATGTGATACAGCAGACATCTGTTGGCTCACGAATTCAATCGTCGGCCCCAGCTTGTGAACCGCCCCCGACCGGGCCGGAAAGGGATGGTTCCATCATCGCCAAAATTCAACAATAGTTCACTATATTGAACGATTCTCAAAGAAATATGTTAGCCCCGGATCGTTTAACTGTCAATATCAATTTTGCTTAAAAGCTATAACAACAGGGAAATATGCGATTTTGACCCTTGACATGAACGAAATTCCTGGTATAGTCGCATCACCAAATTAGTTCACAATAATGAACTTTCACTCCTGTTGACGGGAAAGGAGAGCGTCATGGCAATCGAGGAAAAAAAGTTATCAGGGGCCGAAAGCCTTCGTAAAACCAGGACTTTCGGCAAAGTCCGGTGCCACAATCCGAGTTGTATGGAACGAATCGTGCCCGAACCGGGAGCGGACCATGCCAAATGTGCCACCTGCGGAATGGAGTTTCGAATTTTCTGGGTCAATCCGCAACTGCCCAGAATCAGGGGTCCGGTCTGGGATGTCAACCGGAAACTCGCACAAGATAGGTTTGCACAGGTCACCGAGGAAAAGGGGGGGAAATAAAATGGCATTGGACAGGAAAATCGCCTATATCGATCTGACCACCGGGGATATCACGGTTAAACCGATACCACTTGAAGTCCGGAGAAAATTTATCGGCGGAAGGGGTCTTGACGCCTACCTGCTGTACAACCACGCCCCCAAGGGCTGCGATCCATTGGGACCCAAGAACCCGCTGATCATCAGCGGCGGTATTCTCACGGCCACCTGCGCTTCGGCAACGGCCCGGACCCACGTCATGGCCAAATCCCCGCTGACCGGCCTGCTGGGCAGCTGCAACATGGGCGGTTTTTTCGCCCCGGAGATGGCATGGGCCGGTTTCCACCATCTGGTGATCACCGGCAAAGCCAAAAAACCCTCCTACCTTTATATCCATGACGGTGAGATAGAGATCCGCGACGCCGCCAACGTCTGGGGAAAAACCACAACTGACACCCAATGGGCCATCCAGGATGAGTTGGAGGACCCGGAGGTCAAAAGCCTCGTGATTGGACCGGCCGGTGAAAACCTGGTCGCCTGGGCCAATGTGATGACCGGTATCAAGAATGCCGGGGGCCGGACCGGCATGGGCTGCGTCATGGGATCCAAGAATCTTAAAGCGGTGGCCTGCCGCGGCACCATGGATATCCAAATTGCCCATCCGGTGGAGGCACTGGAATACAACAAACAGTTCATCGACCAGATTACCAGCGCCAAGGTCAGCCAGACCCAGGGCACCCTGGGCACCCCCTTTATCTGGGGCGCCACCAATTCCTGGGGCGGGGTCCGGACCGAAAATTTCCGATACAACCAGCTCGAGTATGCCGATGACATCGAACCGGAACGCATCGATGAGATCGCCACGGAGACCATGGGACCCTATCATATGGCCAGCTGTTACGGATGCCAGGTTCACTGCCGCGCCCAATACAAAATACCGTCGGGTCCCTATAAGGGGAATTACGACGAGGGTCCGGAATACACCTCCCAGGGTGCCTTCGGCGCCGAAGTGGGATGTACCAGCGCCGAGACCGTCCTCACCGGCAACCATCTGGTGGACCAGTTTGGCATGGACAACCTGGAGACCGGCAGCATGATCTCCTGGGCCATGGAGCTTTACACCGAGGGGATCCTCAGCCAGAAACAGACCGGTGGCATCGACCTGAATTTCGGCAACGACGAAGCGGTCATCGATATGATCAAACGGATCACCTACAGGGACGGCTGGCTGGCCGATACCCTGGCGGACGGCGGCATCCCGGCATCCGAGAAGATCGGGAAAAAATCTTTCGACTTTCTCATCCAGGTCAAGGGAATGAACAACCTCCATTCGGATGAAAGGGGTACCCCCGCCCTGGCACTCAACATCGCCACGGCCTCGAGAGGTTCTGACCATTTGAGAAGCCGGCCGGCCATCGATCTTTACCACCTGCCGGAAAAGGTACTGCGCAAGATTTACAGCAATCCTGTCCCCTATGACGGGCCGCTCAGTTCGGAGCACACCGCTTACGAGGGCAAACCGTGGCAGGTCTTCTGGCAGGAGAACTGTTACATGGCTGTCGACAGTCTCGGTATCTGCAAGTATCACACCACCTTCCTCGGTGCCACCCTTCCCAACTTTGAAGATTGGCCCAAGGTGCTCTACTACAATACGGGCCTTGAATTCACTCCCGAAGAGATCTGGAACATCGCCAGAAGAACCAACATGATCGAACGGCTTTTCAATCTCCGCGAAGGATTGACCCGAAACGATCCGAAAAAAGGCGACACTTTGAACCATCGGTACTTTGACGAACCCTGCAAGCGCGGTGCCATCGATATCATCGGCTCGTGCATCGACAGGGAGAAGTTCAATAAGGTGCTGGATGAATTCTACGAACTCAAAGGGTTGGATAAAAACGGCAATCCCAAAAA
>CAZWAE010000080.1:0-16196 GCA_964631805.1 uncultured Desulfobacteraceae bacterium | reverse complement strand
GAGCCGGACCTGTAGAAATGATACCTTAGCGGGTTCTTTTTGTAATAATCCTGGTGATAAGTTTCGGCGGGATAGAATTTCCCCAACGGAAGGATATCGGTAACGATGGGTTTATCAAATTGACCAGATTTCCCAAGTTTTCTTTTGCTGATCTCAGCCAGTTTTCGTTCCCTATGATCTGCATAAAATATGGCAGAGCGGTACTGGGACCCACGATCCACAAACTGACCGCCATTGTCGGTTGGATTCACATGCCTCCAAAACACGTTCAACAGGCTTTCGAAACTGATGACATCAGGATCATAAACGATCTTCACCGCTTCAATATGACCGGTACCACCCGACGAAACCTGTTTGTAGGTGGGATTTTCGATCCTGCCTCCGGTGTAACCGGAAATGGCATCGATCACCCCCTCGACCTTTTCAAAATCGGATTCCGTGCACCAGAAACAGCCACCGGCAAACACGGCGGTCCGGTTTCCACCGGCTTCATTTGTCATCTTTTTTTCCATCTTCTCCATGCTTTTCACCTGGCCGTATCCGGCCAGCAGGACAACCAGGATGAGGGCAGAAATGGTATAACTTCTCATGGCAGGCCTCCTTATTTTGCTATTTCCTGTTTTGCGTTTTCAGATTTTTCCGACGCCTTGTAGACAATCTAAGACATGAAGATAATGGTGGGATAAAGCGAGTGTAAAGATATTGTAAAGATCGAACTCTACAGTTGTTCCTTTAAGATGAGTTTGAACCAGATCCGGACAGATTCCCCTTCGATTTCGGCACCTACCGTTCCGTTATGGGCCTCCACCAACTCCTTGACAATGGACAGGCCGATACCGGCCCCGCCATGTTCCCTGGATCTGGATTTTTCACCCCTGTAAAATCTTTCGAATATAAACGGCACGTCCTCCGGCAATAAATCTCCTCCGGTGTTGGTCATTGAGACCTCAAGGCCGTCTTCGACCACGGAGATTCCGATAACCAGGTTCCCTCCTACCGGGGAATACCGGATGGCATTGTCCATCAGATTGCGGAATACACGGATCATCCGGTCACGATCCGCATAAACTTGTGGCAGCTCTGCCGGACCCAATTGTTCCACCTTGATCTTTTTTTCCAGCAACCTCACGGAAAAAGCCGCCCTCACCTCATCGATAAGAACGGACAGATCCACCTGCTGGCGCGCCAGGTGTTCCCTTGCCGCATCCGCGCGTGCCAGTTGCAGCACATCCTCCACAAGGTCGGCCAGTCGTAGGGTTTCTTCGTGGAGGAGATCGAGGGTTTCAGGTTTGGGGGGAAGAACGCCGTCCCTCAAGGCTTCCAGATACCCCCGCATATTTGTCAGCGGCGTCCGCAATTCGTGAGCCACATCTATCATCAGGTTCCGGCGCAGATTTTCAATCTGTTCCAGGCTACCGGCCATCCGGTTGAAGGAGACGGAAAGCTGGCCAATCTCATCCGATGCGGCAACCGGTACCCGACCATCGAAATCTCCTGCGGCGATCCGGTGAGAAATTGCTGTGATCCGGGAAAGCGGGGCGAGGACCCGGCGCATCATCAGATAACAAAGGAAGGCCGCCAGCAAGGCTGCGGAAAGGCATGCCCACAGCAGATAGCGGTGTACGGCATCCACAAACATGGCGTGAGCGGGTTCTGGCGAAATATTGTACCGCTCCATCAAAGTAACGAAATAGCCCGCCGCAAGGGTATCTATGGACAACCAGACGATCACCATCACAAAAGCGATGACGGCCAGGTTGATGAGCAAAAGTTTCCAGATCAAACGGCTTTTCAATGGCCGGGCTCCCTGTCGGCAAACCGATACCCTACACCGCGTACCGTCAGGATCAATCGGGGTTTTGAGAGGTTCGGTTCGATCTTCTGTCTGAGTTTTCCGATATGGACATCCACCACGCGGTCGATAACAACGGCATCTCCTTTAGGATAGAGTCTTTCGAGAAGTTCATCCCGTGTAAAAACCCGGCCCGGTCTTCCGGTGAGAGCCTTGATCAGGGCATACTCGTGAGGGGTAAGCGTGACGGCGCGTCCGCTAAGGGTGAGGCGGCGCTTCTCCGTGTCCAGGATAAGGTCGCCATGGGTGAAAATCCCCCCGCTTTCTTTCCGGACCGGCGTACTCCGCCGCAGAACCGCCTGTACACGGGCGACCAGTTCCCTCGGGCTGAAGGGTTTGACCACGTAATCGTCTGCGCCGAGAGTCAGCCCCGCCACCCGGTCAATCTCCTCCCCCCTGGCGGTGAGCATGATCACCGGCACATCGAAATCCTGCCGCAGGCGCCGGCATACCTCCCAACCGTCCAGTTTGGGAAGCATCAGGTCCAGAATGACAAGAAGGGGTGACTCTCGCCTGGCAAGGATCAGGCCTTTTTCGCCGTTATGGGCGATCTGCGGATGGAAACCTTCCCGCTTCAGGTAGAGTGCAATCAGATCCGCCGTTTTGGGATCATCTTCCACCACCAGAATTGTTTTTTTATCTCCCTGAACCATGACAACTCTTCCCGCAGGGCGGCATCACCAATGCGGCAGTTTGGAAATCCAGTGAGAAAACGTCTCCCTATGCCCGATTTCCAGGCCGGGCTTGAATTATAACCGGTGATGCGCAAATCGCTTTCCGGTTGGATTTTAAAACTTGGCAATCCCCATCAGCTTCCGTGTGATTTCCCCCATGATATCCACCTGGGTTTTAATGCGTTTTATCTTTTTATAGAGCGGGTCGGTATCCGGTATATCCATCAGCATCATTTCACTGGTTCCGGACACCACCTGCATCGGTTGGTTCATCTCATGGCACACCTGCTCGGCCAGTTCGAGTGCACCCCGTATTTTTTCTTTTTCCGCGAGGGATTTCTGAAGCTCCCGTATACGGCGCCCCACTTCGATGCGAGCACGCAACTCTTCTCCATTAACCGGTTTGACGAGATAGTCATCCGCCCCCGCATCCAGCCCCCTGACGATATCCTCCCGACTGTCCCTGGAAGTCACCAGGATGACATACGGAGGTGCGCTGGTTTCCACCTCCCGGAGAAGCCGGCACACTTCTATGCCGTCTTTTCCCGGCATCATCCAATCCAGCAGCACCAGGCCGGGGCGGTCCGAAGACTGCAACCGTTTCCAGGCTTGCTCACCGTCCGATACTGATTCAACTTCATATCCCCATCCGGAAAGCCTTCGCTCGATAATGCGAAGGAAAACGGTATCGTCATCGGCAACCAAAACCCTCATCTTTTCCCCCGGCGTCAGTTTGAGAATCGCTCATTTAAAATGTTTTCCCGTTCCAACCAAAAAGCTCTCTCTCAAGACCCTTAAATTCGATAAACACCCGTTCCTTCGCAACTCCCATTTGCGTTTCGATAAAGAGACAGATCTTTTCAGATAACATCCCGCACCGATCCCTTTGAAGACCGATACTCTTCAACGTAACGAACGCTGCGGGCAGATCGTTTCCGCCAAAAAAAAGGGGTTGATCCGGCTTGATAGAGGTCATGACATAGGATTCCGGTTTGTCTAAAGCAGTTGCGATAAAGGATGACGCCTCCTTTAGCAATCCCTGCCGATTGGGATCCGCTGACGGAATATTGGTTTCAATACAAAAATAGGGCATTGAGGTTTCCTTTCACACGTTTCATTCAATGGTGGCTACTGCCTAATAGCAGTGGGGACTTTTTTTCCCCATCCGGGACGGGGCGGCTCCCGGGTGGAACGTCAGCACACCCCGTCTTTTCCACGACACCGGCTGATGATGGTTACCAGTTTTCACCCAACAGTTCGAAAGAACCCTGGGGCCTTACACAAGCGGGACATTTTTCCGGTGCCTCCTTGCCGGTATGCAGGTATCCGCAATTCCGGCAGCGCCATACCACCTCTTGATCTTTTCTAAAAACCTTGTCAGCCAAAAGGTTGGCGGCCAGATCCCGATATCGCTTTTCATGCTGTTTCTCAGATACACTGATGGCATCCCAGGTTTCTGCAGCCCGTTCGAATCCCTCATTACGGGCGATGGCTGAAAATCCGGGATACAGCTCCGTGTGTTCAAACCGTTCGCCATCTGCTGCTGCCAATAGATTTTCCCGGGTGTCAAGAATTACACCGGTGGGGAAACTGCCCGTGATTTCAAGTTCACCGCCATTGAAAAACTTGAAAAACCGGAGGGCGTGTTCACATTCCTGACCTGCGGTTTCTTCAAATATCTCCCCGATCTGTTCATACCCTTCTTCCCATGCCCGATGGGCGAAGTAGGTGTAGCGGTTTCGGGCTTGGGATTCACCTGCAAATGACAGCAGCAGATTCTTTGCGGTCTGACTTTCTCTGAACTTTCCCATGGTTCCCCCTTTCTACTCCTCGATTTCGATGGCATCAGCCCCGCATTCTGCAGACGCCTGGCGGACAACGTCATGATACTGCTCCGGGATCTCATCAAATTTCACAATGGAGAGCAGTTGATCCTCATCATACTCAAAAACTTCCGGACACAGGTTGTTACAGTTTCGATCTCCCATGCATTGTTTGGTAATAATCGCCTTCATTCGATCCTCCTTTAGGTTTGGGTATACTATTATAATAGCCTTACAGCAACGGTATGCCCAGGATTTTACCCTGGGAGTTTTTCTTTTTTAATGGCAACCGTGGCATTAAACTTTTCGGCCTGAATGATAAACCGCTGATGGGTTCCTTTGGAGATTCTGTCCACCTCATCTCCGGCCTCGATCGAAAACATCAGTTTTCTTCCCTCAACCGATTCCAGCCGGCCCCTTACTGTCACTGTCATACCGGGCGGTGTCGCTGCCGTATGGCTGACATCGATGTGCGTTCCGACGGTTTGCTCCCGGGGCCAATCGATATGGGGATTGATCGCTTTTATACAGGCAAATTCAAACAGGCCCACCATATACCCGGTGGCAAAAACCCGGGGCATGACGGCCCCCTCTTCGAACTCCGGATACAGATGCGGGACGGTTTTGTTTTCCGGAATCTTAAAATTGAACTCGAATGTCATACCCGCTCTCAGACTGTTGCTCATAATTCAGCCTCCTCCGGTTTCAACGGCATTAAGGTTTTTGGAACACGTCGGCTCACGGGACGTTCCGGGTCACCATCGTTTCATCCCGGCTGATTGCCATGATAGCGGATCAGCCCTTCCTGGGCAACAGACGCCACCAGTTTCCCCTCCTGCGTATAGATTCTGCCGTTGGTCAGGCCCCTGGAATTCCCTGCATTGGGACTTTCCATAACGTAAAGAAGCCACCGGTCCATTCGGAAATCGCGGTGGAACCACATCGCATGGTCCAGGCTGGCGATCTGCATCCCTGGCTCCCAGAAGCTGTGTCCATGGGGATAGAGGGAGGTCACCACCAGGTAGAAATCGGAAGCATAGGCCAGCATATACTGGTGTATGGCCGGATCGTTCGGCAGATCGTCAATAGCCTTGAACCAGGAGTATCTGATCGGCTGACGCCTCTCAGGTGCAAACGGATTGATGGGATCCACCGGCCGGATTTCGATGGGTTTTTTGCAGAGTATTTTTTCCCGGATCGGTTTCGGAATTCGGTGGGCCAGCTTTCTGGCCAGGGCCAGTTCCGAATCGATACCTTCCGGTCCGGTCACCTCGGGCATCGGTGTCTGGTGGTCGAATCCTGATTCACCGATTTGAAACGAAGCCGACATGTTGAAAACGGCTCGTCCCTTTTGTATGGCCAGAACCCGGCGGGTGGTAAAGCTTTTTCCATCCCGGATGCAATCCACCTTATATACGAGGGGGTGGCTTGCATCGCCCATCCTGAGAAAATAGGCGTGGATGCTGTGGGCCATCCTGTCCGCCGGAACGGTTTGATAGGCAGCGGACAATGCCTGTCCCAGAACCTGCCCGCCGAAAACACTGCCGAACCCCAGATCCTGGCTCTGGCCCCTGAAAATATTCTCCTCGATCTTTTCGAGTTTCAGCAATCCAATCAGTTCACCCAGCACATTTCCGGTGGTACAAATACTCATATCAAGCGCACCCCGCCCTTGTAGATAAAAGGCCAATCTGTCAGGCTCCGATATTATCTAAAAAGGATCTCTTTTGAAAGGATTAAAAGAGGAAACCGTTTCCCCTTGACTAATCTTCGGCAATCCGCCATATAACAACTTTTTCAATTTCGGGAGCACCACGGAATCGGATTGATGTGGGGTACCCTCCGCAACGGAATTAAGTATAATAATGGCAACGATGACGCCGATGAAAAATTTTCTCAAAAAATCTTATTACAAACACCGGTTCGATTTTGAAATCGGCTATCTGGTGAAAAGCCCCTGCAGGCGATGCGAAACCCGCCGACGGTTCCCAAAATGCATGGATGAATGTAAAATCCTGGACAAGATCCAGGACCGAATGGCCGGCTCCATCTCCTGTACACGCCACGCCTGACGCGGGCAACACGATCTGTATCCGTTTCATCACAATATTTGCCTTAAGTACATTTTCAATCCTGCACCGAAAATCTCCTTGTCCCCCAACCGTTTTTTTTGTTAGCCTCAACCATGATGTGCAGAATGTGTTTCGGCAACTGCACCATGCGCCGGTCCCCCGTGCTCTCACCTGACGTCCGCGGTATAAGGGCTGTACCAAAAGATGGTGCCTTGCTGCAGGACAAGACTGGTCGAATGACCCATGGGAGAGATGTGTTCCGCTGATACCATGAACAGGAGGGTTCTCATGTCCACCGATAAGCTCACCTCGTTGCCCATCTGGAAAAAATTGAGTGATTATGCAGCGGTCATAAAACGTCCGGGCAAACATTTGAGGCGTCTCATCAATGAACCGGACCGATTGGAAACCTGCAGCGGCAAAGGTTCAAACTTATTCCTGGACTGGTCAAGGCAACGGGTAGACTCTCATGCCATCAGCCTGTTGCTTGAGTTTGCAGAAGCGCGTGGCGTCAACCAGCGGTTCGGAGAGATGTTGTCCGGGGAAAAGGTAAATGTGACGGAAGAAAGGGCGGCGCTGCATACGGCTTGTCGCAACTTTTCCGATCGACCCGTATGGGTGGACGGTCGGGATGTCATGCCGGACATCCGGAATGTTTGTAAAAAGATAAAGCATTTTTCAGAAGTGGTCCGTGACGGGGAGGTGACGGGCAGTACCGGTAAGATTTTCAGAGATGTGGTGGTCGTGGGAATCGGCGGTTCCTATCTGGGGACCGAATTTGTTTCCACCGCCCTTGCCGCCCTGGCAAACACAAGCTTTCAGCTTCACTATCTATCCAACGTCGATATCCATAACTTCGGCCAGGTCGTCTCACGAATCGATCCTGAAGCCACCCTGTGGGTGATCATCTCAAAAAGCTATACCACTTCCGAAACCCTGGCCAACACCCGTCAGGCGTATCGTTTTATGGAAGAATTGGGCCTGGATCCTGCAAAACATGTGGTGACGGTGACCAGCAAGGGAAGCCCCGGCGACGACCCTGCCAATCCGGTCATCGAGACCTTTCATATGTATGATTTCATCGGCGGCAGATACAGTGTCAGTTCGGCTGTCGGAGGGGTTCCCCTGAGTATTTTCCTTGGGTACGACCGGTTTGAGGCGTTTCTCAAAGGGGCTGAAGCCATGGACCGGCACGCGGCAACAGCCCCTGCCCATAAAAATCTGCCGCTGATCTCTGCACTCTTAACCTTGTGGAACACAAACTTTCTCGGTTATCCGGCTTCAGCCATTATCCCGTATGCTGCCCCCCTGCGCCGACTGCCCCTCCATGTTCAACAACTGAATATGGAAAGCAACGGGAAATCGGTATCGTCGACCGGTGCCGACCTGCGGTTTTCAGCAGGACCGATTGTTTTTGGCGAACCGGGCACCAATGCCCAGCATTCCTTTTTTCAGCTTGCCCACCAGGGGCGCCCTTTTCCAATCGATTTTATCGGAGTGGTCAACCCGCAGTACACGGCCTATCGTTCAAAATCAAAAGGAGTAAGCAACCACCAGGAGTTGTGGGCCAACCTCGTTGCCCAGGCGGAAGCGTTGGCCATGGGCCGGGTAAGCAGCGATCATGCCCGGTCTTTTTCCGGCAACCGTCCCTCATCGACCCTCATTTTGAAAGATCTTTCACCGGAAAGCGTCGGTGGTCTTCTCAGTTATTACGAGGCCAAGACCGTTTACGAAGCCTTTTTATGGGGTATCAATCCCTTCGACCAGTTCGGCGTAGAGTTGGGAAAATCCACAGCTTCTGGGATCCGGAGCGAAATCGTCGCTAAAAATGAGGACCCCACGCGCTCCTTCGACCATCTGGATCCGATTCCCCGGTTTTACCTCAACACCCTGTTTGACGCAGAAAATTAACGCGGTGAAATTGGATCTCCGGAAAAGTCGACAATGGCGTTTCATGCCCTCTTTCGCCAGTGAGCATCCCCCATTTATCAGGGAAACCGGTAAACCACCGCGCCCCACGTCACTCCGGACCCCAGCCCCAGAAACAGAACCGTACTGCCCTGGCCGATGATCCCCTTTTCCACCGCTTCGTCAAAAGCAAGAGGAATGGAGGCGGCGGTGGTGTTCCCATACTCCTGAATGTTGTGGTACACCTTTCCCGGGGGCAGGTTCATGGCTTTTTCAAAAGCCTGGTTGATTCTCAGATTTGCCTGGTGCGGGATAACCAGATCGATGTCATCCAATGACAGCGATGCCTTTTTAAGCACGTCGAGGGTGACCTCGGGAAGTTTGGTAACGGCCAGCTTGAAGATGGTCCGGCCATCCATTTTCGGATAATGACGGCCGTCATCCATCATCTCCCGGGTCAACCGGGGATTGATACGGGAAGCCGGCGCTTCGACCATGAGACTTTCCGCCAATTCCCCCCTGGCGTGCAGGGAGGAGGACAACACGCCGACCGGCAGATCCGTATCCACGCCCTCCAGACAGACCGCCGCGGCACCGTCCCCGAATATAACCGACACATCCCGTCCCCTTGTGGAAATATCCAGACCGGTGCTGTGGACCTCCGCCCCTACTAGGAGGACGCGACGGGCCGTTTCACTGCGAATGTAGGCATCCGCCGTTACCATGCCGTATAGGAAACCGGTACATTGCTGACGGATATCCAGTGCAGGTGTGGCATCCAGACCCAGTTTATGCTGCAGGAGGCAGCCGGATCCGGGGAAGAAAAGATCGGGGCTTAGGGTTGCAAAAATGATCATGTCCAGATCACCGGGATCCCATCCAGCCCTTTCAAGCGCGATCCGGCTGGCTTCAAGGCCCAGGTCAGATGCACCGACTCCCCCGTTCTGAGGTGTCCAGTACCGCTGCTTGATCCCGGTGCGCTTTTGAATCCATTCGTCGGATGTCTCCATCCATTGGGTCAATGCGTCGTTTTTAACCACTCTTTCCGGTAAATAACGCCCGGTTCCCTTGATAACGGTTTTTTTCATATTCAATCTCCATTTGTTCTCTGTTTTCTTCCTCACCCTCCGGACACCCCGGCCATGGCTGCGTCGATGGTCAAAAAGGTTCAAGCTGCGGACACAGTGCTACGCATAGAAAGGGCCGGCTATCCACCGACGACACTTATTCCGCCCCCCATAGCGCGCTTTTAAGGCCGGAACTTCGTCGGATGGTCCGCTTCACCGCCCGAAAAAAAACCTCCTCCACCCCCCATATCGTGACGTTCTCCCTTGCACGGGTAACGGCCGTGTAAATCAGTTCCCTGCTCAAAACAGGGACATCTGCGTTGGGAAGCATGAGGATCACCTTTTCAAATTCCGACCCCTGGCTTTTATGGACTGTCATTGCAAACGCGGTTTCATGTTCCGGCAGACGATGGGGGGCGATTCTGCGAACATCCCCGCCGCTGCCATGAAAACAGACCGAGATTCCACCCTCCGTCGCATCGTGGTCGGCGAGGGCAATCCCCATATCTCCATTGAACAGGTCCGTCCGATAATCATTTCGTGTGATGAGAATCGGCCGGCCGATGTACCAGAATTCCTCTCCGGTACCTCCCGCGGCTCCTTTCCTGTCGATCAACCCTTTTTTAAAAAGGATATCCTCGATCATCCGGTTGACTTCCGCCACGCCGAAGACGCCTCTTTTGACGGCGCACAATATCCTGAATCGATCGAGCCGATCAAGTGCTTTTATCGGGTCCCCGCCAAGCGGCCAGTCACGAAACGCCGAGATGGCTGCCGTTTGGAGGGAACGTCGCAGTTCCATGGCGTTTGGCACGGTCTTCCATGAGACGGATCCATGGGCTCTGTCTTCGGCGATGGATAGCGCCCCTTTGCTGTCTCCGGAATTCACCGCCCGGCTGAATCGGGAGATGGCGCTTTCGGGGGGAAACCGGTAGCTTTTCTCCAAAAAAACGATATGGTCCTGAAGGCCTGGAGGAGCCACATCCCCCTTTCCGGCGGCATTCCATGAATTTTCCAATAGTCCTTCAACCTGTGCAGCGAATTCGGCGGAATAGGAGTGGGGCTGGTTTCTGTTGCAAAGATCTCCCAGGACAGCTCCGGACTCCACCGAAGCCAGCTGGTCCTTGTCTCCCATCAAAATGATGCCCGTTGTTTTTTTAACGGCATTCATCAGTTTGGCCATCAGTGCAATATCCACCATGGAAGCTTCGTCAATGACAATGAGATCCGCTTCCACGGGGTTATCCGAGTCGTGTCGAAAATATGGAGTGCCTGGAATGGGTTTGAGCAAACGGTGCAGGGTTTGCGCCTCCTCGGGTATGGACGCCTTTACGGCAATACTGCACGTCAGTTTCGGTTTGAGCCGTTTAATGGCATCCGCCAGTCTTGCGGCGGCTTTGCCGGTGGGGGCCGCAAGCAGAATTTTCAGGGTTTCTTTAGGGATTGCCAGTTCCGATAGAACTCCCAATATCTTCCCTGCCGTGTAAGTTTTTCCGGTGCCGGGACCTCCCGAAATCACGCAGAACAAACGCATGGCGGCTACGGCGGCCGCCAATCTCTGACGGTTCGGTTCTTCTTCTAAAGAGGTCGGGAAAAACCGGTCCAGGCTCTCTTTCAGACGAGAAATTTCAAGGCCCCCTCTGAGATGTCCCTTACGCTTTTTAAGGGCGGCGACCAGTTCAGATTCATAGGCCCAGTATCGATAGAGGTAGAGCCGGTCCCGGTTGTCCAGAATCAAGGGGTGGAATGTGTCCGGGGGACCGACTACCTTGCTTTCCGCAAGTTTTCGCCGCCAGGTTGAAAGCGACGGGCAAACAATTCCATCCCCCCCGTCAACGCGTTCAATGATCGATTTTCCCGCCCATTTCTCCAGTTCCAAACATACATCCCCGCCACCGGCGGCATGGCTGGCAAGGGCGATCCCCAATATCAGATCCGGATCATTCGTTTCGGCCAGATCCCCCATGAAACGACTGAAATGGAAATCCACCGGATCGATGACACCTTCTCTCTTCAGGTGGAACAACATACCGTCTGCCATTGCCATTGTATCTCCTTGCGGAGTTGTTGTCATCACCGCTGTGCGGCGCCTTCAATGCCGGGAATCAGGGTGTCGACCAGCCTTTTGATAAGGGAAGGGTCCGGTCGATCGTAGAAGATTCCGGTGGACGGCCCCTTGTCCGGATCCATTCCCCGGATGAAAATATAAAAAACACCGCCGAAATCGGTCCTGTAATCGTAATTGTTTTTTCTCAAACTGAGATAACGGTCCAAAGCGACGACATAGAGGTGATACTGAAGAAAGTAAAATGTCTCCGCCATGGCTTCCCGGATGGATGCCCTGCGGTAATCCTCCAACCCGGAGCCGAGATAATTGGATTTCCAGTCCACCAGGTAAAATCGATTGGAAAACCGGAACACAAGATCGATAAACCCCTTCATAACCCCCTCATGGGGTCTGAAGGTGAGTTTATCCATCATCTCGGGAAACCGGTCTAATGCGTTGCCATTACGGTTCGTGGAAAACGCCTGCCTGAGTGCGGCGGGGGATATCCGTTTTATCGGGTAGTAAAATTCCATCTCGTTAATCCGCGAATTCCAATCCACTGCGGATAGCAAAAACTCCGGCCGGTCAGACATCAGAGGCGTGGATAAAATTCGGGACATGGTTTCCGACACCGGGGCCAGCCAGCTGGACTCAAACCCATACGTGGCGAGTTTATCCCGTATGAGACCCGATCGGTACGATTCATCCCCATTGGTAAAATCGAGGTGTTCCAACAATTCGTGGAAAAAGGTTCCGGCCCTTGCTCCTTTAGGGAAAGAAAAAATATCCCTCCCCGCTCCATCCGAACCTTTTACCATAAGCGGAATGAAGTGCGAAGAGGGGGCGTCCCGGTCCGGCGCATCCTCCCCCTGTTTTTTTTGCGACACCAGCGAAGAGTAGCTAGAAATCTTCCAGGGTGTTCGGATCTTGCCGCCGAAAGAGCGCCAAAAGAGTGCCGGCGGGGAAACCGCCTCATGAACACCAGGAAGGTCCGCCTTAGCCGGCAGATTCATGACCTCCAGGGTATTGCCGGCGCGTTGAACAAGCCGTTTCATATCGGACAGAAGATCGTGGTCCGATTTCTCCCTGAACAATGAAGTAAGACCATCGAAGATATCACCGGTACCGTCGTCTCTTCCGTGAAATAGATAGGCCAATGCAGAAGTTTCAGCCGTATTGATCCGTCCCCAGACAAGATAACAACGTACCCTCGCCCGGGTCAGTGCCACGTATAGCAACCTTGCGTTTTCTGCCAGCAGTTCATAACGTGCAATGTTGCGGTGTTCTTCCATTGCCGGGGATCCCAGATCCAGGACCGGCCGATCATCCGAATGGGGGTCATGGAATAGAATTTCATCGCCCCTCAGAACAGCCCCCTCCCAGGCAAAGGGACAGAACACCACGGGAAATTCCAAACCCTTGCACTTATGGATGGTGACAATTCGGACGCTATCGGCATCACTTTCAAGGCGAAGCGGCTCCTCCGTCAGCCGTGGATACTTAGGGTCCCGCTGGTCGGCCAGCCATTTGACCAGTCCGGCAGGGGTCGTATCCATCTCTACAACAGCGCTGTGAATCACCTCCATCAGATGGAGCACGTTGGTCAGCCGACGTTCACCGTCGGGATATTGCAGCAGCCGGGTTCTAAGCCGTTCACGGGCCATAAACGTCCGGAACATTCTTAGAAACCCTCTTCTTTTCCACTCCCGGTGGTAGTCATCAAACCGATGGGACAGCGCTGTAAGCAGCGGAGGCTCGCTTGCCGTGACATCGAACAGATCGGCGGGTACACCCATCAGTTCTGTTGAAAGGGCGGCCCGAAAGCGCCTGCTGTCTGAAGGATTCGCCAGACTGCTCAACAGCAGTTGCATTTGGGCCGCCTCCCGGCTGTCAAAGATGTTTTCCGTCCGGTAGAGGACCGATGGCACCCCTGCCGCCATCAGGGTCTCCTTTATCAGCCCTGCCTGCCGGTTGGTGCGCACCAAAACAGCGATATCACAAGGTCTCGGTGGGGCGTTTCCCTTTTCGGAAATCAGACGGGCAATTTCACCGGAAACCGCATCGGCTATCAAACGCACGGCATCTGTTTTATTGACCGGTTTGTTGCCGGCACCGATCCGCCCCGATTCGAGGAACCATAGCACCATCGGTGATGAGGCCGCATCCTGCGGCAGGTCAATATCGGCCCCGGCTTCTGCCGGGATGGCATCAATGAAACGGATATCCTCATGGACAAACGGTTGCCGGCGATGGGAAAATATAGTGTTGACGGCGGTGATCAATCCGGGGGCGGACCGCCAGTTTCGTGTGAGGGTGTAACGCACATCGGCTTTGCGGGCCGCTTTGAGATAGGAAAAAAGATCCGCGCCCCGGAAGCTGTAAATCGCCTGTTTGGGATCTCCGATCATGAAGAAAACGCCGTTTTTATGGGCAAACAGCTTTGAAAAGATGCGGTATTGAATGGAATCCGTATCCTGAAATTCATCCACCAGGGCAGCATGATACTGCCTCCTCACGGTCTCGGCCAGAAGGTTGCCCGAGGAACTCTCCAGAGCTTTCAGCACCATTTCCAGAAGATCGTCAAAAAACAATACGCTCCGGGCCGCCTTCATTTTAGCGATCTCCTTGCGGGCGTCACCGAAATATTTTATTTTGAGAAACAGCAGATAGCGTTCCATTTTTCTCTGCAGGGCATGACCCACCAGGGTCAAATGATCACACAGAGAAAAAAAATCGTGCTCGGGTGGGTGATGGTGTTTTCGTGTTGAAACGTCGATTTTTCGCTGGGTAAACATCTCCAGTTCTGCCAGCAGGGGAAACCCGATTCCTGCCGGGGCGGCAAAACGATCCATTGCGCTGATGAGGGCCGCCACCTTCACCGCCCGTCTGCTCAATCCCGGTGAGCCGCTAAACGTTTTCAGGCTTCCGTAAAAGGTTCCGCTCAACGCCTTATTCATCAGAAGGCCGGCAATGGTGTCACGGCACCCCGGCCATCGGGTTTTCAATAGGTTGAACAGGGATCGATACTCCTCAAGATCTGAGAAATCCGGTTTTTCCGGTTCGGGGATGATCATTAGGTCCGGGGAGGTGACCCTGGCCAACAGTTCAGCAAAAACTTCAGGGCCCGAAACACGGCTTAAGGCGTAACCGAGCCATTCCAAAGGCGCCTGATAAAAATGCTTCCGCCAGAAATCATCGGCCACAACGTTCAGCAGGGGGGCGGGATCCGTAACCAATTCGATGTCAAAAGGCGCTCCCGTCTCATAGGCATTCTCCGACAGTATCCGCTGACAAAATCCGTGTATGGTAAATATGGCGGCACGGTCGAAATTATTGAGGGCACGCGTCAATCGATCCAGTGTTCCGGCCGAATCCCCAATCCGGCTCACCAGGTCGTCCAGCTGGCGGTCCCCGCTTGTGCCTTGTAAGACCACTGCCCTTGCCGAAACCAGGGCGCTTCGAATCCGCTCTCTCAACTCCTCGGTGGCGGCCTGGGTGAAGGTGACCACAAGAATCTGGTCCGGAGAAAGCCCCTCCTCCAGTATCAACCTTAAAAAAAGCCCTGTGATAGCATAGGTTTTTCCGGTACCCGCACCCGCTTCAATCAGGTTGGTCCCAATGAGGGGGGCGTCCGGCAGATTAAAGGGTGTTGTGGATTCCTGCATGCAAAAATACCTGTCACAATCTCCTGGCCAAAATCACCTGCCGGTAGCCGTATCGGTTCTCTATGGTAGTGCCTATCCGGAAACGGCATCTTTCGGCCCCTGGCGGCGTCCTCGATCGTTTTCAATCCTCGAAATAGCAGGCTATTCCTTGAGCAAGCATTCGCCTTGCGATTGCTAGGGTTGAAAACTTTCTCGATCCTTGCCAGGAACCCAAATCTACCATTTCCGGACGGACACTAGGGTAATCACTCCTTTGCATTACCGTCGGTTTTGGGTTTTTCGGCCTGCGGGATGACCGGTACGATCTTCAGGATGACCACCGGATTCACCGGGACGTCCCGGCGTCCGGATCGAATGGTGGTCTGCACATTCTCAATTGCATCCAGAACCGGCATCCCTTCTACCACCTGGCCGAATACGCAATACCCCCATCCTTTTACCGATTTTTCCTTATGGTCCAGAAATGCGTTGTCCACGGTATTGATAAAAAACTGAGAAGTAGCGGAGTGGGGGGCCATGGTGCGTGCCATGGAAAGGGTTCCCCTGAGGTTTTTCAGTCCGTTGTCCGCCTCGTTGAGAACCGGTTCCCGGTTCGGTTTTTTTTCCATTTCTACGGTCAAACCGCCGCCTTGGACCATGAATCCCCGGATCACACGATGAAAAATAGTATGATTGTAAAATTCGGATGTGGCATAGTCGAGGAAATTTTGGACGGTTTTAGGCGCTTTTGTCAGGAATAGGGCCACCGTCATCGCCCCCAGGTTTGTTTCAATGCGAACTTTCGGTTCCGGATTCTCTGCGGCAAGCGCCGGTGCATGGACACACACCGAAACCAACAGCAGCACAAGAAGAAATTGCTTCACGATACGCCTCCAAAAAAGGATTATTTTTGCTATTGATCTTATCAGACCGTTGGGTGATAATCAATCCGATACTGGTTCTCAAAGGGTGTTTTCAGGTTAGACGCCCACCCGGGACCTCACGCAACACCTTGGATCGAAAGGAAAGGACATGTCAAGAAAAGACAAGGGACATTTTGCCGACAAACACCCGAAAGGAACGGTGGCCGACCCTGCTGTCGTCAGCGC
>CAZWAE010000079.1:9642-16249 GCA_964631805.1 uncultured Desulfobacteraceae bacterium | reverse complement strand
CCTTGCACTGCACATGAAAGGCCTTCATGAGCGCCGGGGCAAAAGGATTTTCCGGGGACTTGTGACACTCGGCGCAACGCTGGCCTTCACCATCGCTGTTGGTGTTGGCACCATACTGGTCCGGCTCGTGGTGGCAGCGCGCACAGTCGATATCTTCGGCGTGGCGTTCATGCTGAAACACCACCGGGGGCCGCTGGTGAGGATCGAGTTCTCCGGATTTGAGGAGGAGGATCTCCTCCTGTGTTGAAGCGGGGATTGCAGAAAAAATGAACAAAGACAGCGACAAAAAAACGATGCCGTATTTCATGGTTACCTCGTAGATATCAGATAGGATTTCATCGATTCTCAATAACACCACACATCATTTTGCATTAGACGTTTCCGGGTGCTTTAACGCGTCGGGAATCTCCATGAGTTCGAGGAGCACCTCTTTGAAGGACAGAACCTTGTAATCCAGCTTGTAATGCTCTCTCAGATCGTTGATCTGGTCAAAACAGTTGTGGCAGGGTGCGATCACCACCTCCGCGCCCGTTGCCTTGATCTGGTCCGCCTTGACCCTGCCCGAAGCCATCCGATAGGGCCGGAAAGCGGGCCCCATGGGCATGATCCCGCCCCCCCCGCCGCAGCAATGGTTGTAGTCTGAGTGTGGCTGCATCTCACGAAAATCCTCGGTGATGTAGGCCATTATCTTCCGGGCCGGTTCCCAAAGGCCGCCGTTGCGGCTCACATTGCACGGATCCTGGTAGGTCACCGGCATTTTCAGTTTTTTCACCGGATCGATTCTGATGCGCCCATCCCTCAAATATTCGTAAAGCAATTGAACGAAATGAACGATTTCAACGGGGGGGTGCCCGTTTCGATACCCAGCCAGGTAGGGGCCCTCGAATTGGAGGCTGCGAAATGCGTGGCCGCATTCGGTGATCAGGATTTTTTCAGCCTTCAACTCCCGTGCTTTCTCATAGACATTTCGCACCTGCCGGCCTGCCATGGGACGGTCTCCGGCAAACATGGGCAGGTTGGTGCAATCGTAGCCGAAGGAGGGCAATGTCCAGCTCTCGCCGGCGGCAGCGAATATGATGGCGGCGTTGGCGATATCCTGGGGATAGTAGACGGGCTCACGCGGGTTGATGGTGTACATGTACTTGACGTTTTCCCGGTCCAGCGGAATTTCAACCCCCCGGTATTCATCCGCCGCCTCTTCGGCCATCCATTCACAGGTTTCCACGATCTCTTCCGGCGGCAGCCCCATATGGTTGCCGGTCTGCCGGCAGTTTTCGGTGAATTCGGCCAGGCTTTCGGGGGTGATGCCCTGGGTAAAACAGACCCCACGCGCCAGGGCGATCATGCTGGCCACATCGATGCCGAAGGGGCAGTGCTGGGAGCAGCGTTTGCACATTGTGCACTGCAGCCACAACACCTTGAAGCAGCCCTCCAGAAAAGCGGCGTCCACATCTCCCTTGCGGCGGACCATTTCGCCAAGAGTGGCCTTGAACTTGTAAGCAGGGCTCAGTTTCGGGTCTTTTCCGTTGCCGCGATAAACAAAGCAACTGTCGGCGCAAAGACCGCAACGTGAGCATACATTAAGCCACGTGCGAATACGGGCACCGTCGTTGGCGTCCAGGATCTCACGTATTTTCTGATGATCCACCGGTGTTTCGACTTTGGGAAAAAGTGCGGACTCATCTATGGTGTCAAGCTCAGACATTCATATCTCTCCCGAAATCCAATGCCCTCCGACCCCATGCGGAAGGTTTGGATATTGAACCGCTCAAAACGATCTGCATCGGTAATGGACGATTCTATTTTGGTGCGCTACCAGGAGCGCGCTCCGCGGCGTCCTCCCAGCTCAAAGCCGATAAAAATCCTGGTGAAGAAAAAAAGCACCATGTGGGCCAGTTTCGAAAATGGAATCAGTATCAGCAGGATTTCACCGGAAAGAATGTGCAGGACCAGAACCGTCTCATACGGCCCCCACTGCCGATAGGCCAGAAAACCGGTGACAAAAGGAAGCATTGTCATCACGAGCAGGGCGTAATCCCAGGGCTCGGTCAGAATACGGACTTCCGGCCGGGCCAGGCGACGAAGCAGCAGAAAGAGTCCCGACAGGATGCAAGCCAGGGTCAATCCGTCGGACAGACCATCGGGCATGGACCACAGGCTGACGCCGAAGGCTTCGTCCCAGAGGATATTGTGGGCATTCAGAAAAAGCGGAACGCCCAGCAGGGCTGCGTGGAAAACAAAAACCATGATCGTAAAAATCGGCTGTCGGCGCATGGCCCTGCTGTTAAAGGGGATCAACCAGTGAAAAATCGATTTCAACCCCCAGTTCAAATCAGCATGATTGTAAAAGACCGTGTCCCGTTCCCGGCTCAGCCCCGCAAGAAAGGTGATCCTGAAAAGCAAGCCACCGATAAAAACGATAAAGGTGATCCAGAGCGCCGGCCCGGTTAAGAAGGCATACATGGCTGCATTGTTCCTGTTGTTGGAATTTTCATGAGCAAGAAATTGAAAAGGCCCCTCCGCGCTGGGTTCACACAAGCTGACCTCACGCGACTCAGAGGGAAAAAATTTATCCAAGTTTTTATTTTTAGTCAATATATAAAAAAGTTACGCATGTATGGTCCTGGCCATACAGCAACCCCTTGTCATTTTTCAAATTTGGTGCTATGCCATTCGTGGCACCTAGTGGCACCGGAACCCGGGGACGCCATCGTGCCGTTCGAGCTTTCTGATCGACGGCACCACCTGATCTGACAAGGAACTGCAGAGGGCAAGAGCGTCCATAAAGCCCTCCCTACCCGTTCAATAGGTTGCCGTACAAACTGGCTTACTTTTCCAGTATTTGCTTTTAACAAAACCCGTTTCATTTAGAGTTTCAATCGGTTCATTGCTTTCCAAAAGTTTCTAATAAACCTGTGTTGGGAAGGACACCAATGGATTTTTCGATGGCATGGCACACCTCCCTGGTCATTTTCGCCCTGGGCACGGCCTATAAAATCGGCACCTGGTTTTCAAGAAAGATCGGGTGCAACACTCAGCACATCACCATATCAACAAGAGTTGCCGCTGCGGCAAAAGGTGTTTTAAAAACCCTTTTCAGTGCAAAAATAGCCATAATTTTGAAAGTGGTCATTTTGGACGTCCTCCTCCAGCACCGCGTGTGGAAAGAGGACTTTGGCCGCTGGCTGATGCACATGCTGATATATGGCGGGTTTCTGCTGCTGTTTTTCATGCACGCGCTGGAATCTCAGATTACCGCTGTTTTGTTCGACGATTATTATTCCACGGTAAATCCCTTCCTGTTCCTCCGGAACCTGTTCGGCCTGATGGTGGTGGCCGGCGTCGGTGTTGCAATGGTCCGGCGATTCATCAAGAAGGTTCCCCGGCTGAAAACCAATGCCATGGATGGCTACGCCATGGTGATCCTGATCATCATCATGGCCAGCGGCTTTTTGCTGGAGGGGATGAAAATCACCTCCCACACCGCTTATCAGCAGATGGTGGACGAATACGCCGGTCTGGATGATGAAGAGGAGATTCAAGCCCTTGAAAGCTTCTGGGTGCAGCACTATGGAACGGTGTCGCCCGATCTGAAAGCACCTTTTGAAAATGATGTATTGGAGATGGGAAAAGAGCTTCACGAGGACAGCTGCGTGGAGTGCCATGCCTCACCGCAGTGGGCATTTGCCGGGTGGGGCACGGCCAAACTCATCAGGCCCTTTTCCCTTTTTCTGGATGGGCTCGAAATGGCCGATCTTCTATGGCACATCCATTATTTAGCCTGCTTTCTGGGATTGGCTTATCTCCCGTTCAGTAAAATGTTTCACATCTTTGCAACCCCCGTCAGCCTGATGGTCAACGCGGTCACGGACGAGACGTCATCCGACCCCGCCAACCTGTTAACCCAACGGATCATCGAACTGGATGCCTGCATGCGCTGCGGCACCTGCAGCCTGCGCTGCTCCGCTGCTGCCGCATTCGACGCCGTCGGCAACAGCTGCATTCTGCCGTCCGAGAAAATGACCCTGTTGAAGTCAATGGCTGCGGGTAAAAAACTGATTTCCGAAAAAATCGAGGCGATCCGGGAAGGGATCTATCTCTGTACCAACTGCGACCGCTGCACCGTTGTGTGTCCTGCCGGCATCAATCTGAAAGAGTTGTGGTTCACGGTAAGGGAGGAGCTGGTTCAACGCGGCGATCCGGAACCGATGATGCTGTCTCCCTTTTCATTCTACCGGGCGCTGAACCGCAACAGGATCGATGATAAGCGTTACGGGTTGCCCATCGATACAACACAAAAGGCGGTGGCGGGCGAATTTTCACAAATGGTGCGGCAACCCGAACCCTATCGCATAACAGCCGGTGACACGAATAATATCGAGACGCTTCCCTCTGAGAAAACCTTTGCATTCTGTTTCGGGTGTCAGACCTGTACAACGGTCTGCCCGGTGGTGGCCGATTACGAAATGCCGGTGGATGCCCTGGGGCTGCTGCCCCACCAGATCATGAACTGTCTGGGTCTGGGGCTTACGGAGATGGCGTCCGGCCCCAGGATGCTCTGGGATTGCACCACATGCTACCTGTGCCAGGAACATTGCCCCCAACAGGTGGAGGTAACGGATATTTTGTTTCAATTGAAGAACCTGGCCGTAACGAATTTTAAAAAAGAAACGGTGTCAGCGCCTCCGGAATAAACGATTTGCCCATGGGCAGAGCCGACGGCCCCTTACGCGTGACGAAGAAAGGCAGAAATTAACATCATGAAATATGCACTTTACTTGGGCTGCAACATCCCTGCCAGAGTAAAGCAGTATGAGACCGCTTCCCGGGAGGTCCTGTCGCATCTGGGTGTCCAGCTGGCAGACGTCCGGGAGTTCAACTGCTGCGGCTATCCCATGCGAAATACGGACGAAAAGGCCTTTCTCTTTTCCGCGGCCGTCAACCTGGCACTGGCCGAGCAGGCGGACCTGGACATTCTGGCCCTATGCAAGTGCTGTTTCGGCAGCCTGAGGGAAG
This sequence comes from uncultured Desulfobacteraceae bacterium, assembly GCA_964631805.1. GTDB lineage: Bacteria > Desulfobacterota > Desulfobacteria > Desulfobacterales > CAZWAE01 > CAZWAE01. The sequence continues at coordinate 11,233 of CAZWAE010000079.1, read as the reverse complement.
CCGCCCACATGTTGAGCAAGGAGGGGCCCCTTCAGGAAGAGGTCCACCGGCTGCTGGGCGAAAGAGGGCTTGAATATAAGGGGACAAAGGAGATCCGCCATTTTCTATGGGTGCTTTTTCATGATGTTGGCCTTGCCGCCCTGAAAACGCAGGTCAAAGAACGTTACGCGGATGTCGGGATCGCAACCCATTACGGGTGCCATGCACTGAGACCCAGCCGAATCACTGATTTCGACGATCCGGTGGCTCCCAGCCTCTTTGACCGGTTGGTAGAGGCCACCGGTGCCAGGAGTGTGGAATGGGAACGGCAGACCGAATGTTGCGGTGCCCCGGTTTTGGGCATCAACGACAATCTGTCCATGAATCTGACCCAAAAAAAACTGAACGCCGGTCGCCGTGCGGGTGCGGATTACCTGTGCACCGCCTGCCCTTTCTGCCATATGCAGTTTGACGCGGTGCAACAGCAGATGGTCGCAGATAGCGGGAAGGCCCCCCTTCCTCCGATTCTGTACCCTCAACTGCTGGGACTCTGTATGGGTCTTGATGAAGAAAGTTTGGGCATCCAAAAGAACCGGCTGGATATATCCGGTATCACATCATTTATAAATCGGGAGCCATCAAATGTCGAATAGCAAAACAGGTGCCGTCCTGGTGGTGGGCGGCGGAATTGCCGGCATGCAGTCGGCCCTGGATCTGGCCAACTCGGGATACTACGTCTACCTGGTGGAAAAATCGGGCTCCATCGGCGGGATGATGTCGCAACTTGACAAGACCTTTCCCACCAACGACTGCGCCATGTGAATTATCGCCCCGAAACTGGTCGAGGTCGGCCGGCATGCAAACATCGAACTGCTGACGCTTTCGGAAATCGAGGCGGTGTCCGGAACAGCGGGAAGTTTTACCGTCAAAGTCAGAAAAAGGGCAAGAAGCATCAATATGGATCTATGCACCGGGTGCGGCAGTTGTGTGGAAAACTGCCCGGTCTATTATGAGGCCTTTACCGGCTGACAGGCATTGGGGATGGCAGGGAAGTACATCCGGATTGAATCGGCACACAGAAAAATAAATGAACAGGGACTGCACCCATGACCCAAACAGGAAACATCGACTGGCAGAAAATTGAGGATATCATCGATAGTTACGACAGCGAGCGCGAATCGCTGCTGATGATCATGCAGGATATCAGCGACATCTACAACTATGTGCCCCCTGAGGTTGTCCCCCATCTGGCCGGACGGCTCAAAGTGGATGAGGGCCTGGTTTACAGCGTGGCGACCTTTTACAAAACCATCAGCCTGGAGCCGAGAGGCCGGTATATCGTCAATGTCTGCACGGGAACGGCCTGCCATGTCCGCGGGGCCGAAAAGATCATGGATGCCCTGAAAGATCGCCTCGCCATCAAAGAGGGCCAGACCACCGAAGATCTTAATTTCACCCTGGAAGCGGTCCGCTGCATCGGGTGCTGCGCTTCAGGACCGGTGATGACGGTGAATCAGGAAACCCATGGGGGGTTGGACCGGTCGAGTGCAGTCGAAACCATTGAAGAATACAATGAACAGGCGTCATAGCGCTGCTCCCTATCGGAGGCGAT
>CAZWAE010000079.1:0-9542 GCA_964631805.1 uncultured Desulfobacteraceae bacterium | reverse complement strand
TAGAAAACAGAGCCGCCATCAAAACACTCAGAGATGAATTGACTGCCCGGCGCCGGGATGACAAACGGAAACTGATCTCTTTGTGCGCCGGTTCCGGATGCGGTGCGTACGGCACGGCGAAGGTGTACGAGACACTGATGGATGAACTGACATCCCACCACCTGCTGGACAAGGTGGTAGTAAAATTATCCGGATGCCATGGTTTCTGCGAAAAGGGTCCGATCATGGTCATCCATCCGGAGGGCATATTTTATCCCCAGCTCAAAGCCGAACACATTCCGGAGATCGTCGAGAAAACCATCCAAAACGATGAATTGGTGAAGGCCCGCATCTTCAAGGACCCGACGGTCAAAAAGAAGATCGTCCATGAAGAGGAGATCCCATTTTACAAACTGCAGCAGCGGCTGATTTTCGGTAGCAACGGCATCATCGATCCCACGCGTATCGAGGATTATCTGGCCGTGGGGGGATACGGCGCCCTTGAAAAAGCGCTCTTCGAGCTGACGCCGGAGGAGGTGATCGAATGGGTCAAATCGTCGGGGCTGAGAGGCCGCGGCGGCGGCGGCTTTCCCACCGGGATCAAATGGGAAACCTGCAAAAAACATGAGGGGCGGCGCTATGTGATATGCAATGCCGATGAAGGGGACCCGGGCGCCTATATGGACCGCAGCCTCCTGGAGGGAAATCCCCACAGTGTCGTCGAGGGAATGCTCATCGGCGCCTATGCCGTAGGCGCCAGCGACGGACGCGTGTATGTCCGCCACGAATATCCCCTGGCGGTCAAAAACTTCTCCATCGCCCTTGAAATGGCCCGGGAAAAGGGCTTGCTGGGAGAAGACATCCTGGGTTCCGGTCTGGATTTCGACATCCGGATCAGCCGGGGCGGCGGCGCGTTCGTCTGCGGTGAATCCACCGCCCTGATGGCGTCTCTGGAGGGAAAACCGGGACGCCCGCGAGCCAAGTACGTCCACACGGTGGAAAAGGGTTTTCGCGACCAGCCCTCGCTGCTGAACAACGTCGAGACGTGGGCGAACGTACCTGTGGTGATCCGGAATGGTGCGGACTGGTATGCCGCCATCGGCACGGAAAACAGCAAGGGCACCAAGATATTCTCCCTGGTCGGCAAGGTGGTCAACACCGGACTGGTGGAAGTGCCCATGGGAACAACCCTTCGGCAGATTATCTTCGATATCGGCGGTGGTGTTCCCAAAAAGAAGAAATTCAAGGCGGTGCAGACCGGCGGGCCGTCGGGGGGGTGCATCCCGGAAGAATATCTGGATCTGGGCGTCGACTTTGATGAGTTGGTAAAAGTCGGCTCCATGATGGGTTCTGGCGGCATGATCGTCATGGATCAGGACACCTGCATGGTGGACGTAGCCCGCTATTTCGTTGACTTCCTGAAAGATGAATCCTGCGGGCAGTGCAATCCTTGCCGGGAGGGACTCAAACAGATGCTTGAGATCCTCGCCCGGATTTGCGATGGCAACGGGGAAGAGGGAGATATCGCCTTGCTGGAGGAGCTGGGCCGTGTGACCCAAAAATTTTCCCTTTGCGGCCTGGGGACTTCGGCCCCCAATCCCGTACTGACCAGCATTCGCCATTTCAGGGCGGAATATGAAACCCACATCCGGGACAAAAAGTGTCCGGCCGGTGTCTGCAAACCGCTGTTTCACTACACCATCGATCCTGAAGCGTGCACCGGGTGTACGCTGTGCGCCAAACGGTGCCCGGAATCGGTGATCACCGGGGAGAAGAAATCCCCCCATCAACTGGACCGGGAAAAGTGTATCAAGTGCGGTATCTGTTACGATGTGTGCAAATTCAACGCCGTGATGATTCAATAAGATGAAACACTAGGATAACCGATGATCCGTTTTAAACTAAATGGCGAAACCGTCGAGGGGGACAAGGGGCAGTTCCTCCTGCAGGTGGCGGAAAAAAGCGGCGTTAAGATCCCGACCCTATGCCACCATAAGGCGCTGGAACCGGCCGGGATGTGCCGTCTTTGCACCGTTGAGCTGTTTGACGGCCGGCGGACCCGCTATGTGACCGCCTGCAACTATCCCATCTGGGAGGGTATGGAGGTTAAGACCGACACGGAGGGGGTTCATGAAGGACGCCGGCTGATTGTGGAGATGCTCCTGGCCCGATGCCCGGATGTGCCCATCCTGGCCGAACTGTCAAAACGATACGGCATAAAGGAAACCCGGTTTCCCAGGGAGAAGGACACCTGTATCCTGTGCGGGCTCTGCACAAGGATCTGCGAGCGGATGGGCAACAGCGCCATCCGGCTGACCGGGCGGGGCCTGGATATGAAGGTGGACACGCCGTTCCATCGCCAGACCGATGCCTGTATCGCCTGCGGCGCCTGCGCCTTTGTCTGTCCTACGGGACACATCACGTGGGAAAAGATCCAGGCGGAAGTATCCAGACACGACCTGAAAAAGATTCCATCCGAACATGAAAAGGGGCTCGCCGGCCGCAAACCGGTTTTCGTTCCCTATGCCCAGGCCGTTCCCAACACTCCTGTGATCGACCGCACCAAATGTGTGCATTACAAAACCGGCGGCTGCAAGATCTGTACGGAGTTTTGCGGCGTCAACGCCATCGAACACGACCAGGAAGATGAAATTGTCGAACTGTCCGTGGGTGCCATCATATTGGCGCTCGGCGCCGAAACCTATGATCCTGCCCGGTCCGACACCTTCCATTACGGTCGTCATCCCAATGTGGTCACCGCCGCCGAATTCGAGAGAATTCTTTCCGCTTCCGGGCCCTACGGCGGGCACCTGGTGCGGCCCTCGGATCACCGGGAGCCGGAAAAAATCGCCTGGATTCAATGCGTCGGTTCAAGGGACCAGCACCCGGGGGCAAAGGGGTACTGTTCGGGGGTCTGCTGCACCTACGCGGTAAAGGAAGCGATGCTGGCCATGGAGCACAGCAGCAACGGATTGGATGCGGCCATCTTCTATATCGATATCCGGACCCACGGAAAAGATTTTGAAAAATACTACAACCGCGCCAAAGATGAGATGGGGGTGCGGTTCATCAAATCCAGGATCGCCGGCATAACCCCGGAAGAGGGGACCGGAAGACACACCATCCGCTATGTCGACAGGGCCGGAAAGCGAATGGAGGAGGCCTTCGATATCGTGGTTCTGTCCGTGGGCCTCGGCGTATCTGCGCAGGTAGCGGAGACGGCTGACAAGCTGGAGATCCAGCTGGACAAGTATCAGCACGCCTCGACCGGGAATTTTCAACCCACCCGGACATCAAGGCCCGGCGTTTTCGTGTGTGGTACCCTGGAAGCCCCGAAGGATATCCCTCAGTCGGTCATCGAATCCAGCGCATCGGCGGCCATGGCCGGCGGCGTGCTGGCGGAATCGCGGTGGGCGCTGACAAAGGTACGGGAGGTGCCGGCAGAAACCGATGTCCGGGGCCAGCCCCCCCGCATCGGTGTGTTCGTCTGCCGCTGCGGCACCAACATTGCCGGGTTCCTGGAAGTGCCGGAAGTGGTCGAATACGCCAAAACCCTGCCCGGCGTCGTCTTTGTGGAAGACAATCTTTTCTCCTGCTCCCAGGACACCCAGGAGCAGATCAGCCAGGTGATCCGAGAGCAGCAGCTCAACCGGGTGGTGGTGGCGGCCTGTACACCCAGAACCCACGAGAACCTTTTCCAGGAAACCGTTCTCAACGCCGGCATCAATAAATATTTGTTTGAAATGGCCAACATCCGCAACCAATGCTCCTGGGTCCATCAGGCATTCAGGGAGGATGCCACCCAAAAGGCCAAGGATCTGGTGCGCATGGCGGTCTCGAAGGTCGGACTTCTAGAGCCTCTTTACGATCCCGAAATTCCCATGAAACAGTCCGCACTGGTGATCGGCGGCGGGATCGCCGGGATGACCGCCGCTAAAAATCTCGCACAGCAGGGGTATACATCTCATCTTGTGGAAAGAAAAGCGGTGCTGGGCGGTCAGGCATTGCAGCTGCACGAGACCTGGCAGGGGGATGATGTCCGGAAAAACGTCGCCGAACTGGTGGACGCGGTAAAGGCGGATCCCAATGTCCGGATCCTGACAAATACGGAGATCAAAACCGTCGACGGTTTTGTGGGAGCTTTTAACACCACCGTTAAAACCGATGGAACAGAGCAGGTGATCGACCACGGGGTTGCCATCATCGCCACCGGAGCGGAAGAACTCAAACCGGATCAGCACCTCTACGGCAAAGACGAAAGGGTGTTGACGGGACAGGACCTGGACCGGAAACTCATCGCCGGCGATCTCTCCCTTTCCGCGGTCAGCTCGGTGGTTTTCATCCAGTGTGTGGGTTCCAGGATCCCGGAAAGGCCCTATTGTTCAAAGGTATGCTGCACCCACTCCGTAAAAAGCGCCCTTTCCCTCAAAACGCTGAAACCGGAAATGGACATCTACATCATCTACCGGGATATGCGCACCTACGGTCTTCGCGAAGACCTTTACCGGGAAGCCAGGAGTAAGGGCATCATCTTCGTTCACTACGATACTGAAGGAGATCTGACCGTAACCCAGGACGGGGACGCGCTTTCGGTCACCTGCACCGGGTTTGCCTTGCAGCATGAGCTGCAGTTCAAACCGGACCTGCTGGTTCTGGCCAGTGCCGTTGTCGCCCACCGGGACGATGTTCTGGCCAAGCTGTTCAAGGTGCCGGTCAATGAAGACGGTTTTTTCGTGGAAGCCCACGTCAAGCTCCAGCCCATGGACTTTGCGACAAAAGGGGTCTTTGTCTGCGGCCTGGCCCACGCCCCCAAACCGGTGGACGAAGCCATCGCCCAGGGATTGGGCGCCGCCTCCCGCGCGGTGACGCTGCTCTCCAAAGAGAGCGTTCTGGGCAATGCCATAGTCTCCGGCATCGACGCCAAGTATTGCCGGGGATGCCGTCTCTGTCAAAATGCCTGTCCGTTTCAGGCGATCATCTTTCATGAGGACCGGATTGCCTGTGAAGTCAATCAGGCGGTCTGCACGGGCTGCGGGTCCTGTGCCGTGGCCTGTCCGACGGGTGCTGCCGCCATCCGGCATTTCGATGATGCGGAAGTACTGACCATGGTGGCAGCGGCTATGAAGACGTAGGTAGGTATTTAAGAAAAGAATGCTTCCCGAACCGAAACTCCTCTTTACCCATTCGGTGATGCGATGGGATACAAGGGGTCAAGGAGTCGAGGGTTCGAGTGAAATACCTCAGCAGCACAAAGATTCGAAAGTATCGTTAAAGTTATTCACGCCTTGCTTGGAGATAAATGGAATAACTTCAAAATTCTAAATAGGAGAAAAACAACCAGGGATTACATTAGAAAAAAAACCCTTGAATCCTTGACCCCTGGAACCCTCGGACCCTCTTCTCATTTTTAATTGAAGAAGAACCAGATAAATTAGGAGTGTCATTTTATGACCGATTCTTTCCAACCCAAAATCATTACCTTTGCCTGCAACTGGTGTGCCTATTCGGCGGCGGACCTTGCCGGTGTGAGCCGGTTGCAGTACCCGGTAAGCATGCGCATTATCCGCGTGATGTGCTCCGGCCGGGTGAATCCCAACTTTATCTTGAAGGCGTTTGAGCAGGGTGCCGACGGGGTCTGGGTGGCCGGCTGACATATGGGGGACTGCCATTACCTGGACGGTAATGTGAAAGCGGAAAAAATGTACCGGATGACCCGGGAACTCATAAAAATACTGGGAGTGGAACCCGCCAGGCTGCGGCAGGAGTGGATCTCCTCGGCCGAGGGGGGACGGTTTGCCAAAATCGCAACGGAATTTACGGAACAGATTCAATCTCTCGGACCGGCCGGTTTGGAAAGAGCGGCATAAGCAGGCGAGATCATAAGCACTGAGGCAATGGAATGACGGCAATAGCTGATTTGGTGGAAAAGACAAAGACTTACTTCTGTCTGGATTGCGGGGTGTGTACGGGAAGCTGTCCCGTTGCCAGGGTTTTTCCGGAATTTTCACCCCGGCAGATCATCGAGCGGTCCCTCTATGGGCTGGAGGACTTTTCCGATGATTCCATGTGGAACTGCCTCACCTGCGCCCAATGCAGCGTCCGGTGCCCGGCGGAAATCAATTTCCCGGAATTCATCCGTATGCTCCGCGACGGCGCGCGGGAACTGGGGTTTAACGGGGTGCCGTCCCATAACGGCATGTTGCAGACCATCTGGTCCATTCAAACCCGGAACATCCGCCAGGATAGAACGTTTTGGGTTGAGAACCGAAAAACCCGAAAAACTGGTGATGTTTTCTTTTTTGTGGGATGCCGGCCCTATTTTGACGTGATCTTCCGGGATATCGACGCCGGTTCCATCGGCAACGCGCAGAACGTCCTCTCCCTTTTAAATGCCGTGGGCGTGGAACCGGTGGTCAGCAACGATGAACGGTGCTGCGGACACGATGCGATTTGGAACGGAAATGAAAGCAAATTCAAGGAGCTGGCCCAATTGAATGTAGAGATAATCCGTGCCAGCGGCGCAAAGCAGGTGGTTTTCACCTGCCCGGAAGGCTACCATACCTTCAAAACCTTTTATCCGGAGTATCTGGGTCCACTTCCATTCGAGCCGGTTTATATCCTTGACTTCCTGGCGGAAAAACTGAGTGACGGCGCCATAGAATTCACGGAACCCGCTGACGGGGTAGTGACCTATCATGACCCTTGCCGGCTGGGACGGCTGGCCGGCATCTATGATGCGCCCCGGGAGATGCTGACGGCCCTGCCCGGGGTCGAATTGCGGGAGATGCCGAGATCCAGGGAGAACAGCGTATGCTGCGGCACCTCGGGATGGATGAACTGTTCCAGCTGCTCAAAGGAGATCCAGATGCAGCGCCTGGCGGAAGCCGGGGAGACCGGTGCCAAAACCTTGATAACGGCCTGTCCCAAATGCCAGATCCATCTGCGATGCGCCAAAAAGGCATATGACCTTACGATGGACATCACGGACCTGTACGATTTTGTTTACAAGCATATCAAAAAGGAACCTTGAAATGAAAAAGGAAGTATTGGTGGTCGGCGGCGGGATCGCCGGTATCCAGGCCTCACTGGACCTGGCGGAGATGGGCGTTACGGTCCACCTCGTTGAAAAATTGCCCAGCATCGGCGGCAAAATGGCCCAGTTGGACAAAACCTTTCCCACCAACGACTGTGCCATCTGAATACTCTCGCCGAAGATGCTGGATGTCGGTCGACATCCCGGGATAAAACTGCTGGCCTACAGCCAGGTTGAAAAGGTGGAAGGCGCATCGGGGGATTTTTCGGTGACGGTTCGCAGGAAGCGGCGGTTTGTGGATGAGAACCGCTGTACCGGTTGCGGCGCGTGTGCCGAAAAATGCCCCACCTCCGTTCCGGACGCCTTCAACGAAGGGATCGGGGAGCGACGGGCGATCTACAGCTATTTCGCCCAGGGCATCCCTTCGACCCATACCATCGATGCCGATTTCTGCCGCCAGTTAAACGGCAAAAGATGCGGCATCTGCCGGAAAGTCTGCCAGGCGGACGCCATCGATTTCGAGCAGGAGGATCAGATACTGACCCTCTCGGTGGGAGCGGTCGTCATCGCCGCCGGCTATGATGTTTTCGATCCTTCGCGCATTGCCGAGTACCGGTACCGGGAGCTTCCCAATGTGGTGACCGCCATCGAATTCGAGCGGTTGCTCAGCGCCAGCGGGCCCACCGGCGGCCACCTGGATCGCCCATCGGACCTTGCCGTCGGCGCCCGGGTGGCGGATCTCCGGAAAAAAGCGGCCAAGGCTGAAAAGATGCTGACAAAGCTGGAAAAAAAACACGGCGAATCCTCGGCGGATTTCTATATGAAATACAAGGCGGGCAAATTCACCGAAGATGCCGACCGTAAAAAATGGGCGGACCGATACGCCGCCTATCTTGAGATTTCCGGTCCCTTGGAAAAACTGGAAAAACAGGCGGAAGGTTTTCAAACCGCCAAACGGCTGGCATTTGTCCAGTGTGTGGGATCCCGGGATTTTCGTTTTTATCCCTTTTGTTCCGGATACTGCTGCATGCACTCCATCAAGGAGGCGATCATCGCCCATGAGCATGAACCCGCCACCGTATCCGCCATCTTCGGGATGGATATCCGGGCGGTCAGCAAAGGATTTGAGGAATATAAAATAAGGGGGGGCAACCATTCCAATATCGAGTATATCCGGGGACGGGTCAGCGAGATCATGAGCAGTCCTGACGACAACCCCGTGGTGATCTATGAAGACACCCGTCAGCGAAAGGTGAAAAGCCGGGAATTCGATATGGTGATCCTGGCCACGGCCTGTGCGCCCAACAAGGGAATGGCAAAACTGGCAGAGGTCTTCGGTGTGGAGACGGACGACTACGGTTTTATCAAAACCAGTCCCCTCTCTCCGGTGGACACCACCGTGCCGGGGATCTTTGTCTGCGGCTGCGCCGAGTCTCCCATGGATGTCCCCGAATCGGTGGCCCAGGCTTCCAGTGCCGCGGAGCGTGCGGCCGAAATCGCCGTCACCCTGGATCGAAAAAAGGAGAAAGCCGTTGCCTGAAACCAGCAGCCAGGAGATCCGAATCGGCGTGTTCATCTGCCACTGCGGATCCAATATTGCCGGATATCTGGAGATGGAGGCCCTTTCCGATTATGCGGAAACCCTGCCGCACGTCACCTTCGTGCAGCGAAACCTCTACTCCTGCTCCGAAAGCGGCATCAATGAAATCAAAAAGGCGATCAAGGAGTATGATCTCAACCGGGTGGTGGTCTCCTCCTGTTCGCCGCGTACCCATGAACCCCTGTTCCGGAGTTCCTGCGAAGAGGCGGGGCTCAACCCCTACCTGTTCGAGATGGCCAATATCCGGGACCAGTGTTCCTGGGTTCACATGCAGCTTCGGGAGGACGCCACCGTCAAAGCCAAGGATCTCATCCGCATGAGTGTGGCCAAAGCGGCGCTGTTGACACCCCAGGAGGCCATTTTCTCCTCCGTGCATCAACGGATTCTGGTGATCGGCGGCGGCATCGCCGGGATGACGGCGGCCATCGGATTGGCAAACCGCGGATACGAAGTGGCCCTTGTTGAAAAGGAAAAAAAGTTGGGGGGAATGCTCAACCGCCTGAACAAACTGAGCCCCACCATGACGGACGCCGGCGACTTCGTACAATCCAGGATCGACGAGATCGAAAACCATGCAAGCATCACCCTTTTCACGGAGGCGACGGTAAAGGCGGTCAGCGGATTTATCGGTAAGTTCAGCGCGGACGTTATAACCCCTTCGGGGGCCAAAAACATCGACATCGGCGTTATCCTGGTGGCCATCGGCGCCCAGGCTTATGAACCAACCGGTCTGTTCGGTTACGACGGCGGATACAGCATCACCCAGCTCGAGATGGAGCGCCTCCTGAAAGCGGGGTTGGATGCGGGCAAGAAAAATTATGTCATGATTCAATGCGTGGGCATTCGCAACGAGGAAAGACCCTACTGCTCCCGGATCTGCTGCCAGACCGCCGTGAAAAATGCCATGTTGATCAAGGAGCAGGTTCCCGA
>CAZWAE010000078.1:0-16416 GCA_964631805.1 uncultured Desulfobacteraceae bacterium | reverse complement strand
GTCGCGCCGACCCATCAACAAACCGGCATGGGGAGGAGCCTTGCCGGTGATCCGGAAGCATGCTTGATCCCCATCGACTATGAGGTGGGCGGCATCCCGGTACGGGCTTACCACATGGATAGTGCGCCGGCTCTGGCCGTCCGGCACGCGCTGCGGTTGATGTTTTCTGAGTCCAAACCGGATCTTGTGATTTCAGGGATCAATTATGGGGAAAATCTCGGGATGAACATCTCCGCCTCCGGCACCATCGGAGCGGCTTCCGAAGCCGCCAGCATGGGTATCCCCGCCCTGGCCGTTTCCAAACAGACACCGGTTGACCAGCACACTTCATATTCCTCCCAGGACTGGGAGGCGACCGCTTATTTCCTGGCCCACTTCGCGGGAGTCATGTTCAATCATGAGATGCCCTTCGACGTGGATGTGCTGAAAATAGACGTTCCAGATGGCGCAACAGCCAATACGCCCTGGAAACTGACAAAACTGGCACGGCACGTTTACTACACAAGGGTGTTTGAAAAACCTACCATCGAAAGCAAAATCGGTGACGGTATCCTGAAGATCGATCTGGATGTCAATGAGCTGGCGGCTGGGACGGACATCCATGCGATATTGATTGAAAAAGCCGTATCCGTGACACCATTGAGCCTGGATTGGACCTCGAGGATGGATTTCGATGTATTCGAAAAGACCTTGAGGTCATAATTCGTTGCAGTCTCCATACCGCTTCAAGTGGGTGTGTCCATTTGTCGGCCTGAGTCCTTTCGAAACGAAAACCACGTTGATCATCGAAGAACAGGGAGCGGCTCGGCTCACGCCTATCTGGCGGATTGATGGACGGCCAGGATACACTGGTTGACGAGCATGCGAACGTTTTGCAGGTCCAGTTCGGTGATAGGGGGTTGTTCTTTTGAACGCATGGCCACAAACAGCCCGATCACCGTTTTCTTGACCGTCAGCGGAATCATCACGAGACTCTGGGGATCCATGATCTTGTAAACATGGCCGGGCATCAGCTGATCCTTGTTCACCGTGCTCGTATCGGGGATGGATATTTCCTTCCGACTGAGAACCGCCGCCGCCATCGCGGTCTTGGCGGGTTTCAGGCGGCACTTGAATTCCGTCCGGAGATGTTCGGTCTGCGGACCCAGGCCGAACCGGTATACCAATTGATCCCGTCCGGGCGTCACCATGGTCAAGAACACATTCTGCATCCCCAAACCCCGGAACATGCCCTCCAGTACCATCATAATGACGTCGCTGATGGAAAAAGCGCCGGTAAGCGTCATGGCAATGTCGGTGATGGTCTTGGTGAGAAACTCCTGTCGCTCGATCTTGTAATCGGATTCTTCCATCGGACTGCCTGCGGATTCGGTGGCGGCATCTCCTCTTTCGGTTTGAATCGCGGTATCCTCTGCTGCTGCGTTGCCTTTGAGACTCAGGGTAATTGTTTTATCATCATCCGATAGGGACCGGGTGTCACCGATTCCCGCGCCATTCGGCCGCACGGCAGCTTTCTTCTTGGGGGGGACATCCGTTTCCGGTTTCAACCCCAGGGTTTTGAGACTGATATGGATGGTTTTGGAGAATTTCGATGCATTTTTCAGCGAATCCTTTACGATGCCCTCCAATGCATTTGGCTTTAAATTGATCTTTCCCTGGTACTTTCGCGACAGATTGCCCAACGCTATTTTGCGTTCCCCGGGGTTGGTGAGCATGGTGATCTCACTGAGTTCCGACGCATAGGAGGTGATCCCCCGCAGCCTTTCTTCTTTCCCTCTCAGCGGTCCTTTTCGCGTAGGATCGATGGGATTCAGACCGTTTTGCAGCAGATCGGGCAAATTCCAGGAATCGGCGATGCCCTGGCTCAGTTCGGCATAGGATAATCGCATGATCCGCCTGGAGGCAACCTCCTCGCTTAACTCCTCCTCTCGGACCAGTTTATCGATGGCCTTTTGTTCTTCGGGAAAATAGAAACAGACGATCAGCCGGCCGAGATGATGGAGCATACCGCAAATGAACGGCTCCTCTGAGTTATCCATCCCGATCCTATTGGCGATATCCCTTGCATTCAGCGCGGTGAACAGCGATTTGACCACCTGCTTTTTGAGGTCCTCGATATTGGAACCCTTTAAAAAATGCTCGAATATACCCAATGCCGATGTCATGTTCAGGATCGCGTCCATTCCGAGCACCACCACAGCACGGGTGATGGTGGTGATGGGCGGGCCGTGTGTGCGGTAGAAGGCACTGTTGGCGATTCGCAGGATGCGGTTGGTGAGAGAGACATCCTTGAGAATACTTCCGGCAATACCCTGGGCCGTGGATTTTGGAGATCTGGCGGCCCGTACCACTTCCGAGACATATTGGGAAATGGAGGGAAAATCACCTTTACGCTTGATCCGCTGCATGATGAACCGCAGGATCTCCTGCCGCCCCCCGCTGCTGAGAGCTTCCCGGCCACCGTCGGCGTCTTTCTTTTCAGCGCGTTCCAGATTTTTCGAAAAAGTTTCCAGCATGGCCACGGCGCTGTCGAACCGATCGATGGGGGTTTTGCTCAGTGCCGTGTCCACCAACCCGTAATGGGATTTCGGCAGATCGCTCAGCCAGGACTGAAGCGGTCGATGGGGTTTGCTGGTAATCGAACGAAGGAGTTCCGGGAGGTTTTTCGATGGAAAAGGCAGATGCCCGCTTAACATCTGGTAGAATATCACCCCGAGGGAAAAAACATCCGTGCGGGGATCCAGGCTGCCTCCCTGAACCTGTTCCGGTGCCATATATTTGGGCGTCCCGCGGATCTCTTCGTCCTGGTCCCGTATGTCCGAAACCGATCGGGCGATACCGAAATCCATGATCCGTGGCTGTCTTCGATTTCCAATCATGATGTTGGCGGGTTTCAGGTCCAGGTGAACGATGCCGTTTTCATGGGCATAGGCCATGGCTTCCAACAAATGCCGGAATATCAGATTGGCTTCCTTGACCCCGAGTTTACCCTTCTCCTTGATCAGATCCGACAACAGATGGCCGCCGATCATCTCGAGGACGATATAGGGCTCCTCACCCTGGGTTCCGGCATCGTAAACCTGTACGATTCCCGGATGCGACAACCGCGCGGCCAGCTGTGCTTCCCTGAGCAGATCCTGTTTGGCCTTGGAGAGCAGGTCCGGTGCGATATTGTCAGGAAATCGCACCACCTTGATGGCAACTTCCCGGCTGAGTGTGGGATCATATGCGGTGTAGACGGCTCCCATCGCCCCTTTGCCCAGCAGTGACCGTATTTCAAAGCGACCGTACCTCTTTGAACTCATTTGAAAGATTCCTGATATAGACCAACCCGTTTTCGGGGAAAAAATATTTTCCAAGACCCATTATGGAAAAATCATAAAGATACATTATTGTTTTTATCGACAGTTTCGAGTTTTTCTTTAGAAGGCATACTTTTTTTTATCGAGGATCCTTCCCATCCGGCCGGTATCCGTCGTTTTTTCACAATGGTTGAACTGGAATGAATAATTCGGTATATTCCCGATGAGATTGGAATGGGCCGACCATTTCACCCTTCAACATGATAAATAGAGCGATGTCGCAAAAACAGGGAGGACAGGAATGAAAAAATGCTTATGGATCCTGGTGATCGGTTTCATGCTTGCCAATGCAGGGTGCGCGCCGGCGCTTATCGGTGCGGGCGCTGCCGGGGCGTACCAGGTCGGAACGGATGAAAGGTCGGTGGGAAAGATGTGGAGCGATGCCACCATTACATCCCGAGTAAAAACAGCTTTGGTGGAAAATACCGGTGCCGGGGCGATGAAGATCGATGTGGACACCCTTGAGCGTGTGGTTACCCTGACGGGTATGGTCTCGACCCAACAGGAATTATCGCGGGCTGAGGAGATCGCCCGCAAGGTGGCCGGCGTGAAATCGGTCAACAATTTTCTACAGGTCGGATCGAAATCGATCGGTGAATCCATGGATGACACCGTTCTGGGGACCAAAATAAAGTCCAGGCTCATGGGCGAACCGGACGTCCTCTCGATGAATATCGACGTGGATGTCAACAAAGGCGTGGTGGTGCTGAGCGGTATCGTGGAAACCGGTAAAGAGCGGGACACCATCGTCCGAATCGCCCGGGGAACCAAAGGCGTCGTTAAGGTGATGGATAATATCAGGGTAAAAAAGCCCTGATACCAAAGCTTGAAAACGGAAGGGAAATTATGGATCCGAAAAACAGAACCCGGATAATAGCAGGATGGTCCGGGTGGATCGTCGCCCTAATTCTCATCCTGACGATTGCCGGGTGCACGCCGCGCATCAAACTTTTCCCCGACGGCGCAGAACCCCTCAAAGAGTTTGTCATTGAAGGGAAAACGTCACAGAAAATACTGGTGATCCCCATCCATGGGTTTATTTCGGACCGGCCTGAAAAGGGATTTCTGACCAGCGGTCCGGGTATGGTCCAGGAAATTGTTTCCCAGCTGCGTCTGGCCGAACGCGATAAAAACGTAAAGGCGGTTCTTCTCAAGATCGATTCGCCGGGAGGCACCACCACAGCCAGCGATATGCTTTACCGGGAGATCGTTGATTTCAAAGAGCGAACGGGGGTCCGGGTAGTCGCCGTTTTGATGGGGGTTGCGGCATCGGGGGGATACTATATCGCCCTTGCCGCCGACCATATTATCGCCCACCCCACCACCATCACCGGGTCCATCGGCGTTATTTTCCTCCATCCCGGGATATCCGGGCTGATGGAAAAGATCGGTGTGGATGTTCGAGTGAGCAAATCGGGGGAAAACAAGGATATGGGCTCTCCCTTCCGGATGGCCACGAAAGAGGAAACGCTGATTCTCCAGCGCGTGATCGACGAATTCGGCGCCCGGTTCGTTGACCTGGCTGCGGAACGACGCCAATTGGACCCAAAACAGGTTGCAGCCATTCGCACCGCCCGCATCTTTACCTCCCGGGAGGCCCTGGACCTGAGTCTGATCGACCGGATCGGTTATCTCAAAGATGCCGTGGACAAGGCAAAATCCATCGCTTCACTCGACGAGGAGAGCCGGGTGATTCTCTACCGCCGGACCGAGCACCCGGACGACAATCTTTACAATTCTACCACCAACCGCCTCGCCGGAATCTCCCCCCCGCTGGTCCATCTGGGCATACCGGAAGGACTGGCCGCTTTTCGCACCGGTTTTTACTACCTGTGGCCGGCGGCGGCAAACGACCGATAGAACTCAACATTCTGGTATGTCCCCCATCATAGAGCCTAAAGTTTCTCCCCGATTTGCCGATTAAAGTGTGGGCAGGATCTGGAATTTTCATCCATTCACATTCTCAACCGAAGGGAAAAGGGTAAAAGATGGCTCTCATCACATGGAGTGACGAATTGAGTGTAAATGTCGATAGAATCGATGGACAGCACCGGCAGCTGGTCATCATGATCAATGATCTCAACGATGCCATGAAGGCCGGAAAAGGCCAGGAGATCCTGAACACCATCCTCGAGAAAATGGTAGGCTATGCGGAGGAGCATTTCATTCTTGAAGAGTATTATTTCGAAAAATTCGGGTATTCGGAGGCAGCAACGCATAAGTCGGAACACGACCAGTTCGTAAAAAAAGTGGTGAAGTTTATAAGTGGATTCGATTCCGGGAAACCGCTGCTCACCCTAGAGGTGATGGATTTTCTAAAGGACTGGCTGATCGACCACATCAAAGGAAGCGATCAGAAGTACAGTGTGTGTTTCAATGAAAACGGGTTGACATAATCATCTTCGGTACCCTCCCCAGCTTTACCGCGGCCCTTTTAGCCTGACGGGCGACACAACTGACGAATTGACATCACCGGAGCGATTCTGTATCTTTGTGTTTAAGGGATTCGGCCGGTAGGTGTTCACTGCCACACCCAATTCAAAACCGGATGGTACCGTTTTCTTCCTTCCGAGACCGGATGACCGCAACTTTATTCTGTTGGTTCAAACATAGTGTATGCGCTATATTTCCGTTCCCGAATTGTCGGCGACCGATCCAGATTCGGAATAAACGTACGAAAGACAGCCAATGAATGAAAAGAGACCATCGGGCGAGAGCCCTGAAGATTTTTTCTCCACGTGGATGAAGACCACCGGTGAGTTCTGGGGAGGTGTATTGCGAAACTGGTCTTTTCCGGTTGACGCATTTCAGCCCAAAGCGGAAAATTTAACGGGTACAGCGGGCCGTGCACAGAATTCCATGGATACGGCATTCAAAACTTTTCAGGCCTTTTCCTCCGCCATGGAGGATCCCAAAGCCATGGAATCTCTGTTCAAAGGGACCGGCGCCATGCCGGAAATTTTGATCAAGCTGGCGCAGTCCGGTTTTAACGGATTTCTTCAAGCGCAACAGAAATGGTTCGAGCGTGCCGGACGCATCGGTAAGTCCGCAGAAGCATATAAATTTGAGGATATAGATGAGAACGCCTTTCGTGCATGGGCCGAGATATACGAAAAAGAGTTCAGGCAGTTTTTGAAAGTCCCCCAACTGGGGCTGACCCGTTCTTATCAGGAAAAGATGATGGTGCTAGTGGACAAGCTGAACATCTTTCAAACGAGTATGTCAGAATTCTTGAGACTCATCTATCTCCCGGTGCCGCGGTCTTTTTCCGTACTGCAGGAAAAACTCACCCAGATGGCCGATGAGGGGAAACTCCCGGAAGATTCAAAAACCTATTATCGGATGTGGATTAAAATTCTCGAGGGACATTACATGACCCTGTTTCAGTCACTTGAATACACCCACAATATGGGGCAAACCCTCGATGCTTTATCCGAATTTACCAACGCCAAAAACGACGTGATGGAAGATGTGCTCGATTCCATGCCCATCCCCAAACAAAGCGAAATGGATGATCTTTACAAAGAGATCTATCTGTTGAAAAAGCGAATCAAAACACTTGAAAAGCGATCAACCTGACACCCGGAACCTGGGATTTGGCATCCGGCCGAACAGGTCCGAAGAAACAAAACCGGGGGGAATGCCGTGACCGAGCCCAAAATACCCGTTGATCTGATCTTATCCAAACTGGCCGAGGATGCCGAGGGGATCCATGATCGGGTCCAAAAAGCGTCTGATGTCCTGCTCGAGCCGTTGGACACGGAAATCGCCTCGACACCTTATGAGATTGTTTATGAGGAGGACCGGGTCAAGCTGAAGCACTATCTGCCGGTGACCGATACCCGGTACCGGACACCGCTGCTGGTGGTGTATGCGCTGATCAACCGGGAGACCATGCTTGACCTCCAGCCGGGCAGAAGCGTGGTTGAAACATTGCTGGCTAAGGGGATCGATCTTTACATGGTGGATTGGGGATATCCTACGCGCAAAGACAAATTTCTCACCATCGATGATCATGTGAACGGGTACATGGACAGTATGGTGGATTTTATCCGGAAAAAACAAAACATTGCTTCTATCAACTTGATGGGAATCTGCATGGGGGGGACCTTTTCCGTCATCTACTCGGCACTGCATCCTGAAAAAATAAAAAACCTGATCACCACCGTTACCCCCACACATTTCGACACGGACAAGGGGCTTTTACACATCTGGATGAAAAATATCGATGCGGATAAAATGACGGACACCTATGGGAATATCCCCGGTGATGTCATGAATTTCGGTTTCCTTCTGCTCAATCCCGCGCGCCTGATGATCGATAAATATGTGGGGTTTATGGAGGGCATGGACAACAAAGTATTCTTAGAGAACTTCGTCCGCATGGAAAAATGGATATTCGACAGTCCGGATGTGCCGGGGGAAACGTTTCGCCAGTTTATCAAGGATTGCTATCAGAAGAACCTTTTGATCCAGAGCAGAATGGAGGTCGGCGGGCAGCGTGTCAATCTGAAAAACATCACCATGCCATTGCTGAACTACTACGGACGATACGACCATCTGGTTCCCCCCGAAGCCTGCGAGCAGCTGACCGGCAAGGTGGGCAGCAAAGACGCCACCGATATGTGCCTGGATACCGGCCATATCGGTATCTATGTCAGTTCGAAATGCCAAAAGGCCTTTGCCCCGAAAATTGCCGTTTGGCTCAAGGAGAGGGATGACCATAAAAAACCGCGCCGAAAACGGAAAACAGCAGCAACTAAAACCGCTTTGAAAAAGGCTTCGAAATCCACGGCCAAACCCAAGCCGGCCGCCCGGCGAAGGAAGGCGGCCAAATGATACTGTTGAACCTTACCCTTTCATTGCCGGCAGTCCAAGGCAAAGAACCGCTGTTTGACCCCCGGAATTCATCGACGAACATTGCCGGTCCGTGCCCCGTGATTGGCGATGGGAATACTACCCGAGGAGACACCCGATGACAAAAGAGAAAGATTTTTTTGAAACCTTCTGCAAGGTCAGCAAGGCATTTGGCACCATCCATTCCAGGGAAAAATTACTGGACCTGATTGTCAGCAGCGCCGTGGAGGCGATGGGGGCCAAAGCGGCCTGCCTGTTCATGGCGGACGAGAGCAAAGACATCTTCGTTCCCGTTGCACAAAAAGGTTTGTCCAAAAGCTACCTGCATTCAAAACCGATGCAGGCCAGGAAGATCGTCAGCGCCATTCTCAAGGGGGGCCATCTGTATATCGAGGATGCGACAACCGATCCGCGGATGGAAAATCGTGAAAAAAAGAAGAAAGAGGGGATCGCTTCCATTCTGGACGTACCGGTGATGGTCACCGACAGGGCCATCGGAATTCTTGCGCTTTACACCGCAGAGCCTAAAAAATTCTCTAAAAAAGAGATCAAGTTTCTGTCGGCATTAGCGGATCACGGCGGCATCGCCATCCAGCGCACCCGTCTCCTGGAAAGGATCCGGAAAAATTCGACACTGTTTCTCGATCTCGCTTCGAACATCAACTCGAGTCTCGATATCAAGGAGATACTGAACAAACTGACGGTGGACGTCTGCAACGCCCTCGGATTGAAAGGCTCTGCCATTCGTCTGCTGGACAAGGAGAGTGGGGAGCTTACCCTCGTGGCCAGCTGGGGCCTGAGCGACGCTTTTTTGAATAAAGGGGTGGTTTCCTCCACACGGAGTGCCGCCCAGGCGCTGGCCGGTGAGACCCTGGTCATCGAGGATGCCGTCAATGATGGACGGATTCAATATAAAAAGGAGATGAAGAAAGAGGGAATCGCCGCTATGATCGTGACCCCCATCAAGTCACGGGACGAGGTTATCGGTGTACTGAGGCTGTACAGCGGTGTTAGGCGGGAGTTTCCCGAGGACGTCGTCACCATGGTGCAGGCCCTGGCGCATCAGGGGGCACTCGCCATTCAGAACGCTTCCATGTACCTCAAACTCCAGGAGGACAAGGAAAACCTGGAAGAGGATATGTGGAGTCACAGACAGTGGTTTTAGAAGGGGTGGGGCACCTAAGGGCGGCGGAAAAAATGTTTAATCCCATTATGCATCCCTGCTTCACGCCACCTTTAGACGATCTTCAGTTGAAAAGTCCTCGGAATAGAACAACTATTCCTGTGGCTTTTCGCCCTCAGATCGCCCAAATCTGACGCAAATCAGGGCGCCTTCCGGAACAAAACATTTTTTCCGCCACCCTACCGTTTGTTGTCGGGTTTAAAAGAACGCCCCACGCTCTCCATCAGTTCCTGAAACTGGCCGGCCTGTGTTTCCATCAAATCCGTAAATCCTTTGATGGCATCCGTTTGCGGCATACCTTTTTCCTGTAAAGCCGTTTCCAGGACCCGGATGGCGTCCTCCTGTTCCACTGTTTTTTCTTTCAGGGCGTCATATTTTTTTTTCAAAGCCTGGTACTTGTTCTGAGGAATATAATCCATGACCTTCATCCAGGCATTGAGTGAAGACCTAAACTTTTCAGTCGCCTCTTCAAACGCTTTTGAAAACTCCCGGGACTCCTCCTTTGGCTTTTCCAGACCATAAATCTTTTGGAATAGGTTGGCCATGTCCGCACCACCGGCCGTAGGCTGGCCCATCCAGCGGGCCATCTCCTCCACCTGCTTTTGACCTTTGGCGGTATTGATGAGGAGCTTTCCTAAAAATTCCAGAAATTGTCTATCCATTTTTCTTTTTTGAAGGTGCTTTTTTTATGGTTTTTTTCTTTCGGGCGC
The DNA here is from genome assembly GCA_964631805.1 of uncultured Desulfobacteraceae bacterium. Lineage (GTDB taxonomy): Bacteria > Desulfobacterota > Desulfobacteria > Desulfobacterales > CAZWAE01 > CAZWAE01. Next base: position 6,304 of record CAZWAE010000078.1, on the reverse strand, counting down.
TGGTGCTCTCCGCCTCCAGATCGAGATGGAAGCGAACCGGTCCGCGCCAGTTGCCGTCTCCGAAGGTCGTATGCAGTGCACAGGCTGAATCCGGATGGGACCAGGTTGTGGCGATGGCAACGTGACCTTTGGGAAACGGCGTGACCTCGGCGTTTATGTAATCCAATGGCGCGAGCGCTGTTTCCTTTTCCACCAGATCATCACCTTCGCCGTAACAGAAAAGGCAGCGGATCCCTTTTTCCCGGAGTCGTTTGAGGTTGAGTTTTTTTCCGAACAGCCGCACCGGCAGGGTCCCGTCTTGGGAAATGGGGTCGTTATAGGATGCGAAACTCATTTTTGTGATCTCAACCGGCAGGTCGTTTCGCTCGTTGTTCAACCAGAAATTCAGGGCTGCTGCCGTTTTGTTGATTTGGAGCTTGTTTTCGTTTTGTCGGGAGAACATCATCAGGTCGCGGTAGAAGGCCGGTATGGGTGATTCGTGTTCAATGCTTTTTATTTTGTACACCCATCCCATCAACTTTCCGTCGGCCACCTGGTTGCCGTTGGATAACGTCTTGAGCCCATATGACAAATCGTTGAATCGGGCGGGGAGGTTTTTCAGAAAATTCGAAAGGCCGGTACTCCGTGTCCCGTCCATGGGCGCGACACAGGCGATAAATGCGTCCACCAGTCCATCCAATCGGCCGGTCAGCAAATTGCATACGGAAGAGAAGCCACCCTGGCAGTAGCCGTTCAGAGTCACAGACCTGCCGTGCCGTTTCTTGACCGTCTCGCAGAACTGCGCCGTATCCCGGGCATCGTCTTCTCCGGTCATGATCTGAAGGGCCGGAGTGGTTTCGACATCCTTCAGGATTCGGATGTAGGTGGGAATACCTCTATTTGCATAGCAGTGGGCATAGCTTTTGTTCTCACCCGGCAGGAACCCGAGAATATTGGCACCCAGGACATAGGGGGGAACAATGACGACGGGTTTGCCCCCTTTTCTCACCTTTGCCGATTTTTTTGTCGGTGCAATCCGGTATAGATAGAAACGATCGGTCTCGTCGGCAAGCTCATGGCGGCCCTGTTCAAAATGAAATCCGTATTCGGGCTCAATTTCCCGGATCGCCCTGGGATAGGCATTGGCCACCATATCCATCAATCGGGCCTGGCGTTCTGCAAAAGCGGTCAGATCCTCTTCACCCATGTTCCAAACCGTGTTGTAGAGGGCGGCGATGAGGCTTCCGAGCTCAAACTGGGCATAGGTGTTCATCGAATTGAGTCCGGCCGAAACGCCCCGGCTGTAAAGATCCAGATTGAAATCGAGAAGCTTGAGGTAGGACTCAAGGCTTTCCACCGGTGACGTGGTCCTCAGGCGCTCCTCCTCGACGGTTCTGAAGTAGCCCGTGGAGATAATGTACGGCACCATGAAGTCGGATGCATATCTGGAAAGCCCGGCCAGGTAGTTCTGGGAAGCTGCGATCAGATGGTTGAGGGCTGAAAGTGGGTGGCTGGCGTTGCTTTTCGGATGCGGGCTTTGACGGATTGAGCGATGGCTTTTGTCCACAATTCCCCTCCGCAATAAAACTTAGGTTGTGTGCAGGATCGCTCCCCCCGGCTGATTCGGGGGGACTGTTTTGCGCTGCTTTTTTTATTCAGAGGCGGAAAAAAAATCCTCAACCTTCTGGTAGTTCTCATCCACCAGTTTTTTAAAATCGTCGCTCCCTTTTTTGTAAGCGGTCATCCAGTCGCTGATCGCCTTTTTACCTTCCTCCGGCAACCAGGTGGCTTGATCCAAAAAGGCCCCGACCATCTTTTCATTCTGCTGGGATACCATGGTCATGGCGTTGAAACTGTTGTCGAAAGCAGTCTTGTTGAATTGAATCATCTGACGAGCGATCTGTTTTTGGTCCATCATTTTTCTCTCCTTTTGTTTTGATTTGCTAAATTGGGTTCCAAATTATCGAAATGGCCACCGGGAAGATCGATTAAACGGGAATTGCGAAACCCATCGATCTGTGGGCGGCACGGCCTTCGCTTTTTGGAACAATATAGGTGGCCGGCATGGCAGTGTCAAGAAAAATGTTGCAATGCAATATAATCTCTCTTGCTGTTTCGTGGCACGACGGTTGAGAATTCAAACCATAACATATTGAATAATCCATAAAATTATATATTTTTGCAGTGAAGACCGCCGGTATGAATTTTCACCTTATGGAATTGTTGCGCAGCGTCAAGGTGTTTGTTTTGTTGCCGGTGTCGGGGGAAAGACCGTCACGGAATAGGAAAGACCCGAGGCGGTACCTGACAATGCCCCTTGACGGTAAAAGGCTACGGTTGTTCGGACAATAATACTTGACTTCGAATAAGGCACAAATATATAGCTTTATTATATAATCTATTTATATAATAAAGCTATATATTTGCACAGGAGCGTTTTGTGCCGAGAAAACCGCAATTCACCATAAAGGATGTCATCGAAGCTGCTTTCAAACTGGTCCGGCAAAACGGCTGGTCGGGCTTGTCCGCCTCGGCCGTGGCCGGGCAGTTGGGTTGTTCGACCATGCCCATCTATTCCCATTTCAAAAACATGGAAAAGCTCCAGGATGAGGTGGTGAAAAAGGGATGGAAGCTGCTCTATGAATATGAATCGAAATCCCACACCGGTGATGTCTGGGTCGACCATGCCATTGCATATGTCGAATTTGCCAAAAAGGAGACCAACCTGTTCCTGTGCATGTTCGACGGCCGGAATCTGGACCTGCAACGCAAAATGCTTCGCGAGCACTGGATACATTTATCTCATCTCCTCGAGGGATATGCCCCGTTTACCGGACTAAGTGAAGTGCAGAGCCTGCGAATCCGCTATTCGCGGGCCATGCTGAGCCACGGTGTCGCCACATCGGTCAGCGTGGGATGGAGCCGTCTGCTTCAAAGCGACGACCTCCTTAAAAAATACCTGACCATGGCCAGCAAGGCCCTGCTGAAAGGCTACAAAGATATTGATGTCGAAAATGGCGGTGACAACCTGAGCCTGGACGAGCGATTCAGTGAAATCATCAAAGACTTGAGTTGAAAAATCGACATCTGGCTGGACGAATGGCATCTCGGCTTTTTCTTTTAAAATGTGAGCTGGTTTGGAACTATATCCGCAATTTCGAGACGGACAATCTCGCCTTTATCAAATCGGATATCGAAAAGACCGGGTTTGCGGCACGGATAAACCCGGCGGGAGATATTGCCGTTTACCCCGCAACCATATCTTCCAGACCTATAGGGCCGTTTTGATGGCCGACTCTACGTAATGACTCCATGAAGTTGGGCGGCAATAGAGCTCTTTATTTTGGAACGACTTCCCTTAAAACCTGAAATCCACCGATAAGGCCACAATGTGGCATCTATGTAACATTATTCACATTTCTTGGGTAATTCCCTTCACAATTTCAACCAGCTTTTATAAACGGATTTTCTTTTCTTTATCTGCTATTAATATATCTAATTGATATTCTTGATATAATTTTATAGCTGAAATTACAGCTTTCCAGGCATCATAATTGCTTGTCAATGTAGCTGGTAAGAAACTTAATAGGAGGATTAGAAATGAAGAGGTCACTACTATTTTTAGGTACAGCTTCTTTAATTTTCATTTTTATTGGAGTTGCTGGAGCTGCTCCAATTCAATGGACAATCGCAAGTGGAGGAAATGATCATTGGTATGATGCCATTGCTGTTGCTGGCAATATAGACTGGAATGACGCAAAAATCGATGCTGAACAACAGATTCATGATGGTTTTTATGGACATCTCGCCACTATTACTTCGGCTGACGAGGAATCGTTTATAGTTACCAGCTTCCCCCAAGCACTTGGCACTTCTACAACCTTCGGATACTGGATAGGGGCAAAGGAAGAGGCGCCGAATGATTTCAAGTGGGTAACAGGTGAGGCGTTTAGCTATTCAAATTGGAATGCGAGTGAGCCGAATAATTACGCTACTGATGAGGCCATACACTTTTTCGGACGTGATACTACAGGTTGGAACGACGCTTCGGCATCAACTCATTATTTTGCAGGATATGTCGTGGAGTGGGACAATTATAGTAATCCAGTTCCCGAACCCACCACCATGCTTCTACTTGGAACCGGTCTGATTGGTCTGGCTGGTGCTCGGCGAAAACTCAATAAATAAATCTTAGTGAAGGTTAATAAATGAAACGAATTATTGCTGTGGCTTTTATCGGGTTGTTTTTGTTTTTTTCGATTGCAAATGCAACAACAATTACCTTGAACTTCGATGCTCTTCCGAGCACACAAGGATGGACTTACAATAGCAATATCGCTGAAACCACAGTTTTTAGTGTTAATGGCGATTCGCTTCTTATGGACACCAATGGTTACTTTGGGAACCATTCACGATATGAAATTTACGAGGGTATAGACTTTGACAATCCATTCACTATCTCTATGACCGCTAAAGTAATAGATTATCAATACGGAAGCTGGCCCGGGAATCAGTTTGCCTTCTCTTTTGGTGTTTACACAGGTTCTGAGGGATACGGATTTGGCTTAGATAAGTCGGGAATCCAATTTGTAGACAATGCTTTTCTTGGTTCAAATGTAAATACCGGTATTAATACTTTCAGGGCAGAAATTGATCCTGTCAACCATTGGTATCAGCTTTTTGTAAACGATGTTATTTTTTTTGAAGGAGCACCAAGGGTTCATACTGCTGGGCCTGTCCTTTATTTCGGTGATAGCACGGGTGGACCCACTGCAAATGCGGAAATCATGTCATTTACGGTAAACCAACCAGCAGTCCCCGAACCCACAACTATTCTATTGGTCGGGGCTGGTCTTATAGGTCTGGCCGGTGCTCGCCGGAAAATGAAATCGTAGTTGAATACTCTGACAATTCCGACGGCGGGGTCAATTGGCTCCGCCTCTTTTGTTTCAGGTTTGCTCGTATTCAGAAACAAGTCTGATATCCTGCCAACGTGACGACTACGATGACGTAAGCATCCCCCTCCCTGGTGTTAAATCGTCCATAAGTTCTCTAATCCGATACCCACCCGTTCCAAAAAGGTTTTGATTCACGAAATTATCAGATACCCATTTCTGCTTATTGAATTTTAGCCGGACTACCAACCTCGATCGCACTGCTACAATGTAGGAAAATAGCACTTGCATAATAAAATTTTATGCTTAGGTTTTTCACATGAAGGAGAAAAGCATCTGCGAGAATTCCAAGATAGACCTACCCTATCAAAATTAAACATGCTCCTAAGCCGGCCATCTCGTCGACAAATTCACTTCATTTCATAAACGCAGTCCCAATTGACAAATAAAATACAAATGTTGCCTTATAATACCCCTCCTATGGGGAAAGGAGAATAAGATGATACTAGACCGCTTATCTAAATTTAAATATAGTGCTATTTTCAGTTTAGTCGTCGGATTGTGTACGGGATTTGCACTCGCACCGGACATTTTACATGCCCGGGTTTCCTTATCGAATCTCCAGTCGGAAATCGCGGAGCTACAGAATGAGGACGTAGCCGCCTCAGGCCAATTGGTGATTCAAAGTGTAACGGTTGAGACGACGTCAACGGAAACCATCTTGGATATATATGGCGTCAATTTCGATGCATCGCCGACAGTCACCATAGACGGACTTGCCGCAACGGTGGCTGCCGGTTCTACTTCCACCCATATCGAAGCTTCGGTGCCAACAGAATTGGTGCCTGGAACCTACCTCGTGACTGTATCGACGGGATCGACACGTTCGGAATACGATGCGGCTGATGTCGCGGTCGGGCTTGAAAGCTCTGGGGGGGCGCTTACGTGTATCGAGAAAACGGCAACCTCAAGTCATGGTCCATATGGTCGAACGGCTGTGGCCTATTTGCCATCCGGTTACACGCGGACAGGGGGCGGATGCTGGAGTAGTAATGCGCACCGCAAGTTGACGAATTCTTACCCATATTCTGGCAATGGATGGTTATGTTCGTCGCAAGATCACCAATACGTTGCTTATGGGCAGGTCAGGGCATATGTCATTGGATGTAAGGTGGAATAAACCGAAAACCTAGCACCCTTCTTCCTCTCGGAACAGGTGTGATTGTTCTTGCAGGTGTTCGTCGCAGGAAAATAAACAAATAGATACTTACAAAAAAATAATTTTAAGAAGCGGGGTCATTTTGGCTCCGCTTTTTTTCTTTCAAGTTTATCCAAATATGGAAACAAGTCAGAGAATGATCCATTGTGATGACTCCGATGACGATATCAACCAGGTTTTTCAGTCAAAAAAGCGGTCGGGAAAAAGCCCC
>CAZWAE010000077.1:0-16523 GCA_964631805.1 uncultured Desulfobacteraceae bacterium | reverse complement strand
CCTCACCTTCCAGCGCTTGCTCCAGAAGGTCCAGGTTGGCGGGATCATCATCCACCACAAGAACACGAGATCCGGTCAAATCAAATTCACTTTCAGCCATAAATGCCTACCTCAAGCGTTGTTGTTCCAAAATTTCGACAATCTTATGCACACCATCTACTCGATCATATTGAGATGTAAATACTGAAAAACGAGATGATGAGCTAAACTTACCACAGATGTTTCCGATTCTTTCAAGGGTCTCAAAATAGCAGTGCCTTTTTAAAATAAACCAGTTTACAATCGCAAAGCGTATTCTAAAAACTAATCACATAATCGGAATATCTTCCGGTAAACGGTTCATAAAACGATTCAATTTCGGAAAAATCTGTTTCCAGGGCGCCAGTGGGAAAAAATGCCGGTCCGACACCGGATCGTCTGTAACCGTAATCCAGATATCCCATAACGATGGGAACATTCGCTCCCGCGGCGATATGATAAAACCCGGTTTTCCAATATGTGGTTTTCTTCCGGGTGCCCTCGGGAGCCACCGACAGTACAATGTCGGACATTCCGTCGATAACGCGGATGGCCTGGGTGACCGTGTTCAAATTGGCGCTGCGATACACCGGAATACCCCCAAAGAACCGTAACAGAAATCCTATTGGAAGATTGAACAACTCCGCTTTTCCCACCCAGCGGAGGTTCACCCGGAAAGCGAAGGCAACCATGATCATGTAAAAACCATCCTAGTTTGAGGTATGGGGTGCGGCGATCAGAACAAATTTCCTGACGTCCGGAAGACGGCCCTCGACCCGCCAGCCGGAACATTTCAGTATAAAAAGGCTCAGCCAACGGAGAAAATCGGTCAAAATCAGTATATTAAAAATGGCTCTTTTCATAGTTCGTCCAATCGTCATTCGGTCGGAGCTGGGCCATGCATGCCCCCCTGAAGGTAAGCATTTGTTATTGCTACCGGATTGAAGCGTCCTGTTCCAGTGGTATTATGTGGACGATCATTCTCGCAGCACTTATTGTAATACATTGTGGCATAATAAGCAAAAAATATCAGGGACCGGAATAGGCCGAATCTATAATTATCCCTTTTGCGAATCGAGAAAACCGAGACGATGTAATTCTACAAATAAACAATAACTTCAGGACACTTGATCTCCTAAGGACGCATTAAGCGAGTAATAATTTCGTTATACGCAGTCATTTCATTTGGTTGAGGGGTTTTCATTGGTAGGCAAGAAGATATTGCAATGGGAAAATGAGCATGACACCTTTTCCATTATAATCCACCGTGATTATAAGAATGGAAAAAGATGCCATGCCTCAACTGATATTACCACTTATTCCACGCGGTGCAACCTCAATCATCGGACTGGTCAGTGTCTGGCATGACGATGAGAGATGGACCTATTTTTTAGGTACGCATCCGATCTACTCTCATCAGAATGACGATCATCGAATGTTCCGGATGGTCACATCCCAATTGATTGAATCGGGTGCCTGCCACCAGGTCGATATACAAAGGACTTTCGGAGTATCCAAGAGTAGTGTTATCCGCTCGTTGAATAAACTTCGTGCAGGCGGTGCCGAAGCATTTTTCGTTCAGCGTCGAGGAAGGCGTGGCGGTAAAGTATTTACCCCTAAAGTGCTTGAACAAGCTCAGCAGTTACTGAATCAAAGATATTCGAGAAAGGATGCGGCCTAAGAACTTGGCATTAAGTATGACACATTCCGCAAGGCCATCAATGACGGTCGTTTAATCGAATCAAAGCTGTCAGATCCGTCTACTATCAAGTCAGCTCGCAATGTGAAAGACATAGCGGCTGGCGATGGTATGGGGATGGCCTGTACCCGGATGGGGGAACGCGTTAACATCCTGGAGATTCGCGGCCGGAGCAATGGTTCACCGAGCATGAAGTAGCGATGCCCGGCGGCGAGGTTGTGAAGATGGGGCTTTGCGAAATGGGTAGTTTGGTCGGATCCGGAGAGAATGTCGTTTGGATGCGTGAGGTGCGCAAGCTGACTGATTCTGGCCATCAGACAAGCCTTATCAGCACAGCTTTTGACCTGCCGGATACGCAACTGGCAGCGCGAATGTTCAGTAGATGGTGTCGGGAAAACTTTTTTGGTTATATGATGCAACATTTTGATATTGATGTTCTTTTAGATTATAGTGTCACCGAATTTCCAGACACCGAAAAAATGATAAACCCGGTTTGGTGGCAATTGAACAGCTCGCGCAACTCTCTGCAAAACAGGCTCCGGTATCGCCGAGCCCGTTTTGCGGAAATGACAATGCACACTGAAACTGAGGACAAACCCAAAAAATATCTCAAATGGCTGGAGAAAAAAGCCAATCTGTTAGAAGAAATAGAAAATCATGAGTATCAACTCGGAGAGTTGAAGGCAAAGCTGAAGCGAACCGACAAGCACATTAAATTGAGTGAACTTGATGAGAAGGATAAGTTTTTACGTCTGCTTCCAGGAAGAAAGCGATTGATGGTCACCATCCGTATGATCGCGTATCGTGCGGAAACAGCTATGGTTGGTTTGCTTATTGGTCCAACGGTAGACTCTTCAGATGCACGGCGTCTACTCCAGGATCTTTTCACAACCGAAGCCGATATTCTACCCAGTTCTGACGCAGAGAAATTGAATATACGCGTACACAGTGCTTCCAGGCCGGCAGCTAATCGAGTCCTTGTTAAACTATTTTAGCATCTGAACGGTGCCCAGGTAAAATATCCCGGATCAGAGATGCGATTAACCTTCGAGCTAGGGGGATATGTCCCCCACAATCATGCCGAAGGTGTCAGATAATTTTCCCAGAGATGCAGTGTCCAGAACTTCAATCTCTGTCGATTGGCCTATTCTTTCAAGTATGGCACGCACGATCTCGGTTGAGATGCCAAAAACCCGGCCGTCTTGTTCAGCATAATTATAGGGAAGGAATTCCTCCGTGATGATCCTGAGGTTTTGCGTTTGTGCAGAGGCAGGGGCGATCCAATACGGAAGGCCTGCAAAGAAAAGTATCACAATTATCATACACCTGGCCATGATGTTTCCTCTGTGGGAAAATCAGTCATCATGAAAAACAAAGGAGGGATCATCAAGTCCCCGGTATGTTAAAACGCTACATCTGAATGCCTGGAATCATAATTTAGGCACATGGAAAATGCAACGCGTGTTTAACAGTCAGATATTTCAGTTAATGCCGCATGATTGGAAAATGGATCGGTTCCTGTGGTCATCATCGGAATTCTAAATCGATCCCGGAATAAATCAATCCTTGACCGATTGGATGACGACGGCTACTCATAAAGGGGTTTTTGGATATCCGGACGAAACAAAAGAGATCGAAACGTTAGGGGGAGCGGAAAATGGGCGGTTCACGGGTGTTTATCGTTACGGGAGCATCGAAGGGTGTCGGTGCCGCAACGGCCCGCTGGCTAGGAAAAATCGGTGCCGGTGTGACGATAATCGCAAGATCGGAGAAAATGCTGGACGCGGTTGCCGGGGATGTGGAGAAACTTGGCGGGAAAGCGCTGGCAATCTATGCGGACGTGGCGGACCCTGCGGCCTGCAATGCGGCAGTGGCAAAAACCATAGAACACTTCGGCCGGCTTGATGCCCTGGTGAACAACGCAGCCGTTCTGCAGCCCCTTGCCACCACAGAGGACGCGGATCCTGCGGCATGGCGATATAACCTTGAAGTCAATGTGATGGGGGCTTTTTACATGGCAAAGGGCGCACTTAAAGCTTTGCAAAAACGACGCGGCCGAATCGTCAACGTGAGCAGCGGAGCATCCAATATCGCCATAGAGGGGGCGGGTGCCTATTGTGCAGCAAAGGCAGCGTTGACCCATTTTACCCGGGTGCTGGCCGTAGAATCGCCGCTGGTGACATCGGTTTCGGTAAGACCCGGGCACGTGGACACCGAGATGCAGAGAATGCTGCGAAACGAAGGGGCCATACACATGACCGAAAAGCAGGCGGCGTACTATCAGAATCTTAAACGGGACAACCTGCTGGAAACCCCTGAAATTCCTGGAAGAGCCATTGCATGGCTGGCCCTGCATGCACCCAGGGCATGGAGTGGACGCTATCTGGATTATGATGATCAGGGCATCACAGGCCAGGCTGCCGGTGTATTCGGTGACACATTGAAATAAACGCCACGAAGAACGATTCCCCGGGAGGGATTTGGATCTCCGACGATGGCAACGATCCATTTACCCTTTGTTATGGAGGTTATGATGAAACGAAAAGTTTTGGTGCCTGTTGCTGATGGTACCGAAGAGATTGAAGCGATCTGTATCATCGATGTGTTGAGACGTGCCGGAACGGATGTGACGGTCGCTTCTGTAAACAACCGCCAGGTGACCGCATCGCGAGGGGTAAAACTGGTGGCGGACAAACTGATCACAGAATGCCGGGATGAAACCTATGATCTCATCGTATTGCCGGGGGGTATTCCGGGTGCGGAAAACTTGAGAGATTCGGAACCGTTGACACTGCTGCTGAAGAGACAAAAGGAGAAGGATCGCTGGCTCGGAGCCATATGCGCCGCTCCGGCCGTTGTCCTCGAACACCACGGCCTTTTAAAAAACCACCGGGCCACATGCCATCCCGCCTTTGCAGAACATCTTACCCATCCGGACGGCATCGCTTCCCGGGTTGTCGTGGACGGCAGGTGCGTTACCAGCCAGGGGCCGGGTACCGCTCTTGAATTTGCGGTGGAACTGGTAGCTTTGCTCTACGGCCGGGAAAAGGCCGAAGAGATCGCAAAACCGATGATCATGAAAGGACACTAGTTATTTGAAAACCGCTGCTTATAAATCCTCCCGATCTCCCTCCTGTTGAACCCATAGTGCGTATTGCAGTGGTGGCATCTTAGATTCACGGGAAAGGGGCCGTTATCTCTGATCTCCTCCAGGTCTTTGCGGGGAAGCACGTTCAGCAGGCTTTGTATCTGATCTTCGTTGCAGTGACACATAAATTCCACCCGATGGTCGCCGATGAACCGGGGGGAGAGGGGTCCGAAAGCGTCTGCAATCAACTGCTCCGGATCCGGCTTTTCAGAAAAAACCGCGCCGATGGAGGGTAACTGAAACACCATCTTCTCAAGGTTCCGCGCGAGAACCTCTTTTGCACCGGGCATGACCTGCAGGAACAGCCCCCCTGCACCGGAAACCGCACCTTTTTTATCGAATTTTATACTCAGGTTAAAGGCGGTGGGAATCTGTTCGGAGGTCAGATAATAGTTGGCCAGATCTTTGGCAATGGTGCCGAATTCCAGCATGACCTTTCCCACAAACGGTTGCTTGGCATCTTCCAGGTATTTGGTAACAGAGAGAAAACCGGCTCCGAAAAAAGGCGCAAGATCGAAACTGTCCGGAGGGGAAGCCACCGGAATCGGAACCTGCTTCAGATATCCCCTGATTTCACCGTAACCATTGGCCTCCACCCATAACCCTTTGATCGGTCCAGAACAATCGATCTTGAACCCCAGGCGATCCCGCCCTTTCAGGGAAGCCGACATCAATCCGGCCGCCAGATAAGCATGGCCGAGGGCCAGCGTTTCCAGGATGCCGGTTTCATGGTTGGCTCGCATCTCATTGACCATGCGCGTCCCATGGATGACCGCACCACGGACATTTCCATCGGCCATGAGAAAGCGATGCAACCGGTCCTGTTTGCTTGCCAGTAGCTGCTCTTTGAGAGTATCACCGTATATCTTAGTTTTTATCATTGTCCATGCCACACCTCTCTTTTTTTTGCGTTGTATGGTCATTCAAGCGCCGGCCCTACTGTTTCTTCAAGTTCACCCGGAGTGTCAAGGAAAATTCGATCTGCCGCTGAATTTGCCCCGATAGTGGAAGATGACAAAACGGCCGGAGAAATCCTCCGCCGGTACCGGGATCGGACTTGTGAAATAAGCAGGTTATGTGTAAAAGAATAAAAAGGACTCTTTCCGTTAACCGAATTGTAGGGGCCTAAAAAAGGAGGGCCCCAATGACAGCTTGCTCTGCCATCGGGGCATTATGAAGGAGGTTGAGAATGGAGAAGTATGAATTCTCCTGTTTATATAGAGCCGCAACGCCCAAAAGGGTTACAATGTGGCAGGGGTTTTTTTGCAACAAAATGTGTCTTGTGGATAATTACTTATAATAACATATAGTTGACGTTGAATATGCTATACAAAAGACTGTATCCAACCTTGGGCGCTTTTGGAAATGGGGTTTGGGATAATGAAAAAACCTAAGTTACGGAACGGATCAGCGGCTGTTTTCAAACCGAATTTCATGGCGGGTCTTTTATCGGTGATTTTTTTGGCACTTACCGCACAATCCTGTTCTATAAAAAACATTATGCTCGATGAAATGGCGAGTGTTATCGAAAAAGGAATGCCGGCTTTTGAAGCGGAAAACGACCTTCCGTTCCTGGAAAAGGCGTTCCCGGCCAATATCAAGTTGCTGGAAACCCTACTGGTCAGCAGGCCGGACAATGGGCGGCTTTTGACCCTGTTGTCCCGGATGTATGCGGGTTATGCTTTTGCGTTTTTTGAAGGCAGGCTCGATCGGGCGGCCATGGCCCGTCCGTCAGACCCGAATGGCGGCAGTGGAGTTGAATACCATCGGGCCGCGTTGAATCGATACTATCAAAAAGGGGCGGAATATGCCCTCCTTGCACTTGAATTGAGCTATCCGGGTTCCAGAAAACAGCTTTCAAGAGTGACCGCCATTGAATCCTTCATGAACCGGCTGACCCCTAAAGATCTGCCGGCACTTTTCTGGTACGGATTCAACATGGGTGCCTATGTCAATCAGAATCGCGATTCGATGAAGGCTATCGCCAAGGCCTTTCCAGCTGAAAAAGCGATGTTGCGGGTGGTTGAACTCGACGAGACCTATTACCATGGCAGCGCCCACCTTTTTCTGATGATCAATTACGCCGCCCGCCCGCCCATGATGGGGGGGCGTCCCGAAAAGTCCCTGTATCACTACCACCGGCTCAAATCAGTGGCCGGTGAACATTTTCTGCTGGGAGACGTTTATTTCGCCCGCTACTATTTACACAGGACCCAGAACCGGGAGCAGTTTGAAAAAATGCTGACAAGCGTGGTTGGAGACAGGGCCGCCCATGCGCATTACCCGTTATTAAACGCCGTTGCCGTGAATCGAGCGAAAATTTATTTGAAGGCGGTCGATCAATTGTTCGATTAGTTACACTACGGGAACGAAGTTTCATAGAGACCATCAAGGGAGGACCTATGCCGCTTATCCGATTCCTACCGGTTTTAATATTTCTTCTCATTTTGTCGGCCCCCAGTACGGGTGCAGCCGGACAGGCGGTCATCAAGATTGCAACGGTCACACCGGAGGGCAGCACCTGGACCCGCATCCTCCACCAGTTTGCCAAAGAGACCGGACAGCGGACCCAGGGTGCCGTTTCCTTTAAAATCTACGCGGGAGGCGTGAGTGGCGATGAGATGGACGTTCTTCGGAAAATGCGTGTCGGTCGCATCCATGCCGCCGGTTTTTCCGGTGTCGGGCTCGGGGTCCTGCTGCCGGAGATCCGCATCCTTGAAGCACCTCTGCTTTTTAACGATTACGGGGAGTTGGATCATGTCAAAAAGAGGCTCTTTGATCGCTTTGCCGAAGGACTGAGCAAAAAAGGGTATGTACTGCTCGGGTTCGTGGAAGCGGGCTTTGTCTACTTCTACGCCAGATCCGATCTTTCGGGCACCGAAGCATTGGGAAAGGTCAAAATGTGGGCATGGAAGGGCGACCCGATGGCCAAGACATTTCTCGAGACCTTCGGCATCCGTACCTATCCGCTCCATGTGGCGGATGTGAATACCGGGCTGGAAACCGGAATGATCGATGCGTTCTATTCCCCCCCCCTGGCAGCCATGGCGTTCCAGTGGTATACGCGGATCCAATACGTGCTCGATTTTCCCATGGTGAACTCCACCGGAGCGCTTCTCATGACCCGGAGGGCATTTTCCCGGCTTTCCCCGGAACATCAAAAAACGATGCGAAGTCTTGCCACGAAATACTGCGGGGAACTGGTGCGCCGATCCCGTCGTGATAATGACGAAGCCATGGCGCTCTTCAAGACATCCGGCATCGAACTGGTCCCGCCCACCGAGCAGCAGCTATCCATTTTTAGGAAAAACGCCCAAAAAACCCATGAAAAAAGTATCCCGTCATTGTATTCCCGCGACCTTTTCAAAAAGGTTTCGGCCATTCTGGAGGACTACAGGAAGGAACGTTAGATAAGGAGGGAAAGAGGTGTTTTGAAAACTGTCATCCACAAACTGGACGACGTTCTATCCGCCATCGAAAAAGGTTTTGTTGTGTGCCTATTTTCGGCTCTCGTGGGCCTGATCGTTTTCAATATCGTAACGCGAAACCTGTTTCGGGTTTCCTTTCAGCAGTCCGTTGAGATGGCCCCGACTTTTGTTCTTTGGCTGGCGCTACTGGGTGCCACACTGGCGCTGAAAAACAGTCGCCACATTCGCCTGGAGTTGTTGCTCAGGTTCTGCCCGCCGCCTGTCCGGCGCATAGCCGATGCCGTCACCGGGCTTTTTGGCGCCGCGGTCATGGGGATTCTGTTGTATACCTCCATCGGATTCGTGGAAAACGAGGTGGCCATCTTCGGCCGTGGGGCATGGCTGTCGGTTATTTTCCCCCTTTTTTTCGCCCTGTCGGGGTTTAGATATTTAGCGCAGGTGATCATTGGAAAGAGCTCCGAAAACAGGACCTCCAAGGGATCACCGTCGCCCCGACACGACAGCATGGCGGTTTGATGAACATACTGACTCTGTCCATAGTCGCCGTACTGCTATTGGCGTTATTGGAAACGCCCTTTTTTACACTGATCGGTGGCCTTTCCATCATCTGTCTCTATGCTGTGGACCACGACCCCCTCGCCCTCCAGACCATTCTCATCGAGATGAACCGCCTGGCGTCCATGCCGGTGCTGGTTGCCCTGCCGTTGTTTACCTTCGTGGGATGCCTGCTCACCGCCACCGGGGCGCCCAAACGCATCATGAACTTTATGCAGGCGGCACTGGGCTGGCTTCCCGGAGGTCTTGCCATTGCCGCACTCTGCTCCTGTGCCTTTTTTACGGCACTCACCGGGGCCAGTGGCGTGACTATCGTGGCGCTGGGAAGCGTTTTGTACCCGGTCCTGCGGCAGCGCAATTACAGCGAAAACTTTTCGCTCGGTCTCCTGACAACCTCCGGAAGCCGAGGATTGTTGTTTCCGCCGAGCCTGCCCATCATCCTGTACGGCGTCGTCGCCCAGATCGACATCTCCAGAATTTTCAAAGCCGCTGTTGTGCCCGGGGTTTTGTCCATCGCCGTACTCTCCCTTTACGCCATGGTTTATCAACTACGGGCGGCAAAACACGAGCCGGGGGAGGCACCTGTAAAACCGGTGTCCTGGAGCAGGATTGCCCGAACCACCCGGGAGGCGGGTTGGGACCTGCCCATTATTCTGATCATCGTCGTGGGAGTTTACGGCGGATTTGTCACCATCGCTGAAGTATCGGCGGTTGTGCTGGTTTACGTTTTGATCGTCTCCTGCTTTATCCTAAAGGAGATTAACTTTTTCAGGGAAATCCCCGGGATTATCATCGAAAGCACCATTCTTTCGGGTGCCATTATTATTATTCTCGGCTTTTCAATGGGATTTACCGGGTATCTGGTGGATGAGCAAATCCCCAACCGCATCCTGGTTTTTCTGACCCGGCTTACGGATAACAAACTCCTCTTCCTAGCCGGGTTGAACCTGTTTTTGCTGGTGGTAGGCTGTATCATGGATATTTTTTCGGCCATCATCATCGTGGTGCCCATAATGGTCCCCATCGCTCTGACCTATGGGGTGGATCCTTTCCATCTTTGTGTTATTTTTCTGGTCAACCTGGAGATCGGGTACTCGACACCCCCCATCGGAATGAATCTTTTCATCGCCGGCCTGAAATTCGAGAAACCGGTGACCACACTTTACCGCGCAGCGATTCCATACCTTGTGTTGATGATCCTGTTGATGATCCTGATCACCTACGTTCCGACCGTCAGCCTGTTTGCGATCCGGTAAACGGGTGTCGGTGCAAACGGGTTTGTGGAACGATACCGTAGGTTAATAACAACATGCCCTAAACGTGGAAATAAATGAGGTATTCTGAAAATACAAATGACGGCTCAACACCCGAGCGGGATAGCGGGATTTTTAATAAAGGGGAAAGGAGGATCGCATGGATAAAGAAAAATGGCATCCGGGCAAACTGCTGGAGACGTCCGGCTACTACTGGAAAACGTGTACGCTGCATGCCGGCGTCAAACTGGACCTCTTTACGATCATCGGAACAGCGCAACCATCCGCCGCGACCGTCGCTGAAAAGCTGGAAGCCAGTTTAGACGGCACCACACGGCTATTGGATGCGTTGGTCGCCATGGGACTTTTGTCCAAATCGGCAGACGGTTACGCCAATACGGAGGCAAGTGCCGCCTATCTGGTCAAAGATTCTCCAAAATATCTGGGCCATATGATCATGCACCACCACCACCTGGTAGAACAATGGTCCCGGCTTGACGTCTCGGTTTCAAGGGGAAAACCGGTAAGAACCCGGAAGCTGTTCGACGACCCTGTCCACAGGGAGGCATTTCTCATGGGTATGTTCAACAATGCCATGCTCATGGCGCCGGGTCTGGTCAAGGAGGTCGATCTTTCCGGCAGGAAGCATCTGCTGGATCTCGGCGGAGGTCCCGGGACCTATGCCATTCATTTCTGCCTGGCAAATCCCGGGCTGAATGCCACCGTGTACGATCTGCCCACAACCCGCCCTTTTGCCGAAAAAACCATCGACCGGTTTGAAATGAAGGCCCGGATCAATTTTCAGGAGGGTAATTATGTGGATCAGGGCATTTCTGGCCGCTATGATGTGATCTGGATGTCCCATATCCTGCACGGTGAAGGGCCGGACGTCTGCCGACAAATAATTGAGAAAGCGGTAAAAGTGCTGGAACCGGGGGGGCTGATCGTCATACACGATTTTGTCCTGGACGACACCATGGACGGTCCCCTGTTTCCCGCCCTTTTCTCTCTCAATATGCTGCTCGGAACGGATGCCGGTCGATCCTACTCCCAGGCACAGCTCGAAGAGATGCTGCGCACAAATGGGATCGGGAATATCCAGCGACTCCCTTTCATCGGCCCCACGGAATCGGGTCTTTTGGCGGGAACGCGTTAACATCCATTTTGAAATTGGGCAATGCGCTGCAGGGTCACCGTATCGACCTTCCGGACATCCATAGAAAGCGGCATACAAATGAGTTGACTTGTCTTTATCCCCGGCGCATATTGCCCATCCTATGGTGCAAAAACATCCACTCACCCGACCTATCGTTGTGATCGTCCTCGTCCTGGTCTGTTCGCTCTTATGGGGAAGCGCTTTCCCGGTGCTGAAAGTCGGTTTTAATCTCCTTGAGATAGCAGGGGATACCGCGGGAAAGCTTTACTTCGCCGGATACCGGTTTCTGCTGGCCGGTTTGATGCTTTTTGCCGGACGACTCCTTATGCAAAAACCTGTCATTTTGGAGCACAAAGGGGATTATGCGATCCTGGCGCTCATCGGTGCCCTCCAGACCACACTTCAATACATGCTGTTCTATGTCGGGCTTTCCAACACCACCGGCATGAAAGCGTCCATTATCGTCGGGTCCGGCTCTATTTTTCTGGCGCTGTTTTCACACCTGTGGATGGCCGACGATGCCATGTCTAAAGAAAAAATTTTCGGTCTGATTCTTGGTTTTACCGGCATCGTGATCGTCAATATCCATACCGAGGAACTCAATCTTGACTTTAAATTCACCGGAGAAGGATTTCTCCTCCTGGGCGTATTATGCTCCACGGTGGCCACCCTGTTGGTAAAAAAAACTGCGGTGCGTATCGATCCGCCGCTCATGGTCGCATACCAGCTGTCCATCGGGGCGGTTTTCCTGCTCGCCTTGGCCACCGGTATGGCGCCACCGGGAGTGTTTCCCTTTACCGGTCCGGCACTGCTCATACTGGGGTATTTGAGCGTTGTCTCGGCAGCCGCATTTTCATTGTGGTATATACTGGTCAAATACAACCAGCTGACAAAAATGGCGGTCTATCGGTTCCTGATCCCCGTTTGCGGGACCTTTCTCTCGGCGGCCATTCTGGATTCTGAATCGCTGAACGGACTGACCCTGCTTTCTCTTGCACTGGTATCCGTGGGTATCCTGCTGACATCCCGAACACAGGCGGGAGAGGAATAATCTCTTAGATAAACCATGGCCCATGGTCGTGAGATTTGAAAAGGGCAGATACGAAGTCTTGATCATTGATTCTTTTCAGGGGGGTTAGAAAAAGAGGTCTCCAGTTATCACGGATCCTTTTTTCACGACGGCCCTTTTGGGCCGCTGGTTGACGATGCTGGCACAACCGTTGATGACCACCTCCTCCTCGAAGAAAACATCCCCCTTTATGGAAAGAGATTCACAGCCTACCAGGCTGGGAACGCCACGGGCAAACCTGGCATCGAACATATCGATGTTCTGATAATATTTCGGGTCCAGAGTGATCTTTATCCGCCCCAATCGCCGGCGGGGATTTTCAATAAATCGCTGGCTACCCGTCAACACAAAGCAATCTGACCTGGCGGCCAAAAGATCACTGCATTTTTTTATGGGAAAGAACCGCGACTCCGGCACCTTTACGGCAACAGCGCCATCAAACAAAGAGACGGCGGCACCCATGGCGGTTTCTATCTGGTAGACTGCTGGGCTGGCGGGATCTCTCGGATCCAGGGTTTTCGGATTCACGATCATCGGCAAACGCACCATTCCCTGCTCTTCGATCACCGCCTTCAGGAATTCCAAATTGATCCACAAGCTGTTGGTGTTAAAAAAACGATAGCGGCGGATATCCTGAAACGCATCAATTTCATTCTCCGGACACTGGGCGATTTCCCGAAGCACCAATCGGCCGCTACGGTGGCGCGCCAGATGCCCGCCCTTAAGATCAGCGGGCGTTCTTTCCGCCACCTCCATCATGAAAGGAAACCTGTTTTCGCTGAAGTACCCCAGCAGGGATTCATCGATGGTGGCCCCTAAATTATCGGAGTTCGAGATAAATGCGTAGAGAATTCCGGCGTCCAGCAATTGCTGCAACATCCCGGAGGTGTGAAGCGCGATATAGATGTCGCCATGGCCCGGCGGGTTCCACTCCAGGCGGCTGTTGCCGGGACTGCTGGCCGGGATCAACCCCTCTCGGAGTATTTTGGGGAATTTATGCTGTAAGAAATAGAGCGGCGCGGAGGACAAGCCCATTCCGGAAACCGCCTTTAATGTCGATTCGTGAGTACTGAAACTGTTCATGAACACCGGACGGATATGCTTATTTTCACACCGCGCCAGGATGATGTCGAGAAATGATCTGCCGTCTTTGACTTTCAGCAGCGATTTCGGTCCGGTAAGCCCCATGCTGGTACCCAGGCCACCGTTTAAGATGATCCTGGCAGCCCTTGGCAGCATCTCCTTGCCGGGGCGGGCATAATCACCGAGCTGATCCGCCGCTTTGACTTCCCCGGGTGCCAGTGAGCTGATATCGCTATCCGAAACAAACCCGGTCTCCCCGGACACCACCCGGCCATAATACCAGGAAAAGGTGTCGATCACGATCCGGGGAAGGTTCTCTCCCTCCATCTTGCCGATAAACATCTGAAGGTTTTCAGCCGCAACCTCTCTGCCCATCCAAGCACCTTAATCTTATTCGAACCCATCCTTTCATGTTGTCTGGGATGCCGCCATCGACACCCCAGATCTTTCCCGGATATAGATCTTCTGTTCAGGCCACCTTAACGACCCATCCCATGGGATCTTCCGACTTCCCGTATTGGATGTCCATGATAGACCGGTACAACCGGCCGGCAACAGGACCGACTTCACCATCGCCCACCGAGATCAACTTGTCCTCATACTTCAGTTCTCCCACCGGGGAGATCACGGCAGCGGTACCCGAGCCGAATATCTCCGTCAGTTTTCCGGACCCATGGGCTTCCATTATCTCTTCGATGCCGATCTGCCTTTCCGAAACCTTCATCTCCCATGACTTGGCGAGCTGGATGACGGAATTCCGGGTGATCCCGGGAAGAATACTGCCGTTGAGAACTGGTGTGACGATCTCATCATCAATGACAAAAAAGATGTTCATGGATCCGACCTCTTCCACGAAATTCTGTTCAACACCGTCCAGCCAGAGGACCTGGGTGTATCCCTCTTTGTGAGCGCGGTCTCCGGCATACAGGCTTGCCGCATAATTACCCGGGGTTTTGGCTTCTCCGACACCTCCGCGCACTGCCCGGACATGGTCCCGGGTGACCCAGATCTTCACCGGGTCGAATCCCTCCGGATAATAGGCCCCCACCGGGGAAAGAATAATGAAGAACCGGTAGGTGAAAGAGGCCCGAACCCCCAGGAAGGGATCGGTGGCAATGATGGTGGGCCGGATGTATAGCGATGTCTCCGGGGCACCGGGAATCCAGTCTTTTTCAACCGTCAGCAGTTCCTTCAAGGCATCGAGGGCAAGTGCTTCGTCAAACTCGGGGATGCAGAGGAGTCGATTGGATCGATTCAGCCGGCTGAAATTTTCTTTGGGCCGGAAAAGCTGGATCGTCCCGGATTCCGTCCGATACGCCTTGAGACCTTCAAACACCGCCTGGCCGTAATGAAGGACCATGGTCGCCGGATCCATCTCAAAGGAGGCATAGGGTTCGATGCGGGGATTGTGCCACCCCTTGTCGGGATTGTAATCCATATTGAACATGTGGTCCGTGAAAAGCGTACCGAACCCGAGTTTGGACTCATCCGGTTTCGGTTTGAGTTGTTCAGCTTTGGTAATGGTGAGATCCATGGTGCCTCCTCTGTCATATGATGCGTGTGGTTTTATTCTCGGAATCGTTTCGGTTCAACGGCTGGTGGGCCATCACCTTTGTCAGAGAATTGATAGATCATCGATGGGTGTTTGATCAAGGATAAAGTGAAAAAATCTGATAAAGGCGCTATGGTTTCAACATGTTATCTTCTATCCCGCAGTTACTGGTTAGATCAACGGATTTATCTTGACAAATCAATTGGTTCTTATTAATTTAGCATCTTTTGAACCGTGATTTTCGGTCGTGTGATACGACACATCAATAAACATTATGAAAGGAGATGGGAATCAATGGCAAATTTAGTAGCACCCCATGGCGGAAAGGGCTTGACCTGTTGCCTTCTGGAAGGCGCGGAACTGGAAGCGGAAAAGAAAAAGGCGGAGGGGCTTAAAAAAATCAGTATTTCACCCCGGGTAAAGGGTGACTTGATCATGATCGGCATCGGCGGCTTCAGCCCGCTGACCGGATTTATGACAAAGGCGGACTGGAAAGGTGTTTGCGAAAACTATCTGACCGCAGACGGCACATTCTGGCCGGTACCGGTTTGCCTCGACGTGACCGCAGACGATGCCGGCGCCATCAGCGTTGGTGATGAGATCGCCCTTTACGACCCCGAGGGGGACGAGATCATGGCGACCATGCAGGTAACCGAAAAGTATGACGTATCGGATGCCGACAAGAAATGGGAATGCGAAACAGTCTACATGGGCGAAGGCACCCCCACCGCCGAAGAGTTCTGGAAGATCGCCGAAGAAGATCATCCGGGCGTACAGATGGTGATGGCCCAGGGTCCTGTCAACCTGGCCGGTCCGGTGAAAGTCCTCAGCGAAGGGGAGTATCCCGAAAAATACGCCGGCGTGTATCACCGCCCGGCAGAATCCCGTAAGATCTTCGAGGATGCCGGTTGGAGCGAGGTTGCGGCCTTGCAGCTCAGAAACCCCATGCACCGCTCCCACGAGTATCTGTGCAAGATCGCCGTTGAGGTTTGTGACGGTGTGTACATCCACTCACTGGTGGGCAATCTGAAACCCGGCGATATCCCGGCTGAGGTCCGCGTTAAATGTATCGACTCTCTGGTCAAAAACTACTTCGTGGAAGCCAATGTGGTACAGGGCGGTTATCCCCTGGATATGCGCTATGCGGGTCCTCGCGAAGGCCTTTTGCATGCTGCCTTCCGTCAAAACTACGGCTGCTCCAAGATGATTATCGGCCGTGACCACGCCGGAGTCGGCGACTTCTACGGCATGTTCGAAGCCCAGACCATCTTCGATAAAATCCCCTGCCCGGAAGAGCCGGGCAAGGCGCTTCTCTGTACTCCGCTGAAGATCGATTGGACCTTCTACTGCTACAAATGCGACGGCATGGCTTCCCTGAGAACCTGCCCCCATGCCAAAGAGGACCGCGTCCTGCTGTCTGGCACCATCCTCAGGAAAATGCTCTCAGAGGGCGGCGAACTTCCCGATCACTTTGGCCGTGATGAAGTGGTTGCCATCCTTCGCGAATACTACGAAGGCCTGACCGAAAAGGTCGAGATCAAGACCCACAAGGCGGCTATGGG
>CAZWAE010000076.1:13896-16794 GCA_964631805.1 uncultured Desulfobacteraceae bacterium | reverse complement strand
TTTTTTGAATGGCCGGAGGTCGAAAGCATTCCGGAAAAGGATCACGGCTACCCGGTCAAAGGGCCTTTTGCCTTTGACCACGTCTCCATCGGGGTGGACGACGATGAGACTCTATGGCAGCTCATTGACAAGTTCAAGGCGGCGGATCGCTGGGTATCCGAGATCATCGACCATGGTTTCATCCACTCCATATATGCATTTGACCCCAACCGGATTCCCATCGAATTCAGTGCTCCGGTTCCCGGGGTGGATCTGCGCCGATCCCCTGCCATGAAAGACCCGCAGCCGGCGAAGGCCGCCATGGAGGGCGCCGACCCGCAAACCGGAAAATGGCCCGACGTCGCCCGCCCAACTCCGCAATCGGAAAGGATGGTGTATCCCGGAGAGGGACAAATTCTGGTGGAAGTGCCATAGCCATGACTGCCCGTTGGGAGGCCATCCCCTTGGGCTGGCTGTGAGCAGGAAAGGATCAAACATGAAATATCGAATCGAAACAGATCCAATGGGAGAAGTTTCCGTCCCGATAGACGCCTATTACGGTTCTCAAACCGAACGGGCCCGCCAGAATTTTATCGAAAGCGGCCTGAAACTGCAGCCCGCCTTTCTCCACGCCCTGTCCATGATCAAGGTGTACTCGGCTGAAACCAACGCCGAACTGGGGCTGCTGGATGCCGAACGCGCAGCAGCCGTAAAGCAGGCGGCGATGGAGGTAAAAAACGGATCCTTTGAACGGGATTTCGTAGTGGACCTTTTCCAGACCGGGTCCGCCACCTCCACCAACATGAACATGAACGAAGTGATCGCGCACCGGGCCAGCGAACTGATGGCTCCCGGCGGCGGCAATACCGTTCATCCCAACGATCATGTAAATCTGGGACAGTCCAGCAACGACACGATCCCGTCGGCCATCCATATCGGGGCACTTCGCTTGATTCTGGAAAAGCTGAATCCGGCCCTGACCACTCTGCATGAAAACCTGGCGGCAAAGGCGGATCAGTTCCAGGATGTTCCCAAAATCGGACGAACCCACCTTCAGGATGCGGTCCCCATGCGCATGGGGGATGTATTCGGGGGGTATGCCCGGCAGATTCAACTGGCGGTCAGGCGGGTGACGGATGCTTCAACCGGGCTTTATGAACTGGCTCTGGGCGGTACGGCTGTGGGCAGTGGTTTGAATACCCATCCGGATTTTGCCCGCAAGGTCATTGAACGCATCTCCGGGGAAACCGGTATCCCTTTCCGGGAGGCCGCCAACCATTTCGAGGCCCAGTCCGCAAGGGATGCCGCCGTTGAAACCAGTGGCGGCCTCAAGACGGCTGCGGTGAGTCTGATGAAAATCGCCAACGACATCCGCTGGCTGGCGTCCGGCCCCCGCTGCGGGCTGGGCGAATTGCGCCTTCCGTCGCTGCAACCCGGATCATCCATCATGCCAGGAAAGGTCAACCCGGTCATTTGCGAATCGATGATCCAGATATCCGCTCAGGTCATTGCCAATGACCATGCCATCACCCTGGGCGGTATGGGTGGCAATTTTGAGCTCAACACGATGATGCCGCTGATCGCTTATAATCTAATCCAATCCATCCAGCTCCTTGCATCCGGTGCGGCCAACTTTTCCGATAATTGTATAAAAGGACTGGAAGCACGGCGCAACAACAGTTCCGCTTGCCTGGAAAACAGCCTGGCGCTGGCGACATACCTGGTTCCGGCGATTGGATACGACAAGGCCGCCGCCCTGGCATACAAGGCCAGTGAAGAGGACAAAAGCATCCGGCAGGTCGCCCTGGAGGAGGGTGTGTTGTCGGCTGAAGCACTCGATGAGTTGTTAAAGTTATAGGTGTAACAAGCAGTAAAGCAGGGGGAGAGAATGAAACCAGAGGCAATCACCATTGAATGTGACGGTTGCGGTACCCGGAATTCAATTCAAAAAAACAGAACCGGCAAAGGTTCATCGTGCATCCAATGCGGCGGATCGCTTCAGTTTCCGACGCTATTGGATTACCCGGTCATGGTGACCGATCAATCTTTCAAAGAGGAGGTGTTGGCCCATCAGGGCCCGGTTCTGGTAGATTGCTGGGCGGAATGGTGTGCGCCCTGCAGTGCGGCATCCCGGATCATGGAACAGCTGGCCAAAACCTATGCCGGCAGAATCAAAATCGCCAAATTGAATGTGGACCAAAATCCGGAGACTGCTTCCGACTACGGCATCTTGAGCCTTCCCACCCTCCTTTTTTTCAACCCAGGCGAAAAGACGGATGTCCTGGCGGGGGAGGCTACAGAAACGGAGATCATCGGTTGGCTGGACGCCCGGATCTGATACCAGTGCCCATCACGCGAAAATCTCTATTTCCGGACGAGCACGATCTCTCGACTGAAGTTAAAAAATACGCATCAAGGAGAACCCATGAAGCTGTTTATCACCGGAGGAACGGGGTTCGTCGGCACCCACCTTTGCAGATACCTGCTGGATCGGGACAACACCGTCATCGCAACCGGCATGTCCCAACACCACCCTTTCGAAGGTGAGAACGGCTTTACCTATCTACGGGCCGACACCACCCTTTCCGGGCCCTGGATGGCGGCTGTGAGCGGGGTGGATACCGCCATCAACCTGGCCGGCCGCAACATTTTCAAGCGCTGGACCCGGAAATATAAAGACAGCATCTTTGACAGCCGGGTGAAGACCACGCGGAATCTGGTGGCCGCCCTGCCGGAAGGAGGGGATGTGTCCCTTTTAAGCACATCCGCCGTCGGGTATTATGGGAATCGGTCCGACGAGATTCTGGATGAAGGCACTCCCGCCGGAGACGATTTCCTGGCCAAAGTCAGCATCGATTGGGAGCGGGAAGCCCGGGAAGCCGAAAAAAAGGGCGCCCGGGTGGCCATCATGCGATTTGG
>CAZWAE010000076.1:0-13796 GCA_964631805.1 uncultured Desulfobacteraceae bacterium | reverse complement strand
TACGCAACCTCCCGGTATTCCGCATCCACAACCTCATCCTCTTTATAAGGTGTCTCCCCATACTGCCTGCCCGGTCCATTACCGGCAGGGCCTGCGTTGGATGATGAAGCCTGCCCGTACATGGCCGCCGACATTTTATGGGCGGCCCGGGTGAGCACGTCGGTGAGCCGTTTGATCTCCGAAACATCCTCTCCGGAAACCGCTTTTCGAAGGTTGCCTACCGCACTTTCCACCTCGGCTTTCACCTGGCCGTCCACCGTCTCCCCCAGCTCTGCCATCGCCTTCCCGGTTTCATAGATAAGGCCGTCGGCTGCGTTACGCGTCTCCACCAGTTGCTTTCTGTCACGGTCTGCATCCGCATGCCGTTCGGCTTCCCTGACCAGGTTGTCGATCTCCTCCTTTGACAGCCCTGAAGATGCGGTGATCCGGATCGACTGCTGCTTCCCGGTGGCCAGATCCTTGGCCGAAACATCCACGATGCCGTTGGCGTCGATATCAAAGGTCACCTCGATCTGCGGTGTGCCCCGGGGCGCCGGCGGAATCCCCAAAAGTTCGAACCGCCCCAAGGTTTTGTTGCCTGATGCCATCTCGCGCTCCCCCTGGAGAACGTGAACGGAAACCGCCGGCTGGTTGTCTTCGGCCGTGGAAAACACCTGGCCTTTTTGAGCGGGGATGGTGGTATTTTTTTCGATCAACCGCGTCATCACTCCCCCTAGAGTTTCGATACCAAGGGAAAGCGGGGTGACATCCAGCAACAGCACATCGTTTACATTCCCGCCAAGCACCGCCCCCTGGATCGCCGCACCGAGAGCCACCACTTCGTCCGGATTCACACCCTTACCCGGCTCCCTGCCGAAGATCTTCTTCACCCGCTCCCGGACGGACGGCATGCGGCTCATCCCACCCACGAGAATCACCTCCTTGAGGTCAGATGCCGAAAGTCCGGCATCGGACAGCGCCTTTCGGCAGGGTTTTTCGAGCTTTGCCAGAAGATCGTCCACCAGCGATTCGAGAGTGGCCCGGTTAATCCTGACGTTCAGGTGTTTGGGCCCGCCTGCATCGGCAGTAATAAAGGGCAGGTTCACGTCGGTTTCCATTGAGGTGGATAGCTCAACCTTGGCTTTTTCTGCAGCCTCTTTGAGTCGCTGCAGCGCCATCTTGTCATTTCTCAGATCGATGCCCTGATCCTTTTTAAATTCATCGGCCAGGTAGTCGATGAGACGGAGATCGAAATCCTCACCCCCCAGATGGGTGTCTCCATGGGTCGCTTTCACCTCGAACACGCCGTCCCCGATATCAAGAATGGAGACATCAAAGGTTCCCCCACCCAGGTCGAATACCGCAATTTTGCCCTCCGACCCCTTGTCCAGGCCGTAGGCCAGGGAGGCTGCCGTGGGTTCGTTGATAATTCTCAGCACATCCAGGCCGGCAATTTTCCCTGCATCTTTTGTCGCCTGCCGCTGGCTGTCGTCAAAGTAGGCCGGCACGGTGATCACCGCCTCGGTGACTTTCTCACCGAGATACTCCTCCGCCGATTTTTTGAGATCGGCCAGAATAAAAGAGGATATCTCGGCGGGACTGTAATGTTTGTTTCGCAGATTGATTCTCACCTCACCGTTGCCCCCCCGATCGATGCCATAAGGGAGAATTTTGGCGTCTTTGACAATTTCCGGTGTATCGTACCGGCGGCCGATGAGTCTTTTGACGCCAAATACCGTGTTTTCCGGATTGGTAATGGCCTGGCGTTTGGCAATCTGCCCCACCAAACGCTCACCGCCGTCCGTCACAGCCACGATGGAGGGGGTGGTGCGCCCCCCTTCCCGGTTTGTCAGAACCTGGGCTTCACCGCCCTCCATAACCGATACGCATGAATTGGTCGTCCCCAGATCGATTCCGATTATCTTGCTCATTTTTTCCTCCTTGCGGGTTGAATCGTTTCGTATCATCAGAAAAACATCTGCTTTGGACTACCCTAAGAACGCAATAATCATATGTCAATATATATATATTACTTTTCAGGCTTAATACTAATAAGTAATACAATCCAGGGCAGGTACACCCAAGAAAGGAGGGGCGCCATGCCCATGGCCGGCAAGTTCCGATTCCAGGCTGAGAAAGCCGGTTCATCCGATTTATCGGTGATACGGGGAGTGTTTTAATGTCGTTATTTCCACAAGCTCCTGCACAGACCCGCATATTATCACCCTTTATTGCTGTCCGCAGGTTTCCACCAAACCCTTGAACCCCTGGATTCTCGACCGGGTTCAACTGTTTTGTTGACATGCAATTTTAAGTGATATATTACATCCAATATGTCAGTGGTCTTTATCGATCATGCAACCAAAATCGCTTTGCTGCGCGCAGTTTTGGTGGATAAATTAATTGCCGTGGCCCTGACCCGAACCCAAAGATAAAGAAGAGAACCCGGTTTGCCCATTCCTGCCAAAACCAAACCCCTTAATCGTTCGTTCATCAGGGAAGAAGTTTACAACACACTGCTTTCCTGGATCATGGAAGGCGAGCTCCGTCCCGGTGAGAAAATTCTTGACAAAGAATTGGCGGAAAATCTGGGGGTGAGCCGTACCCCGGTTCGAGAAGCCCTGCGGCGGCTGGAGGACAAGGAACTGGTGGAATCTTCGGCCAACCGGTGGACACGGGTTTCGGAAGTTTCCATCAAGGAACCGGAAATGATCTATCCCATCATCTGGACCCTTGAAGAACTGGCCGTTTCCCAGGCGATGGCCCACCTGACCGGGAGGGATTTCAAGAAAATGGAGCAGGCCAACCAGATCCTTGGAAAGGCTCTGGTTGAAGAGAATCCTGTGAAAGCTTCCATTGCCGATATCCAGTTCCATGATGTCTTCATTGAACGATCCCGCAACCACCACCTGGTCACCATTCTGCGGGATTTGAAAATAAAGTACCGCCGGGCGGAAGTGACCTATTTCGAGGGATTCTCCTGTGCAAAATATTCCCTGGATGAACACCATCGAATCCTGGACGCCCTGAGATCGCGGGAGGTGATACTGGCCCAGTCCCTGATACGGGCCAACTGGCAAAGCAGCCTGAAGCGGCTCAAGGATAGCGAATGCAGAGCCGCCATCGACGAAACAGACAACCAACGGAGCGACACCAATGACCATTGATTTTAAACGCGTAATGGAAAAAGCCGAGGAATACAGGCCCCGAATATCGGCATTTTTGAGGGACATGGTGGCCATTCCCAGTGAAAGCTGCCAGGAAGAAAAGGTCGTGCAGCGCATCAAACAGGAAATGAACGCCGTGGGGTTTGACCGGGTGGAGATCGATCCCATGGGCAATGTCCTTGGAACCATCGGCACCGGCAAGCACCTGATAGCCATGGATGGCCATGTCGATACCGTGGGTATCGGAAACCGGGAAAACTGGAAGCATGATCCCTACACCGGGTACGAGGATGATGAGATTATCTTCGGCCGGGGAACCAGCGACCAGGAAGGCGGCATGGCCTCCATGGTCTATTCCGGAAAGATCATCAAAGATCTGGGCCTTGAAGGCGACTATACCCTGCTTGTCACCGGTACCGTCCAAGAGGAGGACTGTGACGGCCTCTGCTGGCAGTACCTCATCGAAGAGAGCAAGATCCGTCCCGAATTCGTGGTTTCAACGGAACCCACGTCCCTTGGCATCTACAGGGGGCAGAGGGGGCGGATGGAGATCCTGGTTTCCGTGGACGGTGTCAGCGCCCATGGATCCGCCCCCGAAAGGGGAGACAACGCCATCTTTAAAATGGCCCCTATCCTTATGGAACTCCAGGATCTGCACCTCCGTCTGAAAGACGATCCCTTCCTCGGCAAGGGATCGTTGACTGTGTCCGAAATTTTTTATACCTCGCCCTCCCGGTGCGCCGTAGCTGACGGCTGCTCCATTTCAGTGGACCGGCGCCTCACCCGCGGCGAAACGTGGGAAAACGCCCTGGAAGAGATCCGTCAGCTTTCCGCGGTGAAAAAAGCCGGGGGCAGGGTCACCATGTACAATTACAACCGGCCCGCCTATACCGGGCTGGTTTACCCAACGGAATGTTATTTCCCTAGCTGGGTGCTGGAAGAGGATCATGCGGCCTGCAAGACACTGGTGGAATCATTTACCGCCCTGTTCAACCATGAGCCCGTGGTGGACAAATGGACCTTTTCCACCAACGGTGTTTCCATCATGGGACGTTACGGCATCCCCTGCATCGGGTTCGGACCGGGGCACGAGGATCAGGCCCATGCCCCCAATGAGGTGACCTGGAAGGACGAACTGGTCAAGGCTGCCGCCATGTATGCCGTGATTCCGTCTCTGTATACGAAAAATTACGCACAGTAAAAGGAGCCTTCCCATGCCATGACCCGACCTGTGGTGATAGCCATCGGCGGAAACTCCCTGATCAAGGACGAGAACCGCCGGGAAATTGATGATCAGCTGGCGGCGGTCCGGGAGACGGCAGGGTACATTGCCGATTTCATCCGCCTCGGGAATGAGGTTGTCATCACCCATGGCAACGGGCCCCAGGTCGGCTTTATTCTCAGGCGGTCCGAGTTGGCCTTTGAAGCCGGGGAGCTTCATTTTGTGCCGCTGAAAAACTGCGTGGCCGATACCCAGGGCGCCATCGGGTATCAGATCCAGGAATCCCTTAACAACGCCTTCAGGCATCGGGATATTCATAAATATGCTGCCGCCGTGGTCACCATGGTGGAGGTGGGAGCCGGGGACCCCGCCTTTAAAAAACCCGCCAAACCCATCGGTGTCATTTACCCGAAAGAGAGGGTGGGATCCCTTTTAAAGGAACACCCGGACTGGCACATTGTCCACGAAAAGGGAAAGGGGTATCGGCGGGTTGTTCCCTCCCCCAGTCCCCTGCGGATTGTGGAGATGGAAGCCATCCGTAACATGGTGGACAGCGGCATGGTCGTCATTGCGGCGGGCGGCGGCGGCATCCCGGTGATTCAGGACGGCAGCGGCAATATTTCAGGGGTCAATGCCGTGGTGGACAAGGATCTGACAGCCGCCCTCATGGCATCGGAACTCAAGGCGGATCTGTTGATCATCACCACCCCGGTGAAAAAGGTCTACCTGGATTTTGACAAACCGGCCTGCAAACCCCTGGACCGGATCACCACAGCACAGGCGCGGGATTTGATGGTCCGGGGACAGTTTGCGCCGGGCAGCATGCTGCCGAAAATCGAGGCGGCCCTCGGTTTCATCGCCCGGGGCGGCAAGCGGGTCATCATCACCACTCCGGAGAACCTTGTGGACGCGGTCCTGGAAAACAAAGGAACCCACATTGTTCCCTGAGTCGGGGGGGACGTGATGCCGGCAGTCTATCCGGCCCGTAGAAATACTGCAATACCGCGGCAGGCTCCAAACTTTGCAAGGGAGGCGAAACATGGAAAAAAACAAACAACCGGTGCTCGACACCGTTGCCAGGGGGCTGAACTGGCTGGTTGAGCGCATCTGTGCGCTCCTGGTGGGCATCATGGTGGTGGTTATCTGGTTTGAGGTGGTTGAACGGTATTTTCTCCACCTGGGATTTACCTGGACCGAAGAGCTTTCCCGGTATGTCATGATCTGGGCGGCCCTTTTGGCGGTTTCCTGCGGTGCGTTTTACCGTGAACACATCGGCCTGAACATTGTGAAACGCTTCCTGCCGCCGACAGGAGGCCGCATCCTGACCATCGGCCTCGACCTAATCAGCCTGGCCTTTTTTCTCTTCCTTGCCTGGTACGGCATCGGCATGACCCGGGCGGGTCTGGGCCAGTACGCCACCATTTTCGGCATCACAATGGTGGTGCCCTTTGCCGCGGTTCCGGTCTCATCGGCCCTGACCGCGTTTCAGATCTTTGCCGCCATGTTCCGGAGTCCTGAGCCTTCCACCACAGGCATGGCTCGGGCCCAGTAGGAGAATATCATGATCGTCGTTCTGCTGATTTTCTTTTTCTTTATTCTCATAGGCCTTCCCATCGGCGTAACCCTTGGGGTTGCCGGCATTGCCGGCCTCGTCCAGATCGGGGGAGAGAATTTTTTGACCATGGCGCCCAAGCGCTACTTTGAAGGTCTGGACCTGTTCACATTCATGGCCATGCCCTTTTTCATCCTGGCGGGTGAAATCATGAACCGCTCGGGCATCACGGAAAAGCTGGCGGCCTTTGCCGATGCGCTGGTGGGATATCTCCGGGGCGGCCTTGCCCACTCCAACATGATCGCATCGGTTCTTTTTGCCGGCATGACCGGTGCTGCCGTGGCGGACACGGCTGCTTTCGGCAACACGCTGGTGCCGGCCATGGTGAAGGAGGGGTACACCCGTCCCTTTTCCTGCGCCGTCACCGTTGCCGGATCCATCATCGGCCCCACCATTCCCCCGTCCAATCTCATGGTCATCTACGGCTCCCTCATGGGTGTTTCCATTGCCGGGCTCTTTGCCGCCGGTATCGTCCCGGGACTGCTCATCTGTGTGCTCTGTATGGGCGTGGTTGCGGCCCTGGGCAAGCGCCTGAACCTCCCCAAAAGCAAGGATCGTTTCAGCCTGATGCGCATTTTGTGGGCTTTCAAGTCGAGCTTTCTCGCCATTCTCATGCCCGGCATCATTCTGGGCGGCATTCTCTTCGGCATTGTCACGCCAACGGAAGCGGCTGCCATCGCCGTGTTTTACGCATTGTTCATCAGTGTGGTTGTCTACCGGGCCCTGACTTTTAAAGATATTGTGGAGATGCTCATCCGCACGGCCAGGATCACCGGTATTGTATTTCTGATCATTGCCAGCGCTTCCATCTTGAGCTGGTGGATGACTTTCATGCAGATTCCCCAGAAAATTGCGGCATTTTTTCTGTTTTTGTCCAGCAACCCAAAGGTCATCACTGCCCTGATCCTCTCTTTGCTCCTGGCAGTGGGTATGTTCATGGACATCAATGCCGCGCTGATTATTCTGGCGCCGGTGCTTGGGCCTTTGACGACTACCATTGGTATGGATCCGGTCCATGCCGGTATCATGATCGTTCTGGCATTGAATATCTCTTTGATGACACCGCCGGTGGGCGCTTGCCTGTTTGTGATGTCGTCGGTTACCGGAGAACGCATCGAAAAGATCAGTATTTCGCTGATCCCGTTCCTGGTAGTGGAAGTCGGTGTACTTTTTCTGGTGGCGTTTTGGGATGATTTGACCCTGTTTATCCCGAGACTGCTCATGTAGTTAACCAAAGGCAACACTGTTGCCATACCAAAGGAGAATCGAATGAAAAATGTAAAACTATGGTCAGTTGTTTTTCTGGCAGTCCTGTTTGCTGTCGTTAGCGTTACAGGTACGGCCGTTGCGGCAAAAACAATCAAGCTGCATCATCTGAACAAGGATGATCCCTTTGACAACCCCACCGGCGCCATGGCCACCGTATTCAAAAGCCTTGTCGAGGCCGGCACCAACGGCTCCGTCATGGTTCAGTCCTTCCCCAGCGGACAGCTGGGTAAAGACAAGGATGCCCTACAACAGGTTAAATCCGGTGTTATCCAGGCAGGAATCCATTCCGTGGGCGGGTTCGCATCGGTTTATCCCCTCATCGGTATTCTGGACATTCCCTTTGCATTCCCCAATATCAGCAAAACCTATGAAGTGTTTGACGGCCCCTTTGGGAAAAAACTGGCTGCCGACATTGAAAAGAAAACCGGTCTTCACGTTCTGGGGTTTGGCGATTCCGGCGGATTTTTCCAGCTGACCAATTCCAAACGCCCCATCCACTCCCCGGCTGACATGGCCGGCGTGAAAATCAGGACCATGGGTCTTGACACCCACAAGGCCATCATCACTGCCATGGGCGGACAGCCGGCCGCCATCTCCTGGTCCGAAGTTTATACGGCCCTTCAGACCGGCGTTGCCGACGGTCAGATGAACCCGATTCCCATCATTGCCTTTGCAAAGTTCCAGGAAGTCCAGAAATACCTGACCCTCAGCGGACATATTTTTGCCCCCTATGTCTGGACGATGAACGCGAGTTTCTGGAACAGCCTTACGGATAGCGAAAAAGGGGTTGTCGCTTACGCGGCAAAATCCGCCATCGTGGCCGGCCGGGGTATGGGGCGTGTCATCGAAGCTTCCGACAGGGGCCTCAAAGAGTTGTCCAAAAACATGAAGGTCAACACCCTGACCGCGGTTGAAAAAGAGGCGTTCAGGAAAGTTGCCGTTCCGGCCGTGAAAAAACTGATCATCGAAAAATTCGGTGCTGAAGGGGAAGCGATGCTCAAAGCATTCCTTGAAGCCGTGAAATAAGCCGGCGGATTTATTCTGTTCTGTGAAAAACCTGGCCCTTTGGGCCAGGTCGGAGAATTCTGGCTGTCCCGGAGAAACGATGGGCGAGTGACTAAAGTGAGCTATCGCTGCGAGTGATCTAAAGTTAAGGAATACGACCCATTCATATAAAACCGGAGGAGCGGTCTGTCGGATCGCAGCCGAAGGCGAAGCCTGAAGCGACCCCATCACTTTAGGCACATTGCACACTATAGTCGCTCGACCCTTATCCGTTCCGGGGATCACGCCCATTTAAGAGGCAACCAGAAGCATGATCCTCCGGGACAGGGTTATTCACTATCTTCCACGGAGAATTTAACCATGGAGTTCAACTACCGTTGCAGCGTCTGCAATGCGGTTTATGACATCACCCCCGAGATTACCGTCTGTCCGGATTGTTCCCGGCATCAGCGAAAGCACCGGCCCCTGACAGGCATCCTGGAAGTGAAACTTGACGGCACTTTGGACACGCCGTTTACGGTATCCGACATGCTCCCGGTGGAACCCTCATACTTCCCGCCGATCCCCGTGGGAAACACTCCTTTGTGGGAACCGGAAAACATCCGGCGGATCACGGGGTTCCACCGTCTGTTCATCAAGGACGACGGTTCCAATCCCACGGCTTCTTTTAAGGATCGGGCTTCTTTTCTGGTTTCTGCGGCCGCAAAAAAATTCAATATCCGGGACATTACCCTGGCCTCCACCGGCAACGCCGGATCCTCCATGGCCGGGATCGGTGCCGCCGCCGGCCAGCGGATCACCCTGTTTCTACCGAAAACAGCGCCATCTGCAAAACTGGTGCAGGCGCTTCAATACGGCGCCAGGGTTTACCGGGTCAACGGGAATTACGACATGGCCTATGACCTGTCCCTTGAGTTTTCAAGACGAAACGGAGGAATGAACCGCAACACCGCCTACAACCCCCTGACCATCGAAGGGAAAAAGACCGTTTCCCTGGAGGTGTTCAAACAAATGGGGCGGGCACCGGACGTGCTGTTTGTCGCAGTCGGTGACGGATGTATCCTGGCGGGAGTTTATAAAGGGTTCAGGGATCTCAAACAGGTGGGACTGATTCCGTCGATCCCCAAGATCATCGGTGTCCAGGCGGAGACCTCTGACGCCCTCTTTCGCGCCTTTACCTCCGGAAAATTTGAAAACAAACCCACACATACGATTGCAGATTCCATCTGTGTGGATGTTCCCAGAAACGGAATTCATGCCCTTGCACAACTCAACCGGTTCAACGGAGAGATGATGACCGTGTCCGATGCCGAAATCATCGAAGCACAGGCGTTCCTGTCCAGTTCCACCGGGCTGTTTACGGAACCCGCCGGTGCGGCGGCATTCGCAGGTTTTAAAAAGGCTGAACCCGGACTTGATCGGGACGCCGTAACGGTGGTTCTGACCACCGGAAACGGCCTCAAGGACAGCGCATCGGCGACCCGCGGCATTCACGTGCCCGAGATCCTGATAAATTCAATTGACGAAATTTTATAAGCGAGGATTGACGCGTGATTGATTTAACCATCCATTCGAAAACGCTTGAAAACAACATTGCCTATTGTCGGGAAAAAGGGATTACCCTGCCCACATTCGCCATGATGAAGAATCCGGCAACCGTTCCGGGAAAAATAAAGGACCGGCTAAAAACCATCGGGCTTTGGGACCTCCACTCCGCCAACCTCTACAGGATCACCTGGAACAACGAGCCGAAAGATTCGGGCGGCCTCTTCGGCAGGGTCAACCACATTGTTCTGCCGCCGGAGCTCACGGGATGCCGGGCCACCATCATTTTGCTGACCGGCCGCTGGTTTCCCACCGGCGCTCACAAGGTGGGGGCTACCTTTGGCTGTCTGGCCCCGGCCCTGGTGACGGGACAATTCGACCCCCGGAAAACCAAGGCGGTCTGGCCGTCCACCGGCAACTACTGCCGGGGCGGCGCCTATATTTCTGCCCTTCTGGCGTGCAACGCCATAGCCATTCTGCCCGAAGAGATGTCCCGCGAGCGGTTCGAGTGGCTTAAAACCATTGCCGGCCGGATCATCGCCACCCCGGGATGCGAGTCAAACGTCAAGGAAATATTTGATAAATGCTGGGAACTGAGGGATTCCGGCGAGGATCTCCGGATCTTCAACCAGTTTGACGAAATGGGCAACCCCCTGTGGCACTACACGGTCACCGGCAATGCCGTTGAGTCGATTCTGGAGCCGTACCTTGCCAAGGGGGGGCGGTTTGCCGGATATGTCTCAGCCTCCGGGTCCGGCGGAACCCTTGGGGCCGGCTATTATCTGAAACAAAAATTCCCCCGGTGCAAAGTTATTGCGGCCGAGGCCCTGCAGTGCCCCACACTGCTCAACAACGGGTTCGGCGCTCACCGGATCGAAGGCATCGGCGACAAGCATGTGCCCTGGGTGCACGACTGCAAAGAAACCGATTTTGTCGTGGCAGTGGACGATGAAGTCCCCATGCGGCTTCTGCGCCTGTTCAACGAACCTCTGGGCAGACAGGCCCTGACCGCGGCAGGTGTGGACAATTTGATCGCAGAGAACCTCGACCTTCTCGGCATCTCCGGTATCGGCAACATGGTGGCTGCCATTAAATTTGCCAAATACAACGAGCTGACCGGCGACGATGTCGTCGTCTCCATTGCCACCGATTCCATGGAGCTTTACGAATCACGACTGGGGGAACTGGAACGGGAACGGGGCGTTTACACCGAGGCCCAGGCTCAAATGGACCTTGAACTCATCAGCGCCGTTACCATTGACCACACCAAGGAGTTGTCCTATTACGACCGGAAAGCGATCCACAACCTCAAGTACTACACCTGGATCGAACAGCAGGGGCGAGACGTCCGGGAACTGAACGACCAGTGGTATGATCACGACCGTTACTGGTCTGCCATGTTTGACCAGGAGGAGGCCATCGATGAACTGATCACCGATTTCAACGACAGGGTCGGGCTGCTTTAGACGGTTTTAGAATCCCGCCGTGTTTGCCCGAGATTTATACGTGGGTAAATAGTGACGATTTTAGATTGATGAGTGAAGATTTAATGAACGATGACATCCACCGATATCAATAGCCAATTCGGTTCCGGCTTCGCCGGGTTGGGAAGGAGAAACAAGATGGACTCCGTACAAATCGAAGATCAGATAAAACAGCTGGCACGTTTAAATTCCGGCGGCATGCACCGGGATGATTTCCTGTTGACCTGGGACAGGAGCGATGACGAGATCGCCGCCGTCTTCAGGGTCGCTGAAATCCTTGGCAACATGCGCAGAAAAAACATATCCCCCCGGGTCTTTGACAGCGGTCTCGCCATTTCCCTGTTCCGGGACAATTCCACCCGGACCCGGTTCAGCTTTTCCAGTGCGTCCAACCTCCTGGGGCTCACCGTCCAGGACCTGGACGAAGGAAAATCCCAGATCGCCCATGGCGAAACCGTCCGTGAAACCGCCAACATGGTTTCGTTTATGGCCGACGTGGTCGGCATTCGCGACGACATGTACATCGGCAAGGGAAACGCCTACATGCGGGAGGTTTCAGAAGCCGTCCGCCAGGGATATGAAGCCGGTATTCTGGAGCAGCGCCCCACCCTGGTCAACCTCCAGTGCGACATTGATCACCCCACCCAGTCCATGGCCGATGCCCTCCACCTGATCCGGCATTTCGGGGGCGTTGAAAACCTCAAAGGCAAGAAGATCGCCATGTCCTGGGCCTACTCGCCCTCTTATGGAAAACCCCTTTCCGTCCCCCAGGGAGTTGTGGGGCTCATGACCCGGTTCGGGATGGACGTTGTCCTGGCACACCCCGAAGGCTACGGCATCATGCCCGAAGTGGAAAGCATTGCCAGGCGAAATGCGGAGACCGGCGGCGGATCGTTCTCAAGAACCGGCTCCATGGCAGAGGCCTTTGAGGGTGCCGACATCGTCTATCCCAAGAGCTGGGCACCCTTCAATGCCATGGAAAAACGGACAGAACTTTTCGGCAACAACGACATGGATGGCATCAAGGCCCTGGAAAAAGAGCTGCTGGCCCAGAATGCCAACTTCAAGGAATGGGAATGCACCGAGGCGCTCATGGATCTTACAAAAAACAGGCGCGCTTTGTACATGCACTGCCTGCCGGCGGACATCACCGGCGTAAGTTGCACCCGGGGAGAAGTCGCGGCCTCCGTGTTCGACCGCTACCGGGATCTCCTCTACAGGGAAGCCGGTTTCAAACCCTACATCATTGCGGCCATGATTTTCCTTGCCAAATTCGCCAACCCGGCGGAGAAGCTCCTGCAGATCCTCAAACGGGACCGGAAACGCGTCTCCTGAGTTTTGGGTCACACCAAAGGGTTCAATTCAGAATGACAGCGCCCCATGCTCGTGAAGGATATTGACGCCGATGGCAAGCAGTACGACGCCGCCCACCGCCTCGGCACAGGTGCTCAACCGTGTGACGGAGCCGATCCGCTTGCCGATCTGAAGCCCGAAAATGGTAAATCCGCACGCCACCAAACCGATGACCAGCGCGGGCATCCAGATGGAGATGCTCAAAACGCTCACACTGAACCCGACAGCAAGGGCATCGATGCTGGT
Organism: uncultured Desulfobacteraceae bacterium; assembly: GCA_964631805.1. Classification (GTDB taxonomy): domain Bacteria; phylum Desulfobacterota; class Desulfobacteria; order Desulfobacterales; family CAZWAE01; genus CAZWAE01. The sequence goes on along the minus strand of CAZWAE010000076.1, from coordinate 914 downwards.
GGCAACCGAAAGCACCACCAGGGACACTCCCCGGGTGGGGTCCTTTCTCTCGCAATTATCCTTCTCGTGCGAAAAGGCCTCCTTGATCATATTGATGCCAACCAAAGCCAGCAGCCCGAAGGCGATCCAGTGATCAAACCGTTCGATATGGCTGCGGACGGTCAGCCCGGCACTCCATCCGATCACCGGCATCATGGCCTGGAACAAACCGAAATGCCAGGATAGCCGGAACATCTGGCGAAAGCTGACATCCTGCAAACACACACCTGTGGCGACGGCAACGGCAAAGGCGTCCATGGCAAGTGCAACGGCGATGGCGGATATATTGATCAGCTGCACAATCCAGTCCCTTTTCAAATTTCAATCAACCCAGTGGCGATTTCAAAGCAGTTCGCCAGGACGATGGCACAAAGTTTGCTATACCACTAAGTCAAATCAAAATCAAAAGGAGGGAAACATGGATCAGAGCGAGTATGAAAAAATCATCCAGTCCGCCATTTCAAATGAGATCGAAGCCCAGGAATTTTATGCAGCGGCCGCTCAAAAGGTCGAAGACCCCTATCTGAAAAGTATGTTCGGAGAGTTTGCAATAGAGGAGAAAAAACACGAAGAGCTATTAAAACGCGTGCTTTCGAGCGACACCATGACCACCTTTTTCAATGAAACCGTCGACTATAAAGTTTCGGAAACGGTGGAAGAGCCCGCTTTGACCCTCGACCTGAAACCGGCCGACGCCATTGCACTGGCCATGAAAAAGGAAGAGGCGGCGATGAAAGGGTACACGGAACTGGCCAACAACTGCCCGGATTCCGATCAAAAACGGGTCTTTGAGGAGTTGGCGGCAATGGAGCGGGGGCATAAACTCAAATTGGAAAAGGCCTTTGTGGATATCGGCTATCCGGAGGCATGGTAGG
>CAZWAE010000075.1:0-16821 GCA_964631805.1 uncultured Desulfobacteraceae bacterium | reverse complement strand
CGGTGTGTCTCAAAGATCGGCATTATCGTCCTGGCAAGACGGACAGGACTTCCCATCATTCCCGTGATGTGGTCTGTCGATCGTTGCTGGCGTGTGGGCAGTTGGGATAGAACCATCATTCCCAAACCCTTTTCGCGAATCGTCTTTTTGTATGGCGATGAATTGATAAAGGTTCCGGGCAGCGCCACAAGAGCGGAGTGTGAAATATTTCGGGAGCGGCTCGACAAGGTGCTCAACTCCCTGATGTTCCAGACTGATCAATTTTTTCGGGCAAAAGGGATTTCGGACCCGAGACAGATACAAGTGATCGATCCCGGTCCGGAATAGGGGGGCGGGCACCGCCCAACACGCATTCGTCCAAATCGTGGAGTGATGTCAGACCAATGGATTTCCAGAACCCCGATCACCAACAAAAAGTAAAGGAGATTTGCAATCGGATCGTTCTCGGCCATCGGGAAGCGATCTGCATCGCCCTGATAGAGCTGGATTGCGGTTGCATCCATGTATCCGGCGTGTCCTTTACAGGTGCCCCCGTAAGTGTGATGGAAAGCTACGACCGCGATTTGGAATCGAGCGGCGAGGGCCCTGTTTGCATCCGCTGTGCCGGTGCCGGCGGGCCCATCATGGACCGGATCACCACCCGGAAACTGGTATGGCCCGGCAACGAGAGTGAAATGCCCGATGAGGAGCTGAGGGGATTGATTGGAAGAGAGGTTTTCGGTCCCGACTACACTGAGCAGGACGGCTGACCTGCATCGTGAGCCCTTAGATCTTGCTTTTCAGATACCGCTTTCTTTTCTCCTCGGGGAATTTTTCGATGGCGTACCGCAACATGGTGCGGGGCATATCCCGGTAACAGTGTTTCAAATACTGCTCTTCGGTTGCCATGTCTCGTTTGCCGATCTCTCTCAACATCCAGCCCACCGCTTTATGGATCCATAATTGAATTGATGATACAGTGCGGATGGAATTTAGCATACGACCTTTCCCCGGGGCAACCGGCAACCCATAAAAGGTACGACCCATGACGGATACTTTTGAAATCAGACCCTTTGAAATACAGGACCAATCCGCTGTGATCGCCCTTTGGGATCGATGTAACCTGACTGTTTCCTGGAACGATCCCAAAGAGGACATCGAGATGAAACTTCAAGTGCAGCCGGAGCTGTTTTTTGTCGGGACCCTTTCCCGACGGATAGTTGCCAGTGCCATGGCTGGCTACGACGGGCACAGGGGGTGGATCTATTACCTGGCGGTGGACCCGGGTTGTCGTAAGCTGGGGTTTGGGCGGAAAATAATGGAAAAGGCCGAGCAAAGCCTTCGGACGATGGGGTGCCGTAAAATCAATCTTCAGGTCCGGCATACCAATCAGTCGGTGATCGCCTTTTATACGCGCCTGGGCTTTTCCGACGACCGTGTGATGGGTCTTGGCAAACGGATCTGACGGAATAATAATTTGACCCGACTTGCGGATATTTGATACGGATGTCCCGACGCTTCTACCTGGAAAGGAAACCCTCATGAGAAAAATCGCATTTGCCGGCACAGACGGAAGGACCCTTTTGAGTGCCTTTGTGGTATCAACCGCCACCAGTGAAACTGACCCTGCAACCTATGAAGGCATGGTCATTCGCGGGACGCCTGCCATGCCGAAATTTGTTGAGGTCATGAACTGGCCGGTGGCTTTCATTCCCACACGGAGCAATTCCGCCGATGATTATGCGGATGCAATCATCGATGCCCTGGAAAACGGTCTTGTCGACTGTGTGGTCCCCATGCCGGAGGCCCTGCTGTTTGAAGGATTGGTGGACCGGGTTGAAGCGGCCGGGTATGGTGACCGGATCATGGGGCTTTCCAGTGCGGGGGCTTTTATTGAAGGAGATAAGATCGAGTGCAAAAAACTGTGCCAGGAAGCCGGGATCCCGGTGGCACCGGCATGGGCGGAGGTCGATGCGAAAAATTATCAAATGGTTTTGGAGACCTGCCTGGATTATATCGATCGTTTCGGCGGCGCCGTCCTGAAATTTCCCTACAGTGCGGGGGGAAAAGGGGCAAGGATCATCCAAAATACCTGGGAAGTTCGGGAGGTCTACGATACCCTCATAAAGGACTACCGGGACCATTATAAAAAAATGTTCGGGAAGAAAGGCCCCTGGCCGCTTTTAATCGAATCTCTGATGTCCGGTGCGGAGATCAGCTTTACCATTTTCGTTGACGTCAACGGCCATTACCAGATTCTCCCCACCGCCATGGATTATCCGGAACGCTATGAAGGACCGACGGGGAAGGAGAACCCGATAACCGGCGGTACGGGGGCCATCTCCCCGCATCCCATGGAGACGCCGGAACTGATGGCCTATGCCGGCCGCACCATTGCAGAACCGCTGGTCAAGGTGATGCGTGAAAAAGGAATTCTGAGGCCGTGCATTCTCTACCCCGGCTGCTTTGTATCATTGGATGCCGGGATGCAGCCGAAAAATATCAGGATTTGTGAAATCAACATACGGCCCGGAGAGCCCGAAGCGCAGCCCGTGGCCCGGCGTTTGCGGAATCTGGGATCCCTGATTCGGGCAACGCTGCAGGGAAACCTGCATGAAACGGTGCCGGAAGTCCGGTCCGATCAGTTGTCCGTCTGTATCGCTCTTATGACAGGCCCGGGCGGACCCGATGGGCAGAAGGGCTATCCGTGGTCCTGTACCAAAGGTGAGCCGGTGGAATTGGATTTGAAGTATTTGAGAAGAAAAGGTATCCAGCTCATTCCATCCGCGATGACTTATATCCCGGAGGAGGAGATCTTTAAATCGGACGGCACCCGTGTGGCGTTTTTAAATGCCAATATTTCGATCAAAGCTAACGACAAAAGGGGCGAGGTAGCCTCCCGTTTGAGCCGCAAGCTCATCGCGGCGTTCGACAACGGGAAAATCCGGGTTATCCCCCGAGAAAACAGCGAAGGCAACAGGCTGGATTTGAGACGGGATATCGGTTCCCACTACATGAAAGCCGCTGAAATTTTTCCGAATAATGTAAAAGTTTTGTAAAAAAAATCGTTTTCGCCTTGTTCTGCCTTCAGAACCCTTGGTACATGAGGGGACAGATTTTTCTCTTTCGGGAACAAGCCATGATTCGAGCCATTTTCAACCATCTGCGAGGGGTGGTTTCTCTTTTTATCCATGTCGCCAACACTGTTTTATGGGCCACTCCGCTCCTCATAACGGCGGTCTTCAAATTTTGTATCCCCCTAAAATCTTTCCGGGATCTCTGCGACGGGTTTTTGAACCGATTTGCCGGGAACTGGGTTGGCGTGAACTGCTGGACCCAGCGCCTGCTCTACCGTATTTCATGGCATGAGTCGGGCCTGGACACGCTCAGGGCAAGAGAATGGTATCTGGTGGTGGCCAACCATCAGTCATGGTTGGATATTCTGGTGTTGCAGAAGGTGTTTCACAAAAAGATCCCTTTCCTCAAATTCTTCCTGAAAAAGGAATTGATATGGTTTCCGATCCTGGGGCTGGCATGGTGGGCCCTGGATTTTCCGTTTATGAAGCGGTATTCGAAAAGCTTCATAAAAAAACATCCCCATCTGGCCGGAAGAGACCTCGATGCCACACGAAAGGCCTGTGCAAAATTCAAGACCATGCCGGTTTCGATCATGAATTTCGTAGAGGGTACCCGATTCACCGGGGAAAAACACGACAGGCAGAAATCCCCCTATCGAAACCTGCTCCGTCCCAAGGCAGGCGGCATTGCCTTCACCCTGGGCGCCATGGGGCACCATCTCAACAGCTTCCTGGATGTGACCATTGCCTATCCCGATGGCGCCGGCAATTTCTGGGACTATTTTTGCGGCAACATCACCGATATCCGTGTTCAGGTCAGGGAACTTCCCATCACTCAAGAGATGCTGGGCGACTATTACAGCGACCGGCAGTTCCGCAAAACTTTCCAAAAGTGGCTCAATTCGATGTGGGAACAGAAGGACAGATGCGTTGAAGATCTGATGTTCACCCCATACTGCGATTTGAAATCCAGCCCATCCATTCCCCCCCGATTTATAGATCACCTGCCCGTGTCCGAACCCCTCGCCGATTCCGAAAAGTAAGCCGGCCGGTGGAAGGCTCCGCCATCCCTTATAGAAAACTATTGACAAATCTTGCCGCCGGCACGTTTAATCACACCACCTGTATCTGAAAACCGATGTTGGAGGACGCGAACCCATGACCGGCCCTAAACTGCTGGCCCAAATCCCCATGTTTAAAAGCCTTGATTCCGGAGAGCTAAAGGAACTGTCATGCCTGCTCCGGGAACAGAAAATCAGGAAAGGGGATGTGCTGTTTCGGAAAAGCGACGAGGGCAACGCCCTTTATTTTATTCAGGATGGGGCGGTTAAGATCGTCCTTCCCTCCATTTTGGGGGAGGAGCGGATTGTGACGATTTTCGGGGAAGGGGATTTTTTCGGAGAGATGGCACTGCTGGATGGACTCCCAAGGTCCGCCGATGCGGTGGCTGTCGAACACAGCCACCTGCTGGTCCTGAACCGAAGTGACTTTTTGCGGTTTCTGAAAAAAAAAGAAACCGCCATGGAGAATATTTTGTCTACCCTCTCCACCAGGCTCCGAAAAACCGATGAACTTCTGGAGGACACCACTTTCTTGAACATTCCCGCCCGGTTTGCAAAAAAACTCCTGGAGATCGGAGAGGCTTTCGGCCGCCGGGAGGAAGACACCATTAAAATCAGCGTCAAGTTCAGCCAGAAGGAACTGGCCGACATGATCGGAGCCACCCGGGAGAGTATCAATAAAGAACTCCGGGTGTTGAGGGAAAAAGGGCTTGTCAGTATCACGGAGAATCAAGTGACCATCCATGATGCCAAACGATTAAAGCGAAGAATCCATTGATGGGAGGTTTTCGCTATTAGCCGTTAAAGGTGTTTTTGTTTCCCGTTGTGTGCTATTTCACACCTGACGTGTGATTCATTTCATTGTGTCTTTCTATCATCTGCAATACCCTTCCTGACAGTCAATTGCGCCATCGTTTCTGCCAAGGCCCTGATGTGACGTCGGTGTTTGGCAGGTTCCTTAAAAGGGGGCGCCGCGTTTTCTAACTCTTTTTATCAGGAGGAAGACCATGTGTCTGAAAGAAACAAGCACAGGTATGGAGCCTTTGTTTTCCAAGCAGCGGTTGGAAGAGGAGCGGGAGTATCTCGTCGGAGAACTCAAAAAGGCGCTCAAGGAGTTGAAATCGATGAACAGCGTCATCCCGATCTGCTCCAAATGTAAGAAGATCAGGGACAGCCGGGGATACTGGAACCGAATCGAGTCCTATTTCAATCAATATGCCGAGCTGAAATTCAGCCACGGCATCTGCCCGGTTTGCGCAAAGTTGCTCTATCCTGAAATTAAGCTATACGAATGACGTGAAAACCAGCTTTCTTTTGGTTTCTCCCTGAGATCCCCTCCCCAGCAGATCCTTATTTTAATCTTGAAAAGATAAGCCGGTCATGTAATCATACTTGATCCGCTATTATCATGCCGTCGGTAGGATGCCGGAAACCGGCGGGCCACCCCGTTAACAATCTGAAAATCTAAAAGGAGGTAATGCTGATGAAAATCTTTAAACTGAGTGCCGTATTGATCACCCTCGCTGTTTTTTTGGTAGCGGGCTTTGCCACAGCCGGAACTCTTGCGGATGTTAAAGCCAAAGGCTTCATCCAGGCCGGTGTCAACGGCGATTTGTTCGGTTTCGGGAAACCTGATGATAAGGGCGTTTGGAAGGGACTTGATGTGGATACGGCCCGTGCCATTGCCGCGGCGGTATTCGGCGATGCCGATAAAGTCAAATATACACCGCTGACCGCAAAAACAAGGTTCACCGCCCTTCAATCCGGCGAGATCGATGTCCTGACTCGAAACTGTACCCAGACATTAGGCCGGGATACCGCCCTGGGCCTTGATTTCGTCCAGGTCAACTATTACGACGGGCAAGGCTTTCTGGTTCCGAAAAAACTGGGCGTAAAAAGTGCCAAGGATCTGGACGGCGCCGCTGTTTGTGTTCTGCCCGGCACCACCACCGAACTGAATGTCGCCGATTACTTTCGTGCAAACGGTATGAAAATGAATCCGGTGGTGATTGAAAACACCGCTGAGCTGGCCAAAGCGTTTTTTGCCGGAAGATGCGACTGCCTGACCTCTGATGCCTCACAGCTTGCGGGAACCCGGGCGGTTGCTCCCAATCCCAAGGATTATATGATTCTTCCCGAGATTATCTCCAAGGAACCCTTGGCGCCTGCGGTACGCCATGGCGACAACCAGTGGAAGGATATCGTCAATTACTCGGTACTGACGATGATCAACGCAGAAGAGATGGGCATTACCCAGAAAAATGTGGATAAAATGCTCATGAGCAAAGACCCGAAGATCAAACGGTTTCTGGGTGTCACACCCGGAAATGGCAAAGCCCTGGGGCTCGATGAAAAGTTTGCCTACAATATTATCAAACAGGTAGGTAACTACGGGGAAGTGTTTGAACGCAACGTGGGCGTCAATACGCCTCTGGGCATCGAGCGGGGTTTGAACGCGCTATGGACAAACGGCGGTCTTCTGTATTCCGCTCCGTTTAAATAAAAGTTGGAAATAACGCTTCAATTAAGGCTGTTGGGCAGGCAGTCCAAGCCTGTCCAACAGCTTCTTTTTTTAAACAGCGCATAAAAAACGGGAAGATAACACCAAAAAAGAGCCCTAAAACAGAGCGCCAGCGGGACAGGGTTTCCGAGCGGCCACCATTCTACCTTCTTTTGGGTTATCGTTCCGTAAAAAAATTGCCATGTCAGATACAGAGGTCGAAAAACAGGCAGCCGTCCCGTTCTGGAATGACCCCGACAAGCGCGCCATCATCTATCAGGTCGGGGCCACCCTGCTGGTGGGGCTGCTGGGATACTACCTGCTCTCCAACACCCTTGCCAACCTGGAACGGCAGGCCATTGCCACCGGGTTCGGATTTGTCGAGAAAGAGTCCGCTTTCGAAATCGGAGAAAGCCTGATCCCCTATTCAGCTGCGGACACCTATGGGAGGGCGCTCATCGTCGGAGCGCTCAACACCCTGATGGTCGCTGTCATCGGGATCATCCTGACGGTTATTTTGGGCACCCTGATCGGGATCGCACGCCTTTCAACCAACTGGTTGGTATCCAGACTGGCCGCCATCTACATCGAAGTTTTTCAGGATATTCCCATCCTTCTGCAGCTTTTTTTCTGGTATGCGTTTTTTTACAATATCCTTCCGGGACCGAGACAGGCGCTGAATCCCCTTGCCGGCGTTTTTTTGAGCAACCGCGGGTTGGTATTTGCCGTACCCGAATCTCATCCGGCCCATAAATATATGGCCATGGCATTTCTGGCGGGATGTGTCATCTCCTATTTGATTCGCCGATGGGCCAGAAAGAGGCAGGAGAAAACTGGCCAGCCCTTTCCCACATTCCGGGTGTCCCTGGGTATCCTGGTCGGACTGCCGCTTTTGGTATGGCTGGCCGGCGGCGCGCCCACTGCCATGAACACCCCCGCCCTGAAAGGATTCAATTTCAAGGGCGGGATAAACGTCAGTCCCGAATTCACGGCATTGTTGATGGGGCTTGTCCTGTATACCGCTGCGTTTGTTGCGGAAGTGGTCCGGGCGGGGATCCAGTCCGTGAGCAAGGGGCAAACCGAGGCCGCCATGTCCATAGGACTCCGGCCGAGCCAGGTGCTGAATCTCGTGGTTTTGCCCCAGGCCCTGCGGGTGATTGTCCCCCCCCTCACCAGCCAGATGCTGAACCTGACCAAAAACAGTTCCCTGGCCGTGGCCATCGGATATCCCGATTTTGTATCCGTTGCCGGTACAACCATCAATCAGACCGGGCAGGCCATCGAAGGGGTAGCGTTGATGATGATTGTATACCTGACGTTGAGCCTTTTGACGTCCGCTTTTATGAATTGGTACAACAAGAAGATCAAGCTGGTGGAGCGGTAGGCGTGTCATCGTGTTTTATATCGAAACGGCCGCCGACACATGGTTAACGGGAGTGAAATAAAGGGTTTTACGGAAAATGATGGGCTTATGAGTGACAGGGTCGAAAATTTACCCCATAAGGAGATCAAACCGCCGGTAGTGAACGTGGGTGTGATCGGATGGGTTAAAACCAACCTCTTCAACGGATGGTTCAATTCGCTGCTGACCCTTGTCACCCTGTTCTTTCTGTGGAAAACGGTTCCGCCCTTTGTCAGCTGGGCGCTTATCGACAGCAATTGGATTTCCACTAGCGAACAATGCCGTGAATCCGCTGGCGCATGTTGGTCCATCATACCCGCTAATTTCCGTTTTATCACTTTCGGGTTTTATCCCCATGACCAGCAATGGCGTCCTTTCATTGCCATGATTTTATTGGTGAGCCTGCTGTTTTACAGCCAGAATCGAAACCACTGGAAAAAATCCCTGGCCTGGGCGTGGCTGGCCGGACTTATACTCATGGGTCTGCTGATGAGGGGCGGACTTTTCGGGCTTGCGGCTGTTGAAAGCAGCCAGTGGGGCGGATTGCCGCTGACACTCCTGCTTTCGGTGTTCGGGCTGACAGCCGCTTATCCTCTGGGTATTGTCTTGGCGCTAGGCCGTCAATCCAAAATGCCGGTGGTCAAATCGATGTGTGTTATTTACATCGAACTTATCCGCGGTGTTCCGCTGATTTCCCTTTTGTTTATGTCATCGGTGGTGTTTCCTCTCTTTCTGCCGGAAGGGGTCACCGTCAATAAAATTTTAAGGGCTCAGGTTGCCATTATTCTGTTTACCGCCGCCTATATCGCCGAAGTGGTCAGGGGGGGGCTGCAGGGGATGGATGCGGGCCAGTATGAGGCGGCTGATTCCCTGGGCCTGAACTACTACCAGACCATGCGCCTGGTGATATTGCCACAGGCGTTGAAAATCGTCATCCCGCCATCCGTGAGCATCCTGATTTCCGCGTTTAAGGACACCTCGCTGGTGGTGATCATTGCGCTGTACGATATCCTTAAAACGACCCAATCCACACTCTCAGATCCCAAATGGATGGCCTATTCCGCAGAGGCATATATTTATATTGCATTTATCTATTTCGTCTGTTGTTTCTTTATGTCCAATTACAGCAGACGTCTTGAAAAAGAATTGGACACGGGGCTTTGAACCGGTTGTGTCCGGTTTGAAATCGTCGAACCCATACTTCAACCGTGAGTGAAAACTGATGAACGGAGAAAAAGTGGAAGAAAGAGAAGGTAAGGGAGATCTGGACACCGGTGACACCATCGTCGAGATTAACCGTATGCACAAATGGTACGGCGATTTCCACGTCCTGCAGGATATCAACCTTACTGTTGCCCGGGGTGAACGGATCGTGATCTGCGGTCCCTCCGGTTCGGGGAAGTCGACCCTGATTCGCTGCATCAACCGTCTTGAGGAGCATCAGCGTGGCAGCATTATCGTCGACGGCACCGAATTGACCAACGATATTAAGAATATTGAGAAAATTCGGGCGGAAGTGGGCATGGTTTTTCAACATTTCAACCTCTTTCCCCATTTGACCATCCTGGAAAATCTCACGTTGGGTCCTATCTGGGTTCGAAAAACACCCAAGAAGGAAGCGGAAGAGACGGCCATGTACTACCTCGAAAAAGTGCAGATAGCGGAACAGGCCAAGAAATTTCCGGGACAGCTGTCCGGAGGCCAGCAGCAGCGTGTTGCCATTGCCCGAAGCCTGTGCATGAAGCCCAATCTGATGCTTTTTGACGAACCCACATCCGCTCTGGATCCCGAAATGATCAAGGAGGTGCTGGATGCAATGATTGAACTGGCCCGGGATGGCATGACCATGCTCGTGGTCACACATGAAATGGGATTTGCCAAAAGCGTCGCCCACCGGGTTCTTTTTATGGATTACGGCCAGATCGTAGAACAGAACAATCCAGAAGATTTTTTCAACAACCCCAGGCATGATCGTACCAAGTTGTTCCTCAGCCAGATCCTGTAGCCGTTTACAGAGCCCCTACCCGTAGAAACCGATGGCGTGTACCGGGAGCTTTCCACCCGCAGACTCCGCCTGAAATCCAATGCCACCGTTTGTGCCCGCTCGTCCGTCTTGGACGCAGGTGTATATTGTTTCCTTTGTATGGGTAGGTCACCCGAGTCCTCTTCATCTTTCGTCTTTTATGTCGGTGGCTTGAAAAAAAGCTAAAGCCGGCTATGGAAAAGCCGATGATAATAGTGTTACCGACAAACGTGTGGAGCCGCCTTTAAGCGTACGAATCATTTTTTTAGAGGAGAGAAAATGACAGTGCCCAACCCCCAGGATATGATCGATGAGCTGAAATACGATATCCAGGTCAGAGATGAGAGGAAAGCCAGGATCGTTCTCTCCTATTTCGACAAAACCGATGATAAGACCAAAAATCGATTGCTGTTTGAACTGAGCCGAGTCGACCCCGGCTTCAGTGTGCCCCTGCTGTGCCACTTGATGGCGACCTATGAAAACATAGCGTCGGATTTTCCGGTGGTGAAAGAGATGCTGATTTCGAAGCTGCTGGATGTCCCCACATTGCTGCTGTCCCTAATGCAGGACAATATCGATCCTGCAGAAAAGGCGATTTATTTCGAGTTGGCCGGCGAGATGCGGTTTGAAGAGGCCACGCCCGTACTCCTCTCGATCCTTTATGACACGCAGGAGGTAGACACCATTAAACAGGTTGTCAGCGCCCTCGGGACCATTGGGGATCCGGCCGCCACCACCGCCCTGGCAGACTATCTTTATTCCGACAAACCGGAACTCGTCCTGTTGGCCGTCAAAGCATTGGGACAGATCTGTACCCCAACGGCGATGCACAGGTTGTCAGAACGGATGGGAACGGACCATGAACTGGACAGGGCGATCCTGCAGATTTTTTCCAATGTCCAGGACACCATTTCTCTGCAAAAGCTCAACGACACCATCCGTTCCCACAATGCCAACCTGCGGAATTTTGCCAAGGCTGCGCTGGTGAACATCGGTGCGAAAGCGGTCCCGCTGTTGACGGAAAACCTGCTGTATGATGACCCGGACCTGCAGATCCATTCCCTGAACATTCTGGGTGAGACGGCAGATGCCAGCGCCATTGCACCCATCCGGAAACTTCTGTTCAACGATCCCAAAAACCCCAATGTGCGATTCGCTGCCTACGAAGCCCTGGCGCTGTTGCCCCTTCGCCAGGGGGCCTATACGCTTGCCGGGGGGTTGACCGACCCGGAGGAGCACGTCCGGATTGCCGCCGCCAAAGCCATCGATCGGAATTTCAGCGATATATTAAAGGCCGGGATTAAAAACATGGTCAAGCTCAAAGACAGGGATGCGGATCAAATCGTAAAAACCATCATCAACGCCCAGGCCGATGCGATATTTACCAGCCTTGCACCGGAAGCCTATTTTCAGGAAATGGCCTTTGCCCACCTGATCGGTTCCCACGAAGATATCCAGCGGCATTATCGCCATCTGCTCAGGCGAAGTGGCCTCAGCGAGTTTGCAGACAGGATCACACCGGAGGAGAAGCGGCCCGCATCCCGTTTGCGGGTATGCGCGGTGGACGACTCGAGAATGATCCTGACCATCTACAAAAATACCCTTCATGAACTGGGATATGAATCCGTTTTGTTCGAATTTCCTGAAAGCGCTATCCAGTGGCTACAGGACCAAAAGCCCGATATTGTTCTGACGGACCTGAATATGCCGGAGACGACGGGAATTGAGCTGACAGAGCGGATCCGGGAAAAATATTCGAAAGAGGAACTGCCCGTGATTATGGTCACCACCCAAAACGAATCCCAGGATTATGATACGGCCCATAAAGCGGGTGTCAATGAGATTCTCCACAAACCCTTTAATGCCGAATCCTTGAACAAGGTGATCACCCGGTATTCGACTATGGATTGATCGGTTTTGTCTATCCCCTTGAGCGGCGCGACTTTAAGAGTTCCCGGCCCTTTTCCGTATAGAGTTCTTTGCTGATCTTCCTTTTCAGGCCATCGTAACAGCCATCGACCGACATGAAAGACAGGTGCTGCAGGTCCGGTTCCGTCAGATTCCGGAAATCGGATTCGAAGATGTTCCGATACGCAGCCAGGCTGTTGTTCGTCGGGCCGAAACCTTCTGCATAGATATATCTTTTTTCAATTTCACTGCCCGCTTCATCTATATTCTGATAACGTGAGTCGGGATTAATGGCCAGCATCTTCATGATGATTTGAGAATATGCCCTGGGGATATCCCGGCAGATTTCATGGGGAGGGGGAATTTCTCTTTCAAGCAGCTTCCCGTAATGGTCCGCCTGGGCCATGAAATCCAACCCCTTTGGCGGAACGAACAAGCTGATACCCGTGAGCAGGTGATATGCCACCAAACCCAGGGCAAAAATATCACTCCGGTTGTCAACGGCTCCCCCCAGTACCTGTTCGGGCGCCATGTATTGAATCTTGCCGGCAAGACCGTATGACTGCTGATCCGCTGCAACAGCAAGGCCGAAATCCATCAATTTCGTTACGCCCTGATGATTGATCAAAATGTTTTCCGGTGAGAGATCCCGGTGTACAATAAACCGGTGGGCGTATTCCAGTGCACGGCAGACACGGCTGATAATAAAAGCATTTAGGATAATCGGGAGCAGGGCACCCGCCTGAATATGCTGTGTGTGAATCTTTCGCAGGTCCCATCCCTCGATATACTCCATTACGATGAGATACAGGCGTTTTCCCAAGTGGTCATCGTTAGGGAGCAATACCGCTGTTTCAGAGTTGGATTGTTGAACCGCTTGGGTCAAACCCATTCGAATGCAGGTCAGAAATTCATCGGCACCTGGGCCATCGGGAATTTCCTGAGGTTCGAAAGAGGTGATCTGATCCCGGAAAGCATCCGGCAGCCGGTCAAAGGGTATCGCCTCCATGCCGAAGGTCCTCACGATATTCTCATGGCGGAGGGTTGCTGCGATGTTGGCTTCATGCTTGAGCATTTCGATCTGCTTGCCGCGCATGGTGCGGATGGTTTTCAGAACGACGAAATCGCTTACACCTTCAGATTGTTTTTCGGCCAGATATACAATGCCCATTCCACCGCGGCCAATCTCTTTTCTGAACGTAAAACGTGTCGCGGATTGAAAAGAAATACCCGTCAGAGATGACATATTGCGGCTCCGAATTTAAGGGTTTTTCTCGAGGTATTCCTCGACAAATACGTCAATCAACGTTTTAAGTTGTTTGCGAATGACGTCGGGTTTCGTGCCGTAACCGGCAACCCCGATAAATTTTTGAGACCATGTCGTGGCATCTGATCGCAGGCGGCGATCCCTTTCCAGAACCACCGCTTGGTCCAACCGCACGTCAATGCAATAGGTGATCACCCCTTCAATGAACTCACCGCCGAATATATCCACCAGAAGATCCGGTTCTCCGGCAATCGCATAGCGTTCGATGTTTATCTTGACACCGGATCTTTTAAGGGTGGATACGACCGTTCCATAAAGAGATTCTTCCGTCAGTCCGATATCTTTCAGCTCACGGGGAAGCTCACTCACACCAACGGCCATTGCCTTCAAACCTTTTAAGGAGCTAGGGGATGACATGGCCCGCGCGTTGCCCTCTATGCAGAGGGCTGAAAGGATTATTGTCCAAACCGAAATGACAATCAGGTTTATCAAATATTTCATAATCGCTTTTCCTAAAAGGTTCTATTGAAATTGAATACGGTTGATTTATGCGGTTTCCAATATACGCTTGATTCTTTTTGAAAGGATTTGAATGCTAAACGGTTTTTGGATAAAACCGCTGCATCCCCTGTTTAGTATTTCCGTCGCCTGGCCGTCAATACTGTACCCGCTTGACAGGAGCACCTTTACATCGGGGTCTATTTTTTTCAATCGATCGAATACCTCTCCACCGTTCATCTTAGGCATGATCAAATCGAGGATAACCATGTCGATATCGTCATGGCCCTTTTGGTATATTGCGAGAGCCTCCGCACCGTTGTCGGCATTCAGAACTTCAAATCCCAAGAGTGCCAGCATCTCGGTTCCTACCTCCAGCACCATTTTTTCATCATCTACCAGAAGAATCGTTCCTTTTGCTTTTCCGTCGATCTCCACCTTGGTCTCGGAGGATAATGGAGTGGTTGTCGGGTGTGGTATCGCCGGGAAGTAGACGGAGAAAGTGGTGCCCATTCCTTTTCTTGAATCAACATCGATAAACCCTCCGTGGGCTGTCACGATCCCATAGGTGGATGCCAGACCGAGGCCGGTCCCTCTCCCCATCTCCTTAGTCGTGAAAAACGGGTCGAAGATGCGTTCTCTTGTTTTAGTGTCCATGCCTTCGCCGGTGTCGGCGACCTTCAATCGGACATAATGGCCGTTCCAGGTATGATAAGTTTTTCCTTTAACCTCTCGTGATGGAATGTTTCGAGTCTCTACGGTCAGCTCTCCACCATCTGGCATCGCATCCGCCGCATTGATAAAAAGGTTAAACAAGACCTGCTCGATCTGTGTGCGGTCGGCCTCAACAAGCAGCAGATCAAGGGCCAGGTGTTGATGGAGGAGGACCTGTTTTCGGGTTCTCCCGAAGGTTTCGACGCTTTCCCTGATAACGCTGTTGAGATCCAGTTGGATGAGTTGATAACTGCCCTTTCTGGCGTAACCCAGCAGCTGACCGGTTAATTTGGCCCCGCTTTGGATGCTGGTTTCGATTTTTTTGAGTTTGTTGAAGTGGGGGTGGGAAGCGTCGATCCCATGCAGTAACAGTGATAAATTGCCCTGCATTCCCATCATCAAATTATTGAAGTCATGTGCAACCCCGCCTGCCAGAGTGCCGATGGATTCCATCCGTTGGGCATGCTGCAGTTGGGTTTCCAATCGCTTTTTTTCAGATATGTCCCGGAGAATGACCAGCATTCCGGTTGGGTTTCCCTTATGGTCTTCATATCGTGATGCACTGATGCTGACGTTTATCAGACGGCCATCTTTGGTGTTGCGATGGGTTTCAAAACCCTGGCAGGGTGTCCCCTTGTCAACGAGTTCTTTAATAATGGCCATGGAGGCCTCTTTTTCCGATTCCGGCATAAACGGTATCCGTCCGCCTTCCAGTTCCGAAAGGGTCCATCCGAATATCTGAGTGAACATTGGGCTGACGTATATGGTTTGGCCGTTCATGTCGTAAATCACGATGGCATCTGCCGAAGAACGGATCAGAGATCGATAGAGTTCCTCAGCTTTTTTAGAGGCGTCGTAGAGAATCCGGTATTTGCTTTCGCTTTCCAGAAGTGCTGTTTCCGCCTGTTTGCGTTCCGTGATATCTTTTATACTACCTTCATAAAGGCTGCGATAGAGTTCTTCGCTTTCTTTCAATGCTGCCTGGGTGCTTTTGAGTTCCGCCAGGCGTTGCTCGAGATTGACGAAAAGCTCTTTCAGCTGGCTCTGCATGCTGTCGAACGACTGGGCCAGTTCTCCAATCTCATCCTCCCGCCGAATGAGCGCAATATGTTTATCCGCCCCCCATTCCCCTTTTCCCAGCTGGCGGGCGGTTTTCGCAAGACTTTCGATGGGTCGGATGTAGTGGAGTCCGGCGCGGCGGCCGAGCAGGTAAACACCAGTGAACGTCAAAAGGAGAAATCCGATGATTGCGCTGCCGACAATGATGCCCTGATGTGAGATAAAATCTTTATAGCTGGCTGCTATTTTATCCGCTTTGACCCGCATGGCGACAATGGGTCTGGAAAACTCGTCAATGTATGTAGTGGCGGCGATCATCAAGGTTTTTCCCTGGAGTTGTTCTTCAACCGGTGTCATGGTCATAAATTTGCTGCGAACGGAGCCGTCTTTCTCAAGCCAGTCGTAATACCCCGAGACCTCCTTTCCCGCCAGGGTTGGTTGAAATATAGCCCACCAGGAGGGCAATTTAATGGACAGGAAATTCATGTTGCGATCCACCAGAGCATTGTTCGGGTGGATCCTCATGATTCCCGTCCCCGATTCATAAAGGCATGTATACCCCGTCTCTCCCACTTTTTGGAGGGCCAGTCGCTTGAGACTCGGTGTCTCTTTCAACATTTCGATGGTGAGGTCGGGGTTCATCCGGATAAGAATTTCGATCTGTTTGGCAACATCCCGTGCTTTGGCTTTAATGATGCGCTGACCCAGTATTTCCAACTGCGCCTTGGCATCTTTGTTTAGTTCTCCGGTGGATTGGCGAATCAGGTCTACGACGTACGGTTCTGCAATGATGGCTCCGCCAAGGGTCAGCAGTATCACCAGAATAACGGGAATCAGAGAGATGAGCAGGTAGTTCCGTGTGAACTGTTTGGCGATGGAACGGGTTGTTAGCCTGGATCTCTCCATAAGTGACCTCCCCATGGACGTTGCCTGAAAACACTGTATTTCGCGAACCCGCCGGAGGATACACGCGCGCGGGTTCCGTGTCTTTTTATTTTTCTTGATAATACAATCGTGGCTGCCGGTTGGGAAACTGACCGATATCCCGGCTGGTTGGGGGGATGCACCCAAATGGCGGCATCATCCGCCTTCCGGCATAGACCGGCAAGAATCCGCTTCTTGATATTCATTGGCAATATAGCGGGGTTACATTAGGAAATAAACCTCTTAATGATTTTTTCAGAAACCTTGCAAAATTTCATCAGGTAAATGCAAAGGGGCGAAACGGAGGGACAGGTTCTGTCACGAATGACTATTGAACCTGTCTAAGAATTATTATAAATAGATGGGAAGGATTCGGGGGGTGGATCGAAATGTGATCACGTGGACTCTA
>CAZWAE010000074.1:12391-16837 GCA_964631805.1 uncultured Desulfobacteraceae bacterium | reverse complement strand
GGCAGCGCCGTTTCCGACCGCTGCCCCTTTCTATCGATGGATCGTACCGTCGTGTGCCAACGTTTATTTCACGTTTTCGGCTTTGATCTCTTTTCCCCACCAGCTCTGGCCCGCTGAATTTTCCACGTCATCCATGGTTGGGGACTGCCAACCGGTCCAACTGAATTTCAGATGATCCCAATTTTTGTACATGGTGTCATGTTGCATAAATTCACTGTTTTTTGCAGCTGTCCCACATCCCATCATCACAAAGAGCAGGACGAGTACTACCGTAAGTCTGAAAAATTTCATGTCGACTCCTTTCCTTTTTCCGGGTTTGAGAATTTGATTTTTTAAAGGGAAATAACTGGGTGCCTTCAAATAGTTTTTTTACCATAACAGAAGTTAACACACATTTCAATTCCTGCAATGGGAGCGGCCGGAATCGATGATCCATATGCCGGAAGTGCCATTTTTTTGACAATCCAGCCCCTGCCAGGCAAAAAAATCCTTTGCCTTCTTGCCTTTTCGATCTCTGCAGGCATGGGCTCAACCCATCACACGAAAAATCGCTTTTTCAGCAACACCCTTTCCCCGTCGGCTTAAATCATGAAACAACGGCCTGGAAATCTTCGGATCTGCTCCGATCCTCTGGAAAAGCTTGCAATGTGGTACATTCTTTGCATAACATCTACCCCGTTGACGCTTACCGTTTATCACAAATACCGGGGACAAACTATGGGGATGAAAAACTTGAAAATCGGGCATCGCCTGTTTTGGGCATTTGGATTGTTGATGTTCCTCACCCTTGCAGTCGGGGGAATCGCCATTTATGAACTCAAGCAGATCTCTAAATTGACGGATATGATGTATCGCCATCCACTCACCGTCAGCAATGCGGTCAAGGATATCCAGACCAACATCATGACCATTCACCGGTCCATGAAGGACATTGCACTGGCGAAGGATCTGGATGAGATCGGAGAGGTGGCGAGGGTCATCAGTCAACACGAGAATAAGACCTTTGCATCTTTCAAAAAGGTGTCCGAGGCCTTTTTAGGCGATGAGCAGGATGTCCAAACCGCCCGGATGGCTTTTATTGCATGGAAACCGATCCGGGACCGCGTGCTGTTGATGCGGCGCATCGGGAGGACCGAAGAGGCTGCGGAATTGACCAAGACCGTCGCCGCCAGTCATATGGAGGATCTGGATGGCAAAATTCAGGTCCTGGCGGCATTCGCCGAATCGAAAGCGATTGAGTTTCTGGAAAACACCCATCAGACCAGGGACCGGACCATCCTGGTGATGGTCCTGGTGTTGATGGGGACCTTCCTTCTGAGCGTCCTGGTGGCGGTCTACATTACACAGGGAATCGTCAATCCCATCAGTCATCTCAACCGTGTTGCCGCTGATATCGCCAAAGGGCTGAACGTCTCCCCCCAGGCGGTGGAAAGGCGCGATGAAATCGGGATGCTCATCTCCTCCTTCAACAGAATCATCGAGGCCAACGGCAAAATCGTTTCCCAGGCAAAGGCGATCTCGGCCGGCGACTATGATTCGGAGATCGAGCTTCGGTCCGAAAATGACGGACTCGGAAAAGCCATATCCAGGATGACCGGTTCCCTCAAACAGTCCAGGAACGAAAGCCTGAGGCAGGACTGGTTCCAAAACGGTCTGGCGGGGTTGAACGAGGGGATGCGCAGCGATAAACTCATCGCCGACCTGTGCCGTGAGATTGTGACCTATCTGGCCAAATACCTGAAGGCCCAGATTGGGGCGGTCTATATCAAGGAGGAATCCCAGGTTTTGCAACTCATGAGCAGTTATGCGTTTAACACCCGGAAGCAGACTTCAAACCGCTATAAACTGGGTCAGGGGCTTGTAGGACAGGCCGCATTGGAGAATGAGCCCATCATCCTTACCCAGCCGCCGGAAGATTATATCCAGATCTCCTCCGGGCTCGGCAACGCCGTTCCCGAACAGATTATGGTTTATCCCATTTCATTCGAAGGCCAGGTCCTGGGAGTGCTGGAACTGGGCTTTTTCGATGCCGTGGACGACCGGGCCTTGACGTTTATCAAAAAGGTGTCGGAACCCATCGGAGTTGCGGTTCATTCGGCCCAGGAACGGAACAGAGTGGCCGATCTTCTGGCCAAAACGTCGGAACAGGCGGAGATGCTGCGCCTCAGGGAGACCGATCTGCGGAAAAGCAACGACGAATTGGAGACCCAGACCCTGGCTCTGAAGGAATCGGAAGAGGAGCTTCAGGTCCAGCAGGAAGAGTTGCGACAGACCAATGAGGAACTGGAGGAGCAGACACAGCACCTGGAGGAACAGAAAGAGGCCATCGAGAAGACAAATGAAGAATTGCGTTTAGCACAGGAGGTGATCGAGGAAAAGGCACAGGCCCTCGAGTTGAGCAGCCGCTATAAATCGGAATTTTTGGCCAACATGTCCCACGAACTGAGAACCCCTTTAAACAGCATCCTGCTATTGTCAAAACTGATGTCCGATAACACCGATGGGGACCTTTCCAAGGATCATGTGGAATCCGCCAAAGCGATCTATACTTCCGGCTCCGATTTGCTTTCACTTATCAACGAGGTCCTGGACCTTTCCAAGGTGGAAGCCGGAAAGATGGATCTGGACGTGGAAGAGATACCTCTCAAGGAGGTGAGTGACGGGATGCGGCAGACCTTCGATCCGGTGGCATCCAGCAAAGGCCTTACGTTCGAAGTCTTGATTGGGAAGGGTCTACCGGATTCGATCCACACCGATCGGAAACGGGTCGAGCAGGTGCTCAAGAATTTTCTTTCCAACGCCTTCAAGTTTACCGAGAAGGGAACCGTCTCGCTCAAGATCGATCGCCCCGGAGATGGTGCCGCGCTGAAATCATCGGGATTGGATCCGAAAAAGACACTCTCCCTTGCCGTCGTCGATACCGGCCTGGGGATTCCTCCGGAGAAACAACACCTCATATTTGAGGCCTTCCAACAGGCGGATGGTTCTACCAGCCGTAAATTCGGCGGAACGGGATTGGGGCTTTCCATATCGCGGGAACTGGCAAAACTGCTTGGGGGGATGATCACCATCGACAGCACCCCCGGGGAGGGCAGTTGCTTCACCCTTCATATACCCGAGAATGTACAACCGGGTGCATTACCCCAGGGTTCCCATGACAGCAGATCACCTGCCATGTCGAAAATGGGCACGAAAATAGGCCATCGCCCGGACCCGGGCGCTGACCGGGCAGCATCGATGCTCCCGGAGCCGGTGGATGATGACCGACGCTCCGTGTCGCCATCCGATAAGAGTCTGCTGGTCATAGAGGATGACGCCGGATTTCAGAAAGTGCTCAGGGACCTGGCCCGGAACCATGGGTTCAAATGCCTGATCGCGGAAGAGGGGGAAACAGGACTGCAGTTTGCCGAATACTACAATCCCAGCGCCATCATTCTCGATATCGGATTGCCGGGTATCAACGGGTGGACGGTGATGACCCGTTTAAAGGAGAATCCCGCCACTCGCCACATCCCGGTCCATTTTATTTCGGCTTCGGATCGGGAACTGGATGCCATGCGGATGGGCGCCATCGATTTTGCGACCAAACCGGTTACACCGGAGGGGCTGGAAACGGTTTTTGACAACCTTGAGCGGGTGATCACCAAAAAGGTCAAAGATTTGCTGGTGGTTGAGGATGACGAAATTCAACAAAAGGCCATTGCCAAGTTGATCGGAAGCGGCGACGTGAACATCACCTTTGCCTCATCCGCCGGGGAAGCCGTCCAAAAACTGGAAGGCGGACAATTCGATTGTATGGTACTGGATCTGGGACTTCCGGATATGTCGGGGGTGGATCTGCTGGGTAAGATAAAGCGCCGGGAAGATCTATTCCGCCTGCCGATTATCATCTACACGGGGCGCGAATTAACCCGGGAGGAGGTGGCCATTGTGGACGAGCATGCGGCTTCCACTATTATCAAAGGGGTGAATTCCCACCGGAAGTTGCTCGACGAAACCACCCTGTTTCTCCACCGCCTGGAAAACAATCTGGAAGATGGCCAAAAAGAGACCCTCAAAATGCTTCACGACAAGGAAGCGATACTGAACGGGAAGAAGATGCTGGTGGTCGATGACGATATGCGGAATGTGTTTTCCCTTAAAAAGATCCTTCAGGATAAAGGGATCGAGGTGCTGGTGGGCAAAAACGGCCGGGAGGGGGTTAAATGCCTTCACCAGAACCCGGACCTGGATCTTGTCCTGATGGATATCATGATGCCGGAAATGGACGGCTATGAAGCGATGGAGATGATTCGAAAGGAAACTCGGTTCAAGGATCTGCCCATTATCGCCTTGACCGCAAAGGCGATGAAGGGCGACCGGTCGAAATGCATCGAGGCCGGTGCCAGCGACTACCTGCCCAAACCGGTGGATGTGGATCGGCTTTTTTCGATGTTGCGGGTGTGG
>CAZWAE010000074.1:6882-12291 GCA_964631805.1 uncultured Desulfobacteraceae bacterium | reverse complement strand
CACCGTGTTTTGTACGAGCCGGCATTTTTCGATAAACTGCTTTTGGATCTGACCATCAACGTGACAGAGATGTTCCGGGATCCGGATTATTTCAAAATACTCCGGAAGGTGGTGCTGCCGTCATTGAAAGACAAGAAGTTTGTCAAGGTCTGGCATGCCGGTTGTGCCACGGGTGAAGAGGTCTACTCTATGGTCATCCTTCTCAGGGAGGGAGGGTTTTACAAAAATTTTCAGATCTATGCCACCGATACCAACGAGGCGGTCCTCAAATCGGCCGGTAAAGGCATTTTCCCTCTGGCCAGAATGAAAGAGTATACGCGGAATTACATCAAAGCCGGGGGACGTGCCGGATTCGCCAGTTATTATACAGCCCGTTACGATCATGCCCTGATGCACCATGACTTGAAGGAAAATATTGTCTTTTCTCATCACAACCTGGTGACCGACGGCGTTTTTGGCGAGATGGACCTGATCCTGTGCCGAAATGTTTTAATCTATTTTAATCGGGAACTCCAGGAACGGGTGCTGCAGCTTTTTCTTGACAGCTTGGCGGACGGAGGCTTTTTGTGCCTCGGGTCCAAAGAGTCGCTTCAATTCTCGACGGTCAATCCTCATTTCGAGATAGTGGCCGGTAAAAATAAGATATACCGGAAAACAGGGTAAAAAGGGGGGGATGTTGGATAGTCTTGAAAAGCGAACATTCGAGGCGATTCTGATTGGCGCTTCGGCCGGCGGTTTCAAGGCGCTCAAGAAGATCGTACTGTCATTTGCCAAAAAAGAAATGCCGGCCGTGATCGTTGCAATACACCGGACATGGAACTCGGATGACTATCTTGAAAGCGCACTTGACACGATTTGTCCCCTTGGCGTCAGACAGGTCGACGCCGGGGGAGAAATCAGGCACGGGAATGTTTATGTTGCACCGCCTAATTATCACCTGCTCATCGAGGATGATCGAACCTTCTCCCTTTCCATAGAGCGGCCCGTGAACTTTGCACGTCCCTCCATTGACGTATTGCTCGAATCCGCAGCAGAAGTGTTTGGAAAAAATATGGCAGGTGTGATATTAACCGGTGCGAACAACGACGGCAGCAGCGGGTTGAAACGGGTGAAAATGTCGGGCGGCCTCACAGTGGTCCAGGATCCGGCAACGGCGGAGATGGCCTCCATGCCGAATTCGGCCATCCGTTGCGCATCTCCGGATCATGTCCTGCCGCTGAACCGGATCGGGCCATTTCTGGGAAAGCTTTCTTGGGCCGCCCCGGATTGATAGCCCCCAAAGAGATTGTTCGATGATGGACACTGGATAACTTGAGAGTAACGCGATGGATAACATGGAATTGCCAAAGCTTCTGATCGTTGACGATCGCCGCGAAAATATTATTGCCCTGGAGAAGGTATTGCGCGCTTTACCGGTCAAGATCATTTCGGCCACTTCGGGAAACGATGCGCTGGGCCTCGTTTTAGAACATGATTTTGCCCTGATACTTCTCGATGTCCAGATGCCGGATATGGATGGGTTTGAAACGGCGGAACTGATCCGCTGTAATGACGATACCAGCCATATCCCCATCATTTTTGTAACGGCCATCAGCAAAGAGGAAAAGTATGTTTTCAAAGGGTATGAAACCGGTGCGGTGGATTACCTGTTCAAGCCCATCGATTCTGATATCCTTAAAGGCAAGGTGGTCGTTTTCCTGGAGCTGTACCGGCAGAAGGCCAGGCTGCAGAAGGTCAACGTCGAACTCAAACGGGCAAACCGGAAGATTCTGGATCAACAGCGGGCGGTCATCGAGGAGGAACGGCTAAAGGTGCTGCTTCAGATGGCCGGCGCCACCGCCCATGAACTCAACCAACCGCTCATGGCCCTGTTGGGAAGCATCGAGTTGATGGAGCTGAACGGCACGATCCCGGAGCAGGTCGAGAGCCACATCGTCCGGATCAAGGAAGCCGGGGAGCGGATCGCTTCAACCGTCCGGAAAATTCAAACCATCCGGACCTGTGAGGTCAAGCCCTATGGAGATAACGCCCAAATCATCGATCTGGAACAGTCTTTGAAAATCATGTCCGTTGATACCTCAAAAGAGGATTTCGACCGGTTGAAAAGTTACCTGGCTGACAGTGTGGAGATCACTTTGGAACAGTTCGCATCCATTAAAACCGCCATGGGCCGCCTAGTGAACAACCGGTACGATCTGATATTTCTGGACTACCTCCTGGAAGATGGAACCGCTTTCGATTTTTTTTCCGACCTGGAAAAACATGGCCTGGAGATCCCGGTTGTGGTGATAACGGGACAGGGAGACGAGATCCTCGCATCCCAGATGATCCAGATCGGGGCCTACGATTACCTTCCAAAGAACCGGCTCGCTGCGGAAGTGCTGAAGAAAACCATTGCGCAGACCCAGGAAAAGGCACACCTGAAGATGGAGATTGCCGAGGCGCAGGCCAGAATGACGGAGATGTCCACCAAGGATGAATTGACCCAGCTTGCCAACCGCCGGTATTTTAACGAAGTATTGGAGGTCCAGTTCCAGCGTGCCGTCCGGCATGGCGAAGACCTGATTCTGGGCATCATCGACCTGGATCATTTCAAGCGGATCAATGACCGGTATGGCCATCCGGCGGGCGATCAGGTTCTGATCCAGCTGGGTAAAACCCTGAAAGCCGCCCTGCGCCAGAATGATCTGGCCTGCCGCTACGGCGGCGAGGAGTTTGCTTTTATCCTGCCCGGCACGGATATAGACAAGGCTCAGATCGTATGCAATAGGCTGCACACCGCTATTGGGGCGATGGAGATATGCTATGAAGATCAGGAGATCTGCGTGACCGCTAGTATCGGGATGGCGGTAGCCGCCGGCACCGATTCATCCCAGACACTGCTGACCCAGGCCGATACGGCCCTCTACAGCGCCAAAAAATCCGGACGGAACCGTGTGGAGGTTTACGCTGGGTAATGCGCGTAATTTTCCAGGTACCATGCCCTTGCTTCGTATGCCTCAACCAGATGTTCCGACGGAACATTGTAAGGGATATCTCAGCCCGGTGCGAAAGTATACCCTCTGGTGCCCCCGGCTGCCAGGCTGATCAGGGCATCCTCCTTGGGTGAGATCATCCCCAGCATCAGGCTGGTTGTCAATTTGAGGTTGCCGCCAAATCCTTTGCCGTACCTATAGGCCATGTCCCGGACATAGGAAAGGTTCATCTGTTCATCGATGGCAAACCCGTGGGTGCCCACTTTGCAGACCTCTTCCAATACCTTGTTGCAATTGCCGCAGATGAAAAAGGAGGAGGTCAGCCCGGCGCCGTGGATAACGTCGATGGCCCCTTGGCAATTGGGTGTAACGAACTCGGCAAAGGTCTGGGGATGGATCTGGGACGCCACCGGGTCCACGATGGCGATGATCTCACACCCCATTTCCGCATAAAACCGGGCCGCCTGCGCCCCTACCTCTCCCGCGAACTTCAGGACCGCGTGGGCAAATTCCTTTTTTCTCAAAAGAGCGGTAAAAATCTGGGGTCCGGCGAGATGAGACGCCAGGGTCAACGGACCGCACAGCAGTCCCAGCATGGCGCAATCCAGGGCATCCAGTTTTGGTCTGGCGATGGCGGCGGCCTGAAAAATGACGGGCCATCGGCCGTCTTCGGACGAGGGGAGCGTCAGCCCTGCCGATTCGGGTGTATCCTTGTCGCAGGGATGCGAAGTGACCGACGGAACGTTGTCCTCCCAATACGTGGTTTCACATCCCATGCTTTCGGCCTCGATGGACAGGTCAAACAGGAGGGGAATTCCGTCAGCGTGATAGTGATCCGCCGCGTGAACCACTCCTTTTGCCAGGAGCTCGGCATTTCTTAAAAATCGGTCGGCCGGCTCGTTGATCAGCGCGGCACAGTGAACTCCGGCATAGGGCAGCCAGGGGGGCATTTCTGTCTCCCGGCCCCTTGTGGCGTCGATGAGCATCTGTTTGGCCATTATAAAACCTCGTTATGGGCTTGTCCGCCAACGCTTTGTGGCGGATTGTGAGTTGAGGGTTGTGCGTTCAGGGTTGCGTATTATGGGTGCTAGAACGGAAACTCCACCCCCATCTCTGCGATCTCGTCCTTTATCCGCCGGTACATGTCATAATGCTCCTGTATCGGCAGGGCCCTCTGGACGTCGTAGCACTCATGGTATTCCTTACCCATGGAGGCCGTGGCGGCCTGGTCTTCATATTTGGCCAGCAGTTTCAGCGCGATCTCGTTGGCATGTTCCCGTTTCATGCCCATGTTGGCCACGGCATGGCCAACTTCCACACCCAGCCGAGCCTCCATGGGGGTGGCGCGGTTGCGATACTTGTTGCGGGTGGAGGCCATCTCCCACAGATGCCAGCCGCTCACGGTGCTCACCATGGCGTGGCAGGCGGTTTCCCGGAAAAGCATCTCGGTCATGGGGCCGGCGTTGGCAAATCCGTTGGACGTATAGAGCAGCTTGCTGTTACGTGCCAAAGCCTGACCGGACATTGCGATGGGCCACAGCAGTTCCCGGGTGGTATTGGAGCCCCAGTTGAGGTGGAAGGGAAAATGCTGGTTGAAGATCGCTCCGTGGATCAGAAGTCCCTTCAAGCTGTAGGCCACCAGGGTTACGGCCACACCTTCGGACCCGCCGCACCAGCCGCCGTAGATGGGACCTGTGAGGTTGCCGGTGTAGCAGCCGTATTGGGCATAGTGTACCGAACGGTTGAGCAGGGTGTCGGCGGTCTTGAATTCGGTGAGCGATCCCACCAGGCGGGCGTCGGTAGTGCGGACGCCCCAATCATTGTTGGAAACGGCGATCTGGCCGGCGTCATGCTCCGCCGTTCCCACGGCTACGAAAAAGGTGCCGGGACGTCCCGCCTGCCGTGCCGCCAGCCGCATGTTGTAGATGTGCTGGATACAGCCGTTGATCTCGGTGGGGCCACCCGATTCAATCAACTGCCCGATGGCGTCCTCCAGTATGGGGGCACAGAAGCCGTCCAGGAGCGGTTCCTTGAGATAGGCGGCACACAGGGAATGGTGCAGGTGTTCATCCACGGTGATGTCCGGGCTGAAGATGCTAAACGGCGGTTCGGTGTCCTCCACCTGCCGGTGTTTCCACAATTTGGCGTCTTTGCCCTCACCGACCCAGTACTGGTCTTTGGCCATGTACAGCGCTTCCTTGATCTCCTCATCGGTGACCTGGATGATGCGATGGGAGTCGGTGTTGTAGACACCAACCTCCCTGAAAAGGTCCCAACCCGCCTGCCAGATCCGGTCCGCCATTTCATCATCCGCCGGAACCGGGGTGTTGGGATCGTACTTGATCTCATATTTTTTGATCAGTTTCTTGAGGGTCGGGGTAAACAGTTTGGGTAAAAAATCATCTTCTTCCATATGGGGACCGGTCTTGGACCG
>CAZWAE010000074.1:0-6782 GCA_964631805.1 uncultured Desulfobacteraceae bacterium | reverse complement strand
TAAACAGTTTGGGTAAAAAATCATCTTCTTCCATATGGGGACCGGTCTTGGACCGCTCCATCATTTCCCATAAGCGATAGGCTGTGGTCATTGTCTTTTTCTCCTAAGTAATCAATGCCGCCATTTTGTCGGCGGCGCAATTGGCGTCTTCACAGTACAGGTCGGCCCCGATTTTGTCCGCCCACATCTGGGAGGTGGGGGCGCCGCCGATCACCACCTTGTACTTCTCCCGGATCCCCTTGTCTTTCAGGAATTCGATGATCTCCTGCTGACGGGGCATGGTAGTGGTCATCAGGGAGGAGGCGCCTATGAAATCTGCCCCCATCTCCTCGGCCGCCTTGATGAATGAAAGTGAATCCACATCATAGCCAAGATCCTTGACTTCAAAGCCTTTGGTTTCCAGCATCAGCTTGACGATATTTTTCCCGATTTCGTGCAGGTCGCCTTTGACCACTCCGATTACGACTTTACCCTTTGCGAGGATCCGGTCCATCTCACTGAGCTCCGGTTTGACGATCTCCACTACCGCTGTAAGGGCCTCTCCGGCCAGCATCACCTCGGGCAGAAATATATCCAGGGCGGCGAACAGTTCGCCCACGCGCTCCATGGTCTGGGTCAGCTTGTCCAGAATTTCAAGGGGGTCGGTTCCACCGGCCAGTAAATCCCGGGCCACCGCCTCGCACGCTTCCTTTTCACCATCTTCCACCAGCTTGCTCAATTGTTCCAATGACATGATTTGCCTCCCGATTAATACTCTCTTTCAATCTCTTTTTTCTGGTTATAAACGTAAGGCTCGGGTACAAAACGCATGAAAACGGGCGTTTCCAGTGTTATGGCATCCGCCTTACAGTCAATATAGCAGGCACCGCAATACCAACATTCATAGGGATATTTAACGACCGGTTTTTTATCCCTGTCTAAAACGAAGACATCTTCAGGGCATCTGTCGTAGCAGATATTGCAGCATGTACACGCATCATAATCAATTTTGACCGCCATCTCTATTTCTCCTTATTATTCCGAGCTTTCGCAACACAGCCAGGCGGGATGCATGGGCGCATAAAATGTTAGGTTATACTTCACGAGCCCTTACCCTCTCCTGAAAGGTCTCTTGGCAAAGATCAGTCTGCCGTCTTCAGTCACCCTTTGCGATAAAGCACACATCCATTTTTCATCATCCTGCTCAGGATAATCCAAACGTGTTTGGATGGGGGCGCTCTTGATCTTCCTGCTCTCTTTTCTTTCCAGGTTGCCCTGCAGGATCAACTTGGCATTTTCAATCAGGTTGTGCATCTCCATGCAGCGCATCAATTCATGGGCATTGTCCGCCTTGATATCGTTATGACACTGGAGATAATCCAGATTTTCCAAGCCGCGTTCCAACATCTTCTCCGTTTTCAGGTGGGTGGCGTAGTAGCTCATGATACGGTTCAGGGCAATTTGAGCATCCTGCCATCTGAAGCCATCCTCCTTCTCGAGGAAGGAAAGGCAAAGCGATTCCAGTTTATCAACTGCCTCTTCATCATGGCCTTTAGCGATATTATTGCGGTTGATATAATCTGCGGCCCGCTCAGCAGCATACCAGCCGGTGGCAAGCGCACCCGGAGCACAACCCAAGGGGACGCCGCCCATCTCATCACCGGCCGCAAAAAGTCCCGGTACGGTGGATCGGCACTTGCCGTCGACATAGATACCGCCGGCACCGAAGTTGCCCAGCTCGATCTCTCCCGGCCCCATCTCAAATTTATGCGATCTGAAGTCAACGCCCTCATTTTTCATCATGTGCATCAGTGCAAAGCCGCCGCCCTCATGGGTCAAAGACCACTCGGAGAACCTGATCTCCTCCTCCGTACCTTCCGTGAGATCACAATAGATAGGCCCCCGACCCTGATTCAATTCATCTATCAATTTCAACTTGGGCGCATTATAAATACCCTCTGTGGAATTCTCGAAAAGGTCTTTCTCAGGCGGCATGATCACATCACCGAATCCATTGATACCCTGACCTGCAGGTGAATAGGAATTGTACGGCAATCCGCCGCCCCTAACGAAATTTTTGAAATTTATCCGGTGATGGGAAAATTCCAGGTTGATCAACTCCGCTCCCGCGTTGAGGGCCGCGATTTTTCCATCGCCGGTTTCACTGCCCGGCCATCGTACGTTAAATGCGGTACCTGCTCCGGGGCCCGGTTCGTTGAACATTCTGCCGCCCGATATCCTGGCGGTGGACATGATGACGGCTTTGGATTTAAAGAGATAGATCTTTTTGTCCCGGGTGCCGATTCCGATGGCGCCCGTGACCATCCCTTCCTTTTTGAGCAAGCCGGTGATCATCACCCTGTTGATGATCCGGGCACCTCGTTTTTTCATCTCCCTTGCCATCTTGACCTTCATATCGCGACCGTCAAAATTGAGGGTATTGACAACGCTGTGGATCTGGCGCACGACGATGTAGCCGCCCGGTACCTTGCTGTCCCCGTAACGTATCTTGACCCCCATCTTCTCCAGGTCATGGATTCTATCCAGTGCATTGACAGCCACCACGCGCAGGAGGTCCTCGTGGATCATACCGCCAACCTTATCCATGTGATCCTCAACCAGATCATCCACCGTGTAGCCGATGGGGCCTTGAATCTCCGGAAAGTGCGCCCAGATGTGATCCACACCCGTAGCAGCCGCACCGCTCCTGTAAGCGTTGGCTTTTTCCACAACGATCGTATCGAGCCCCAGGTCCGAGCC
Organism: uncultured Desulfobacteraceae bacterium; assembly: GCA_964631805.1. Taxonomy (GTDB): domain Bacteria; phylum Desulfobacterota; class Desulfobacteria; order Desulfobacterales; family CAZWAE01; genus CAZWAE01. The sequence goes on along the minus strand of CAZWAE010000074.1, from coordinate 4,043 downwards.
CTTGATCGCGGCCATGCAACCGGCCAACCCGGCGCCGACCACCAGTAGATCACAATAGAGGATTTCCCGCTCTAGTCTGGTTTTCACTGCAATTCCTCCTAACCGGATTCATCCGCTACAAACTTTTCCAGCCGGTGCAGACCCTCTTTTACATCCGCTTCGGCGGCGCAAATCGACAGCCGCAAATAGCCCTGCCCCAGCCGGCCGAATTCGGAGCCGGGCAGCGTTACCACACCGGCTTTCTCAATCAGGCGAACCGCCAGGGCCATGGAATCGGCTTCGATGGCCCTGAAATTCGGAAAGAGGTAAAATCCGCCCCCGGGCGCCACACAAGTCACCCCGGAAAGCCGGGCCACACCCTTGTATAGAAAATCCTGCATCTCCTTGAAATGACGGCGTACCGGCGCCAGCTCCTCTTCAGGACAGTCCAGTGCGGCCTGGGCCGCGACCTGACCCAATACCGAAGGGCATAGCGCCACGCAATAGTGCATCTTTTTGACCTGGACCATGAGTGCGGCCGGGCCGGTGACAAATCCGATGCGCAGGCCCATCATAATATGCGATTTGGAAAAACCGCCGAAGCTGAAGGTGCGGGATCCCATTTTCGGCAGCGCCGCAATGCTCACCGGAGGCACATCGGCATAATCCCGGTATATCTCATCCACCAACACCAGCAGATCATGCCTGATTGCCACTTTTGCGATGGCCTCCAGCGTTTCCCGTGGCCAGACGACGCCCAGCGGATTATTGGGATTGCAGAATACGATGGCACGGCTTTTGGGCGTCACCGCTGCCGCCACCCTTTCCGGATCGGGTAAAAAACCCTCACTCTCCTTGAGGGGCACCAGCACCGGTTTGGCCCCGCAGGCCAGGGTATTTTGGAAATAAGTGCCGTAGTGGGGGCTGGGAATGATCACCTCATCTTCCGGTTGGAGAATCGTGCGCATGACCACATATAGTCCTTCCTGGACCCCGCTGGTCACGATCAGTTCCTCCCGGGGGTGGACGGCAACGCCCCAGTCGGCCATCATTTTGGCGGCAATCCCATCACGCAGCGCATCAAATCCGTAGTAACCGGTATACCGGGCATAGCCCTCCTGAAGATATTCCCGGACGCGGCTGGCAACTGATGGCGGCATGGCCAACTCCGGATTACCGGAAGCCAAATTGGCCAAACCGTCCCTGCCTTTCATGGCCGACCAGATGACCTCACGCTCGCTTGCAGGGATGGAGAGGACATCCGGATTGAGCCTTTCAGTGTTCGTTTGATGCATACGTTGCCCCTTGTGGCCGCCAGGATGCAATTTTTAACAGAACCACGTTGCTGGATATCTGATAGAGCTCATAAAATATTAATAATATATTTGTCAACCAATTAATAATATATTTTTATTGACATTTTGGTTTGGCGGGGTAACATATTATCCATACCAAGGACTGGAAGTTACCGGAAACACCATAAATGGTTGAAAAAATGAATAAAGAAGAAGCATATGAAAATCTGAGGGTTGAGATCGTCACAAACGGGGTTGCCCCGGGGGAGATCCTCAATGAAAAAGATCTGATGGCCCGGCTCGGTATCGGACGATCCCCGCTGAGGGAGGTGCTGTTCCGGCTGCAGGAGGAAAACCTGATCAAACCGCTGCCCCGGTTGGGGTACATGGTCACCACCCTGGATATCTCCGAGGTGCGGGAACTGGTGGAACTGCGCCGGGAACTGGAAGGTTTTGCCGGTTACCTCGCCGCCCGGCGTATCACCGAAGATCAGTTGGAAAAGCTGCGCACCATCATCCGCGAAGCGGAGAGCGGCAACGGAGAAAAACCATCGGTATCCAACATCTCCGAATACTTCGACACCCGTTTCCACGATCTGCTTTACCAGGCTGCCGGAAACCAGAAACTGGTCAAACTCCTTCAGGATCTGCACATCGTGATGCTCAGGATCTGGTTCCATGTGGGGTTGGATGCCATCGGGTTTGCCCAGCAGGCTTCGAACCTTTACGTGGTGCTGGAGGCCCTGGAAAAGAAAGACCCGGAAAAGGCCAGGGCCGCCATGGAGGCTCATGTGGATTTGTATGCGGCGGAAGTCAAGGAAAAATTCTTATAAGGATGCGCTTACAGCCAAAGGAGTGCTTTTCACCGTATTCCCCAAGCGGTATGCATGGGCGAATAAAATGTTAACCTGTTTTTTCGCAGCCCTTAAAGGCGGCGGGAAAGGAAACAGAGATGCACACCGGATTCGAATCCCAATGCATGCCGGAGTATCGGCTGCTTTCACAGGCGCAGATCGAACATCTGCATGGGGCTACCCTGGAGCTTCTGGAAACCGTCGGGGTCGAAATCCGGCACCCGGAAGCACGGCACATGATGGCCGATGCCGGTTGCCGGCTGGGTGATGGCGAACGGGTTTACTTCTCCGCCGGGTTGGTGGAAGATGCCATTCGCAGCGCGCCGTCGCGCATTATCCTCTATAGCCGTTCGGGCGAGGAGGCGATGCGGCTCGAAGGGCGCCGTTTTCATTTCGGCATGGGGACCGACCTGGCCAGGACCTACGACCTGACCACCGGCCGGCTCAGGGAATCGACGTTAAATGATGTGAATACCGCGGTACACATCGCCGATGCACTTCCCGGCATCGATTTTATCGCTTCTTACGCCATTCCCAACGATTCCCCATCCAACCTGATGTACTTCGATGCCTTCAAAGCCCAACTTGAAAATTCGAGCAAACCGATCTTTTTTACGGCCGCCGGGTTGGAAGATATAGGGCTGATCCGGAAGATGGCAGCAGCAGCCGCCGGCGGTGACGACGTGCTACGCCAAAAGCCCAGTTTGATCCATTATTCCGAGCCGCTCAGCCCCTTGATTCACAGCCATGGTGCTGTGGATAAACTGCTGTTTTGCGCCGATCATCACATCCCCGTCACCTACGCGCCGGGTATGATGTCCGGTGCCACTGCGCCGGTCACCCTGGCCGGTGCCCTTGCCATGGGCAATGCCGAAGCCTTGAGCGGGCTGACCCTGCATCAGGTGCGGTCCAAAGGGGCGCCCATCATCTCGGGTATCGGCATGGCCACCATGGATATGGCCCGGGCCACCTGTATCTACGGATGTCCCGAATATCGACTGGCTCTGTCGGCCTGCGCCGATCTTTACCATCATTACCGGATCCCCATGTGGGGCACCGCGGGTGTGACGGACGCAAATTGTCTCGACCAGCAGGCGGGTATGGAATGGGGTGTTTCCCTGATGATCAACGCCCTGGCCGGTGCCAATCTGATTCACGATATCGGTTACATGGGGCAGGGGCTCATCGGCCATCCGGCCGCCCTGGTGATGTGTGATGAAATCATCAGTTATGTAAAACGGTTCATGAGGGGATTTAAAATGGATGAATTCCACCTCGATCTGGAAGAGATCCAGCGGTTGGGACCGGGGGGGAATTTTCTGGCCTCCAGACACACTGCCCGGATGTTTAAAAAAGAGCATTGGTATCCGGATTCCATGAATCGTGACAACACCGAGACCTGGACCGGATCGGGCCGGAAAGAGTGGGGGGAGAAGGCCATAGAGAGGGCGCATGACATCCTGGCAACCCATCAGCCATCCCCCCTTGAAAATGGTGTCCGGCACCGGCTGGATGAGATTCGCGAAAGGGCGCTGGTGGAGCTGAAGGGTGTTCAATTTGTCACCTGATTCGACGTTCACTTTATTCCAGCATGGAAACCTGTTCCTCTGGGCCATATTCTTTACTATTTCGTATTTAACCCGTTCAACCACGAGCCGTTCTGTTGGGAGGAGGTAGCCGACTACCGGCTACTTCCTTCCAGATTTATGGGTATAGAAGTGCCATACACGCATCAAGCAACAATTTGCCGGCCATCGGTATCCGGTGTGTTTGGAGGAGCGAAGATGACATCGGCAGGAGGGCCATGACATGGAGAAAGTTACTTGGGGAGCCCCTTCCTTCTGGATCGAGCGATTCCCCCTTTACTGGGGAATCGATCAGGGTTTTTTTTCAAAAGAGGGTATCGATCTTGAGA
>CAZWAE010000073.1:6206-16854 GCA_964631805.1 uncultured Desulfobacteraceae bacterium | reverse complement strand
TCGCAAAAATGTTCGGTTATTCCACCTCATTGAGATCCGCCACCCAGGGCAGAGGCACCTTCTCCATGCAGTTCTCCCACTTCGACCGCAGTTAGTTCGTGCCCATACAGAAATGATCTTTTCACGCCCTGCCGGCGTTGGACGCCATGATTTAGCTCCTCAAAATAGCTCGCTATTCCTCCGGGTCAAATCTGACGCCCGCCTTGGCAGAACGCGAAAATCCCTATTTCTGGACGGGCACTGGTTTAGATCATGCTTACTACCGATCCTTTTCTTTTTTCTCTTTTCTGATCTCACGAAGCATTTTTTCGATCTGCTCCCTCCGCTGATTATCATCCATCAGGGACAAAGCCCTTTCCAGGTGAAAAACAGCGTTTTTACGATCCCCCTTGTCCTTGTAGAAAACCCCGAGAAAAAAATGTGCCTGATCCATCCGGCCCACACCGCCATATGATTTACCCAGAAAATAAGATGCCTTGGGATAGTCCGATTGCTGTGACATCAGCCCTTCCAGAGTTTGGATCGCTTCACTCAACCGGCCCAATTCCATCTGGGTGCGTCCGAGCAGGAATAGGGTTTCCGGGTTGTTCGGTTCGACATCCACCGCACCTTCAAGGGTTCCCAAAGCCTCATGATAACGTCCGGCTAAAAAATAGATCCTGCCGAGATCATTCAGAAAGTATGGATCAAAAGCCCTCTTCTCGAGGGCTTTCCTGAGCTGCTCCAAGGCGCCTTCGGTATCGCCTTTTCGGGTCAGGGCCAATGCGTACCCGTAACGGGCCACAGGATTTTCCGGTGTTTTTTCAACTTTGCGCTTGAATCGGCTGAGCGCCAGAATCTCCTCGCCGTACATCGCCACCAGCCTGGCATGGGCCCGGTCGAAAACATAAGTTTTTTTCACCGGTCCCGAAACCGGGGCGTCGGGGTGCTGTGATAGCCACGCATCGATGGTGGCCATCCGTTCGGCAGATCCGGGATGAGTAGACAGGTAACCCGGAAACTGGTTGGAATCGTACCATTGTTTGCTGCGGATCTTACGCATAACGTCCAGGAGTCCCCGGCCGCTGTATCCGGCCTTTTCCAGATATCGAAGACCCAGCTGATCCGCCTGGCGTTCATCTTCCCGGCTGTACGCCAGGGACAGGGACTGGCTGGCGGCCATGGCACCTGACGTAACGGCCTGGGCGGCCTCCGAAGAACCACCCACCCCGAGAAAAGCACCGGCGACCATACCCGCAAGGGCGACCATGCTCAGTTTTTTGGATCTTTTAATCCTGTCGGATATATGACGTGCGGTGACATGGGCGATCTCATGCCCCAAGATTCCGGCCAGTTCATCTTCCGTTTCCATCGCGGCCATGAGACCGCTGTTGATAAAAATGTGGCCCGCAGGAATGGCAAAGGCATTGAAAGTATCCTCCTTGATGATGTGAAACCGGTAATTGAAAGGCTGGGGAGGCATTGCGGAAAGAACCCGCTTGCCGACCCGGTTGACGTAATCCACGAGGAGGGGGTCCTTGATAAACTGAAAATGCTTTGATGCCACCTTCATAAACTCACGGGACAATTCATCCTCTTCTTTGGGCGTAATGCCGCTGACCGTAAGGGGTATACCCAAAAACAGCACCAGCAGAACGAGAATTTTTCCGTAACGTAAAGCACTCGACATATTCATCATGGGGTTACCCTTTATTTCGATAATTTTTACGGCCCGGCAGGTGCTGTTGAAAGGTTTCATGCTGTTCGCTAAATATAGCGCATCGCTGCTGAATTACAAGCGCCGTCATTAAAAGCGAGGGGATCGGATCGTTGTGAAATGAAACCGGTATAATGGTTTTCAAATAGTGCCTTTTATGTTAGTGTCTCTCATTTAAAAATTCGATTGCAGGCTTTCAGTTCATCTGGGTATTTCAATAATACACATGAATTCAATGAGTTGAGACCTCTCGCAACCGAACAAATCAATCAAAACGAGACCATCACGCATTATGGCAGAGATCTTGTGCATCGCCAATCAAAAAGGCGGCGTGGGCAAAACCACGACGGCCATCAATCTTTCCGCTGCTCTGGCCGTTGCCGAAAAAAAGACCCTCCTTGTGGACTGTGATCCCCAGGGGAACGCCACCACAGGGATGGGGCTAGAAAAAACCGATATTGAAAAAACACTATATCACGGCATGATCGGTGAAGCCGGGATCGAAAGCCTTATCATGGACAGCGAGATCGAGACGCTGAAAATGATCCCCTCCCGAGTGGAACTGATCGGATATGAAGTTGAAATGATGTCCGATCCCAACCGTGAGAACACCTTGAAGCATCTCCTCGCCGTCGTCGAACCTGCTTTTGATTATATTCTCATCGATTGCCCCCCTTCATTGAGCCTGTTGACAGTGAACGCCATGACCGCAGCACACTCAATGCTGATTCCGCTTCAGTGCGAATTCTATGCGCTTGAGGGACTGGGCCAATTGCTGCACACCATCGAACTGATCCAACGCGGACTCAACCCGGGACTAAAAATTGCCGGCATCCTCCTGACGATGTTTGATAAACGAACCAATCTATCCTACCAGGTGGCCGAGGAAGCAAAAAAGTTTTTTAATAACCAGGTATTCGATACGACGGTGCCCCGAAATGTGAGACTGGGAGAAGCCCCCAGTTTCGGAAAGCCTATTCTGCTCTACGACGCCGGGTCCAAAGGTGCCAAAAGCTATTTTCAACTGGCTGAAGAAATCATCCGTCAATCGAACATGGACAAGTGAAATAGATGGGAAAAGCACTAAAATCTTCAAAGAAACGAAAAAAAATCGCCCTGGGAAAAGGCCTTGGCGCTTTGATCCCGGAGACGAATTCTGCCGGGTCCAACGAATTTTTCAGGTGCCCGATCGACCAGATACGTCCCAATCGGTATCAACCCAGGGTCAAATTTTCGAAAAATGAGCTGAACGAATTGACGGACTCCATCCGTACCCAGGGCATCATACAGCCGCTTCTGGTGAAAAAAGACGAAAACGGCTGGGAACTGATAGCGGGGGAAAGACGTCTAAGGGCCGCTAAGAATGCCGGTCTTGAAACCGTACCGGTGGTGGTCAAAGAGGTCAGCGAAGCGGAATTGCTGGAGATGTCCATCATCGAAAACATTCAGAGAGAAAATCTGAATTCCATAGAAGAGGCCGATGCCTATCACCACCTCATGTCGCGGTTCGGCATGACCCAGGAGCAGGTGGCAAAACGTGTCGGGAAAAGCAGGTCCGCCGTGGCCAATTTCCTGCGGCTCAGACAACTGCCGGACCAGATCAAAGAGGCGATCATGAGTGATACCCTGAGTATGGGACATGCCAGGGCGCTTTTGGGCGCAGAGACACCCGCCCTTTTAAACACGGCATTTCGTACCGTCGTCGCCAACGGTCTCTCTGTCCGGGAAACGGAAAATCTGATCAAACGTCTGGACCGGGAACGCAGCCAACCCCGAAAACCCAAGGCCAGTTCAAACGAAATCTATTTTTCTGGAATTGCAGATGACCTCTCCCGCCACTTTGGGACGCGGGTTCAGATCAAACGGAAGGGAAAAATCGGAAAAGTTGAGGTCGAGTTTTACAACAACGACGATCTTGACCGAATCCTGAACCTGCTCCGTAAGCCCTGAGGGCTCGCGCAAAAACAGGTTAACTGTTTATGCCGCTTCATATCATCATCGACGGATATAACCTCATCCGGCAATCGGACGCGTTCAGCCTGTTTGACCTTCAGGACATCCAATCCGGCCGGGAAGCTCTCATCGATGCGCTGGCCCTATACAAAAAAACAAAAAAACATCCTGTTACCGTTGTCTTTGACGGGACCGATGCCATCGGTTTCGACCGGCAGCGGCAGCAAGTCAAGGGGGTAACCCTTATTTTTTCAAGGTATGGAGAAACGGCGGACACCGTTATCAAAAAAATGGCCGCCTCGGAAAAGGAAAGGGCTTTGGTGGTCAGCTCAGACCGGGATATCGTTGATTTTTCATCGGCTGCAGGTGCTGCGGTCATCGGTTCAAGGCAGTTTGAGAAAAAGCTGCGGGATGCTGCATCCCTACCGGTCTCAAGCGGCCACGAGGAGTTGTTGGACGGTTGGATTCCCACAACCAAAAAGAGGGGACCGCGTCGAAGGCTATCTAAAAAAAAACGTCGGAGCAGATTGAAAATCAACAAGCTTTGATTGATCCCAAGGGGACAATGCTGTAGTTTAGAGAAGCTATCAGAGGAGGGAGGATGGCATCAGATGCTTAAAATCGGTGTAGTTGACGGACAAGGCGGCGGCATCGGCAGCACCGTCATCAGGCAGCTCAGGGAGCGGCTCGGGGAATCGGTCGAAATCATCGCCCTTGGTACCAATGCGATTGCCACGGCAAAAATGCTCAAAGCCAAAGCCAACCGGGGGGCCTCGGGTGAGAATGCCGTCAAAAGGACGGTGAAACAGGTGGATGTGATTATCGGCACTATCAGTATCGTGATGGCGCATGCCATGATGGGAGAGGTCACGCCTGAAATTGCCGTGGCCGTGGCCAGCAGCAGTGCGAAAAAAATCCTCATTCCCCTGACACAGGAGGATATCGAAATTGTCGGTGTTTCTTCCGCCCCCCTCCCCCACCTCATCGACATCCTGTTGGAAAAGCACCTGAAGACTTGATGGCGTTCCCCGGGGCGGAAATCGGAGGAACCGCTTTTGGCGGCGGTTAGAACTTATCCGGAGCGATAAAGGGCATTTTAACTTCAAGAAAGGAAAAGAAACAATGTGTGAAGCCAATGCATATTTGATCGAAGGCGAGGACAAAACCCTCATTATGGAGTCGGTGGATATTATAGAACCGGAAGGCGACAAGCTCAGGCTTGAAAATATCTTCGGAGAGCAGAAATTTGTGAAGGCCCGGATCCATTCCCTGGCTTTCAACAACCATCAGATCAACCTTGAAGCGTTAAACTGAATTCGGAATTCATGAAGATACGGATCGCAAAATCTTCCGGGTTCTGCATGGGTGTGCGCCGGGCGGTAGAGATGGTTCTGGATGCCCCCGGACGTCTGCAAAAGCCCATTTATACATACGGCCCCCTCATCCACAATCCCCAGGTACTCGATCTTTTAAAAGAAAAAGGTGTGACGGTACTGGATAAAATCCCTGAAACGGGATCCGGTACCGTCCTGATACGGGCTCACGGGGTACCACCCCAGGCCAAAGAAGCCTTGAAAAAATCGGGATTCCGGGTCGTCGATGCCACCTGCCCCCGCGTAATCCGGGTGCAGACCATTATTCGTAAACATTCTCAGAAAGGTTACGCATCGATCATCATCGGTGACAAGAACCATCCGGAGGTTATCGGTCTGCTGGGTTATGCCGGAGATAAGGGATACGTGGTGGACAGTATCGATGAACTGCACGCCCTCCCTTCCTTTGATCGTGCCATTATCGTTGCCCAGACCACACAGAACACCTCATTATATGAGAGGGTCCGGAAGTGGTCGGAACAGCGGTATCCCCATTACAAGCTCTTCGTTACGATCTGCGACTCGACCGAAAAGCGACAGGCGGAGGTCAAAAACCTGTCGAAAAAGGTGGATGCCATCGTCGTTGTGGGAGGATACAGCAGCGGCAACACCAAACGCCTGGCGGAAATCGCCAAACAATCAGCAAAATCGGCAATCCATGTTGAATCCGCAGACGATCTTAACTTGAAATCGCTGTCGGGGGCAAAAACCATCGGCCTGACCGCCGGGGCGTCCACCCCGAACTGGACCATCAAAAAAGTTTACAGAGCCCTTGAAACGCTGCCGTTCAAAAAAACCCAGGGCTGGCGTAGCATACTGTTCAACATTCAGCGCACGCTTTTACTGACCAATATCTATGTCTCCCTTGGAGCCGGAGGCCTTTGCTATGCCTGCACCCGCCTCACCGGGATTTCACAACATTTTCCGCACATGCTCATTGCCATTTTCTATGTGCAGTCCATGCACATCCTGAATAACCTCACCGGCACCAATGCCGACCGGTATAACGATCCCGACCGGGCATCTTTTTATGACGACCACTATTCCTTTCTGACGCTGCTTGCCGTCGCCGGCGGCAGTGTCGGGCTGATCACCGCGTACACGTTGGGTATTTTCCCCTTTTTGATTCTTCTGATCATGAGTGCTACGGGCCTTTCCTATAATCGGCGGATACTGCCGAGATGGAAATCAAGCGCCAGATATCTGAGGTTGAAGGATATCCCCGGTTCCAAGACGATTTTAATCACCATGGCATGGGGGGTCGTGACAACCTTGCTGCCGACACTGTCGATCGGCAACAGCGCCGGAATAGAAACGGTGTTGGTATTTTTCTGGACGACCAGCCTCGTTTTCGTGCGGTCGGCTTTTTTCGATATTCTCGATGTCCAGGGAGACAGAATCGTTGGGAAGGGGACGATCCCTATTCTGCTGGGGGAAAAAAAGACACTGCGGCTACTGAAACGGATACTGGCCGCCCTGATTGTGCTATCCCTGTTGTCTGCCGCCTCCGGAGTTGTTTCGCACCTGGCGGTGGCCCTGATCTTCTGCCCGGCCTTCCTCTGGGTCGTACTCACTGCCCATGAACACGGGCATATGCATCCGGGGATCCGACTAGAATTCTTAGTCGAGACGATCTTCGTGTCCGCGGGGGTCATTACCCTGGTCTGGTCCCTTATCATGAACCTTTGAACCGAACCTCGGTTCATTGCCGGTTGCCAGGCGGATGAGGTTCGCCCGATGTTTGCAGAATATGCCCGCCATCAGCAGGAGGGCGCATCCGGTAAGCACCTCGGATTGGGTCGACTTCCATACGGCCAGCGGCAGAATGGCGGCAGCGGAAAGAGATCCGACGGAAACGCGTTCGGTGAGGCAGACCATCAGGATAAAGACCAGAACCGACACAACACCGGCCGGTGGGGATATGACGAAGAAGATCCCGGCGGTTGTGGCCACCCCCTTGCCGCCATGTTGGAATTCGGTGTAAAATGGAAACAGGTGGCCGGAGAATGCAGACAGGGCAACTGCAGCAAGATAAAATTCCGGGAAAACGCCCCGGCCTCCGGCGATGGACACCGCCAGCCAGACGGGAACCGCACCTTTTGCGACATCACAAAACAGGGTTGCCGCACCCAGTCGCCAGCCGACGGTCCGGGCCACATTGGTGGCCCCGATATTACCACTGCCCTGAGTTCGAATATCGCCTGCTGCAAACAGGCGGGTGAACACCAGGCCGAAGGGAATCGATCCGAACAGATACGCGTAAACCGGTATCATAAGATATTGAAGCGCGTCAGTCATGAATCCTTCTTCTGCTTAGTTTTTTTTAAAACATGAGGCTGCCGTTGGAACCGGTTGAATACCCCATAACAGATATCCTGGACCTGCACACATTTCTGCCCAAAGAGGTCCCGGACCTTCTGGACGAATACTTCCGGACCTGCATCGAAAAAAAGATATTTCAGGTACGAGTGATTCACGGCAAAGGGACAGGTATCCTTAAACGTCGAGTGTATGCCATTTTAAGCAAAGACCCAAAAGTCGTTTCTTTTAAAGAAGCACCCGTTGCGGCCGGCGGTTGGGGAGCCGTGCTGGTTGCTTTAAGAAAAGACGAGGACCTCAATTAGTTTGCCATGGATGGACACTACCGATGGTCACGGTTTCTCCTGCCATCTCTCATGCATGATGAGCCATCGATTGCCGTAGGCTGACAGGACCAGGGTCTTTGTCCCCTTATCCCGGTACCCGTCCGAAGCAGTATATTCCTGTTTGAAGCTTGCCAGGCATTGTCCCATTTCATGAGAGACTTGAATGGGTCCCAATGTGATCTTCAAAGGACTTTTTCCTTGCCAGAGCCTTTCTTTACCCGCGGCAATGACCTTTAAACCCTCGGCCTTCCCCTGGCGGGCACCGGGATGATAGTATTTCACATAGGCTGGGAGGTCGGCAGATTCCCACGCCCTTCGCCACGCTTCGATGAGAGATGAGATCGTTTGTTGATCACATGCTGCCATCCTCTGGATAGTCCAGTTTTTACCCGCCTGATAGACTTTAAGCCGAATCCGGCTTTCGGAAACCTCCTTTTCCCTTCCCGCTGCCCGTAGCCATTCAATGACTCTCCGCTGGGTGGCCGCGGCATCTTCATATCGAAAGGCTGCGGCATAAGCGGCGGCCAGGGTATCCAGGTACTGGAGTTCCGGATGCAGAGACATCGCTTTCTCAGCAAGGGTCACCGCCGTTTTCCCGTCGCGGACGTCCGGGTCCGGACAAGTGGCCAGTGTCCAGGCGATCTGGTTCAATGCGGCGGCATCATCCGGATGAATGCGAAGCACCTGTTTGTAATCGTTGATGGATGCCGTGTAATTTCCCTTGAAATAAAGCGCCACCCCCCGGTGATAATACGCCTCTGCATCATCGGGGGCCATCCGAATCGCCCTGGTATAATCCGCAATGGCGTTGTCATAGGCTTTCAGATAGAACCAGGCCCCGCCCCTGTTTTTCAACGGTTCCGGATCGGCTGCATCGAGTCGGACGGCTTTTGTGTAGTCATCGATAGCACCATCGAGATCTCCGGTATAGAAACGGCATACCCCCATACTGTTGTACAGGCTTGCAGAAGCGGGGTCTTTTTCCATTGCTGCGGAAAAGGCTTTCATCGCCTCCTCGAAGCGTTTTTCCCTAAGCAGGCCCACCCCCCTGTCAAAGTATTCTCCGGCACCCGCAGGGAGGGCATAAATCAGAAAAATAGATATTACCGGCACCAATAACGCCCTTATCCCGGCCTTGTTCATTTTTTTTGGAGGAGGATGGGGAGATACATATTCAGGTTTTTTCTTCAAAGTTGTGCCTCGATTCGGACTATTGATTTTTTCAGTTCTCCAATAATCTCAAGTTGCCTCCTCAAAAGGGTTTATTCCGCTTGAGCTTTCCGGATAACCGATTAGATTTTTTATCTGCCTTAAGAGCTCTTTGCCGCCGAGTATAACGTTTTTTTTCCCGGAAAGGCAAGATTTTGTACCTGCCCTACTCAATTGATCTTCATGCAATGTACAGAAAGGCTGGTTGACGGGGCATCATATCGGATGTATAAGCCGTTTGTGAAAAAATTTGAACCTTAAGCAGTCCGTCCATTGGCGTTTCGGATGGATTAACCGAACCGCTTTTAGCTCATAATCGCGGCCGAACGGATCGCCAATGAAAACAGGTGTTGAAACGGCAATATCAAACCGCCCGCCCGTCAGCCGCAGGATACGATTCTGGGTGGTTTGCGCGGCGCTGGCAGCACTTTTTCTCGGGGCCTTGGATGCATTGGTGATGTCGGCTGCCATGCCGTCAATCATCGCAGATCTGGGAGGGCTGGAGATGTACAGCTGGGTATACTCGGCCTACTTCCTGGCACGGGCCGTGTGTCTCCCCATCTTCGGAAAACTGGCCGACCTTTTTGACATTAAACGGCTGTTCATCATTTCCATTACTATCTTCCTCGCTTCCTCTCTGGTCGCCGGCGCGGCACCATCCATGGGAATACTGGTCAGCGGACGGGTATTCCAGGGGATCGGTGCAGCAGGCATATTCGCCCTTGTATATATCGTCTTGTCCGATATCGCCCCCCCCCCGGCAAGCGTGCCAAGCTGCTCTCGCTGGCCAGCTCCATCTGGGGCATCGCATCGGTTCTCGGCCCCACCCTCGGCGGGTTTATTGTGACCTACTTTTCATGGCGCTGGATATTTTTTCTCAATATTCCGATCAGTCTTTTTTCTATGGCCCTGATCTCCGTGTATTTGATCGAGGTAAGGGAGAAAAAAGACCGGGTTACCCTTGATATCACCGGGGCACTGACCCTTTCGGTATCGATCTCCAGCCTGCTGATGTTATTCATGATGGGAGATGGGAAAACCCATTGGCTTTCCCCCGCCTCTATCGGTATGATGGGGATCGTCATCGCTTCCGGCACCGGCTTTTACTTTTCTGAAAAACACGCAAAGGACCCTATCCTCCCGCTGACGTTCTTTAAAAACCCAACCTTCAGCACTGGAAACGCCTGCGTATTTCTCAGCAGCTTTGCGATATTTTCCCTGTTCGCCTATGCACCCCTTTATATCCAGGGCGCACAGGGCAGATCCCCCATGCAGGTCGGTCTGGCCATGATTGCGCTCAGCTTGGGGTGGTCCATCGGTTCTTTTGTTTTGGGCCAGTTCTTCGGAAGGATGGAACAAAAATCCGCGTCTGTTTTGGGGGCTTTGTTCCTGCTTTCCGGAGCCGCTCTGACATTGACCTTCGACCCGGTCACGACCATGTCTGTCTGCTTCTGGGTCTTTTTGCTGGTCGGCCTGGGCATGGGTTTTGTGACCCTGTCCACCCTTTTGATCGTCCAGGGCAGCGTTCACATCTCCGACCTGGGGGTGGCGACCTCATCCCACCAGTTTGCCAGAACATTGGGCGGCGCCATCGGAGTTGGCGTAGCCGGGGGCTTTGTGACGGCCCGCCTTTCCCATGAGATGAAGCGGCTGAGTCTGGGAGGGAATTTAAGAGAAATACCCACCGATCTTTTGGACAAATTCAGTCGGAATATCGAACATCTCTTTCAGCCCGAAATTCAAGCCGGGATACCGGTAGATTTGAAAAATGC
>CAZWAE010000073.1:0-6106 GCA_964631805.1 uncultured Desulfobacteraceae bacterium | reverse complement strand
AAGGAACAGATACGACAATTATTTCAATCCAATAAAAATTATTACAATTCAATAATAATATAAATTGGAATTCAACAACAATAAAATTTATATGCAAAAAAAAATGTGCAGTCCGGGACAATGAAATTGATTCAAGATTTACAATGATTATAACTTAACAGGATCATTTCCCCACATATTTGAGAGATGTTGAAAAAATTACCCAAGTTTGTGAATTAAAATACATAATTGATCCTCTGTATCCATCTCAAAAAAACCTTAAGTGGATTGATGATATCATGTTGATATCATGGACTTTATGCCATCAGAAAAGGGTTGTGGTATGATTATTGCTTAGATTTACATAGTATGGCGACGAACTGACGGTTCAGGTGTGTGAGTCAACTTCAAATCAGTGCCGGATTGCAGTGATGAGGCGGGGGAAACATCGTATCGAATTGAAATATTAATATATCTAAACAACAACGGGAAGAAAATCGATGGAAATTTTTAAAACACAGGTATCCTGGGTGCGCCCCAAAAAAACCCTGACAGCAGATACTATTGAGTATGACGGAAAACTCTGGATCGTTCCCAAATGGATCGAATATGTCGCCATCGGCAGGATGCAGCCGGTCCGAATCATTCGGCTGGATATATTACCCCATGAAAAACAGGAACCGGATGCGCCCCATGATTTTGTTTTAAAAGTAGCAATTCCCCGAACCGTGTACGAGAGAGGCGTCCAAAAAAAATACAGGTCCGATTTCGAGGTGGTGGAAAGTCCCTCAATTTTTATCGATATCCCTCCTGAAACCGGACTTCACTAGAGCAACTGCCTGTTATGCAGTAACTCAAATATCTCAACCAGCTCGCTGATCCCTTTTAAGGGAATTTTCCCGGCAGATTGAAAGGCCAGACTTTCATCCCCTATGAACTGCTTCGTGTAATCGGAAAAAATAACCTGGAACTTCTTGGCAGATCCGCAGAGCCTGGCGGCAACATTTACCGTGTTGCCGATCACCGTAAAATCTTTGATGGTTTCAGAGCCGATGCTGCCCATATAGACCGGACCGGTGTTGATGCCGATACCCACGCCCACCCAATGGTCACTGGTACTCCGATCCGTTTCGTAAAGGGCTTCAATAATGGCACTGCCGCAATGTAACGCGTTTTTGACCATATCCGGTCCCTCAAAAATCGCCATGACCTCATCGCCGGTCAGTTTGTCTATAATTCCCTGATAGGATTCAATTATGTTGATCTGTTTGGAAAGATAGAGGTTTAACATTTCAAAAACCTTTTGGGGATCCATGTTTTCAGAAAGGGTTGTAAATCCCCGGATATCGGAAAACAGAACGGTTACATCCCTGTTTTCCCCGGTCTTGAGCATCTTCCCGGAAATCTGCTTTTCAACCATCTCTATGGTGGACAGGGAGACATAACGGGAAAGCTCCGCCTTTGTCCGGGAAAGCTTGTCAAAAAGCTCCTTTAGGCGAAGGGCCGTCCTAACCCTGGAAAGAAGTTCCGGAGGATTGAACGGTTTGCCGATATAATCGTCGCCACCGATATCGAGGCCATGGATCATGTCCTTGGGATCTTTACCTTTGGCGGTAACAAAAATGATGGGCACATAAGCCATGGTCGTATCGACGCGAATCCTCCGGCATACCTCATAGCCGTCCATATCCGGCATCATGACATCCAGAAGAATCAAATCGGGGTTGACCTGTTCGAGCATGTCCAGCGCTTCCTGACCGCTTTCCGCCATCTCAACAACAAATCCTTCAGGCAACAACACGGCTTCCAACAGATCAAGATTAAATGGTTCATCGTCTACCGCCAGGATCACTTTTTCCATATGCCACCCCACTGTTTCCGAGCACCCATCCACAAATGGTCTTTTTCCGCGATCCTTCGGAGGCGGGCAAGTATCGGCGTCGGACGCCACTATTTAAATTCCCGGAACCGCTCGCTATTCCTCCGGGCTGAATCTGACGCCCTTTGCCTGTCCGGCGTAGCACGAAGGGCGTAGAGGGGATCTCACGCAATTCCGCCATGGCTGGACTGGAAGGACACTCCCTAATTATTTTTTGGCAGTAAATGGTATTGAAAATATAAACCGACAGCCTTTTTCAAACCCGTCACTTTCCACCCGAATGGTCCCGCCATGAAGTTTCACTAGGCGCTTGGCCAAGCTCAATCCCATGCCGGTTCCGGAGGTTTTCCCGGTTAAACTGCCGTTGGCCTGAAAAAAGTCCTTGAAAACTTCCGTTTGTTCCTCCGGCGATATCCCGATTCCGGTATCGGTAACGGAGATTTCAAGAAAATCTCCGCTACCGGTCTGGCTCGAACCCGCGCCTTCAATCTCCAATTCCGATATGCGTTTCGCACCGATGGTGATCGAACCGTCATCCGGAGTGAACTTGACGGCATTGGAAACCAGATTTCCCGTCACCTGTTTGAGTTTCTCTTCGTCAGCATCGATCTCCATATCGTTAACATCATCAGGTACCTGAAGCCTAAAATTCAATTTTCTATTTTGGGCTTCCCCATTGAAGCTTGCCAGGCTGGTTTCCATCAGCGTTTTGACCTTAAACGGGCTGATGTTCAGTTTCAGATCTCCCGCATCCAGCTTGGAAACATCCAGAATATTGTCGATAATCGCGTCCAGTCGCTGTCCGCTGTCCGCTATATTTTGGGTATATTTCCCCTGCCGGTCGTTCAGCGGTCCGAAGTTCTGATCCAAAAGGACCTTTGAAAAGCCGATGATTGCATTCAGAGGTGTGCGCAGCTCATGGGAGACGCTCGATAAAAAATTGGTTTTAATCCGGTTGGCCGCCTCAAGCTCTCTGGTGCGGTCTAGAATTTTCTGCTCCAATTTTGTATTAAACGAAGTAATCCGTTGGTACAGCCTGGCATCATTGATGGCCACCGCGGCACTGCTGGCAAAGATCGCAATGGGTTTCAAGTCGTTTTCGTTAAACGTCCTATCACGATCCACAAGGTTCAAATTCATCACACCGATGCTTTTGTCGCCCATTTTAAGGGGAACACAAATCGATGAGGTGATGTTCCTTTGCTTTTCGGGGGTCCCGGGAAATTCTCTGGAACCTACCTGCCCGTTCAACAGCATCGGTTCTCCGCTTTTAATCACATAGCCGGCAATGCTCTCACCGATGGGGATCACGGCTTGTTTCACGATATCGGAATCCCTCCCGGCAGAGGTGATGGTCTTGATCGTTTTGGCGCCCTTATTCAGCAGCATCAGCGATGCATGATCCGCATCAAAACAGGATAACATCTCTTGGGCAATGGTGTTCAACACATCGGGGAGTTTCAGTTGGGCGCTAATACTGGAGGTGACTTCGAGAAGGGACCCATACATCTTGACATCTCGGCTCAGCATTTGCACTGCTTCCTGTTCCTTCGCGAAAGCTCTCGAAAGCTGGGAAAGCCTCCGGTGTTGGGTGATCATATAGGAGCAAAACAAAAGAACGATGATAGCAAGAAAAACAAAGAATTTGTACGTGCCTTCGGTAAGGGAGATGCTTTCGGAGACCTGCGCGTAATAGTAAAGCTGCAAGCCCAAAAGGGACAGGGTCAGAAACAGAATGATGACGATGGCCAGCATCACCATCCGCCAGACATTTTTCTCCACCTTTTCAAAGTGTTTTTTTTCCGTTCCCATCAAAATCCCCCGTCAAGCATTCCTCTAAGGATAAAGAATATGGACAGCGGTTCCATCCGCTTCCGAGGTACCCAGAAAAATTTGTCCCCCCAGCGTTTCGGCGATCAGTATCGCGGAGTAGGTGCCCAGCCCTGTCCCACCGGATTTACCGGCTGTGGCAGACAAAAGAGAAGGAGCCATATCGATGTACACATCAAAAGATGCCGGGACTTTTTCATAATTCAGTCCTTGAGGATAAGTTTTCAGTCCAATGTATTTTTCAATTAAAAGCGGGTCCGCATGACCAAATCAGAGGCTCATGAATTGGCCTGGACGTCCGGCCTGCCGATTGATTTAATTTTCCAAAACGAAATTAATCCGGAATGTTCTGTAATCATATCATAATCTGCTTTTTTTATCACCACTCAATTTATGTGGAATGTTTTGAGCGCAGGCCGCCTATACAGAATGGGTAATCATTGCCTGGATAGATTGTATTTTTTTATAGTAATAGAAAAATACGAAGAAGGGTATGATCGGGAATGAATGGCTGAGGCACGGTGCACAAATATATGGGCAAGTTTGCACACGGGATCATGCAAAATGAATATTATTCTGTTTTGGGCGGGGCGGGATCCTCTATTTTTCCGGTAGCAGGAATTTTGCGAACGTCTTTTATGTTCTCGTCTTCATCATAAAAAGAATAGAAGCGTCTTTTTGTTCCTTACCAGAAATGGCCATGCCTACAGAACAACCCTGAATGAAAATCAAAAGCGCAGCAAGCGACAATAGAGGTATGAACTGTTTCATTGATACAATCCCCGCATTTGTATTGGTTGCGGCCATCTCATATAAAAGGACGTGCAAAAGCTTGTTTCTAATTAAGGCCTTTTTCCCTTCTCAAAGTTTCGACCAGATCAAGTTTGACTATGGAGTCTCCGCAAAAACACCGTTTCAATAACCATCTGAAATTGAATGAAATCGCACCCTATCATATCGGAGTTACCGTGGCAATGGTGGTGGCTGTATTGAGAAGCTGGCCCACCAGCTTGCAACCCGCCGGAACCTTCTATAATGTTTGACTAAATTCCGTCAAGCTGTTTATTAGGTTTATTGAATTACTTTTGCTAAGGGGGCCAAAATGAAAATAGCTGTTTTTGGTACAGGAGCGGTGGGGGGATACTTTGGTGGTAGGTTGGCACAGTCCGGAGAAGATGTCACCTTTATTGCACGAGGAAAACATCTACAGGCGATAAAGGAGAATGGCTTAAAGGTTGATAGTATAAATGGTGATTTTATTATTCACCCAGCCCGGGCAACTGATAATCCAGGAGAAATAGGCATTGTTGATATGGTCCTGGTAGGTGTAAAAGCATGGCAGGTTTCAGATGTAGCATTAGCCATGAAACCGATAGTTGGACCGCAGACCTTTGTGCTGCCACTTCAAAATGGAGTTGAAGCGCCTTCTCAGCTTTCAGCCAAACTGGGTCAGGAACACGTTTTAGGTGGTCTATGCGGTCTTATTTCGTATGTCGGTGGGCCAGGATATATTTGCCATGCTGGGACAGATCCTTTCATTAGGTTTGGCGAACTGGATAATCGACACAGTGATCGTGTCGAAAGGCTTCGTAAAGTATTTGAATTAACCTCGGGGATAACAGCGACTACCCCTTCAGACATTCAAGGTGCAATGTGGCAAAAGTTCATACTCATAGCAGCTTGGAGTGGTATGGGAGCCGTCACCCGAGCTCCCATTGGGGTAATTCGCACTCAACCCGGTACACGCCAGCTGTTGGAACGAACCATCCTTGAGATCGCCAATGTTGCGCAATCACGCGGTATAGACCTGCCTGAAGACGTGGCTGTTAAAACGATGAAATTTCTTGATGCTCTACCTTCAAAAGGAACAGCCTCAATGCAACGGGATATTATGGATGGAAAACCATCAGAACTGGAAACACAAAATGGTGCCGTTGTCCGCTTAGGCAAAGAGGCGGGAGTAGAAACACCAATTAATAATTTTATCTACAACATCTTGCTTCCCATGGAAATGCGCTCACGGGGTAAAATTGCATATTAACTCAAATCAATTTAGTTCATTAGACGCTCTAATTGTATGCGCTATCATCGGCGTTGACCGTGCCGGGAGGTGTTGTGCCAGAGCCCGGAACGCTCATGCTACTTTGGGTAGGGGTGCTGGGATGGACGCGGGTTGCGCGGCAAAAAAAATGCTAATCCGTATATCTCTCCATTCCCACGGATGTTCCGTACCAAGGCCACCGACCGCCCATCCCACCCATCGACGTACATTATCTGTCACGACTTTTGTTTAAACCTGAAACCCCAGTTCAGTTCGGCTGGGGCTAAAACTTCGATGACATACCATTCCCTCCCGCCAATTTCCCAACATATGTATCCTTAAATTTAATTTGACTCACAAACTGGCCTATAATAGTT
>CAZWAE010000072.1:6174-16923 GCA_964631805.1 uncultured Desulfobacteraceae bacterium | reverse complement strand
CCCGGCCGGCAAGGCGTGAAAACCAAGGAATATCAAGCATATTCCGTGTTTTCACAACGTAGCCGGGCAGGATGCATGGGCGCATTAAATGTGAAGTTATTATTGCGCGAGCCCTAAGGTTTCGGACCCTCCTGGCGACGCTGCCAGCGGCCATACTGCTGCCCTCGGGAATAGGTCTCATCCTTCCAGGCCTGTCGTTCACGAACCGCCTGTTCGATGGCCTCCTGAAACGCCTGCCTGAACTCATCCGAATCGAACTGCGCTTTCCGAAAGAAATCGAAAGCCTGAAACTCACGGAAAGCCTTTCGCTGGGTTTCCATGGTTCCATAACCGGTTACCATGATCACCCGGGTGAAAGACAACCGCTTCCTGATTTCCTCCAGAAGACGCATCCCGTCTTCGTTGTTCTCCTCTGTTTCCACCAGGCGAATGTCCAGAATTGCCAGGTCCAGGTCACGGTTACCATCAATGTATGCCAGCGCTGCCGACATCGTGGCGGCGATCTCCACCTGGTGACCCTCCCGTTCCAGCAGACCGCTTAAAAGCTCCCGCCAGTCCGAATAATCATCAACGATAAGGACTTTCCCGCGCATATTGTCACCCCCTGACAGTTCACCTAATCTGAGTGTTTCATATTCTATGCAATATGAATTCGATAGTAAATCAAACGAATAAGGCTCCATTTACGCATCAGCGGCAATTGCTTCCTGATCTATACGGATGGATTCAGCGTTTCTACGCCCCTCAGCCGTAGTGTAAAAGTGGTACCCATACCGCGCCGGCTTTCGCAATCGATGGAGCCGCCCTGCCTTTCAATAAAGGTTTTTATCCACCACAAACCAAAACCCCAGCCGTCCTCACTGGGATGAAACATGTTCCATATGTTTGCCATCCGGTCGGACCCAATTCCCTGCCCGGTATCCCTGATTTCCACCACGGCCCATTTGCCGGTATCAAGGCGGTCGCATCGGGTGGTTATGATAAGTTTTCTTTCGTTCGAACCCTCCATGGCCTTGCGTGCGTTGATCATCAGTTCCATAAACACATCCAGCAGCAACAGGCTGGAATCGACCCGGGGCAACTTTTCTGCAAAACGGCGCGTCACTTCGATCCTATCTGGCAGATCCGCTGCTTCAAGGGCTTCACTGAGCAGCCGGTTGACATCGTAGCGCGAAGTGGGACCCGTATCCTTGAAGGGCCGGAACAGGGCATCACTGAGCTTGAGGACAAAACCGGCATTGCGCTGAATCCGTCCCAGGTTGGCATGAATCCATTTTTTTTCCACCTCCGGAATTTCCAGATCCGACAGCGACCGGAATATTTCCTGGGCACTGACCGGCACAATTCCCATCAGGTTGTTGATACGGTGAGCCAATGCGGTGGCAGCTTGTCCCATGACCGCCCATTTCTCTGCTGCCAGCCGTTTTTCCTGTTCCACCTGAATCCGATAGAGATTATTGGCGTTCTGAATGGCAATGACGGCTTCCTGGGCCAGCGCTTCCAGCAACTCCACGTCCTGCTGGTCAAAGGCGGACAGGCGGGAGCTTTCCAATAGCAGCACACCCATAAACGAATCCGGCTTGAGTGGTTCCTCCTGCCCGAACTGCAGCGGAACTGAAATACTGGATCGCATATTTTCAAACAGAACGACATTGAGGGGGTCTTTGCGGACATCGGGACTCAGGTAAGGACGGCGGTTTTCAGCCACCCAGCGAACGATACCCTGTCCGATTCGGGGGGCATAGGCCATTTTTTCCGGGGTCCACCCATTGCCATAGTGGGCTTTTAAAACCAGTTTTCCGGCTTCAGGCTCCAACAATCGCAGCGAACCATGCTCGGCATCAACGAGTTCGGCAGCGGCTTCCAGAATGAGGTTCAATACCCGCTCCAGCTCCAGGCTGGAGGTCAAGGCAACGTCGATGGCATGCAGGGCGCGAAACTGGGTGGTCATCCGGGCCAGCCGTTCCGTCTGCTGCGCCACCGATGCCGTCATGTCGGCCAGCGATTGGAGAAGCGCCCGGTCACGATCCCGAAATTCGGTTCCGGCAGGTTTGCTGAAAACCATCAGCACGCCGCCTACGGCATCCTGCCACACCATGGGTGTGCCCAGCACATAGGTACGGTCAGTACCGATTACCGCCTGCGTGCGGCGGGTTTCCACAATTTTATCCGGCAGGTCCGGATCCCAGGGAGGGGCCTTGAGATTATGGGAAGCCACCAGCGTGATGGACGGCGATTCGGAGTCGCAGAGGAACATGGCACTGCCTTCAGCCCGGCATTGGTAGGAGGATTGCCGCACCACGCTTTGGAGAAAAGCGGGGTCGAAGATGTGCCACAGAACCGGTTTCTGATTCATATCAGTGATCACTCCCAGTGTTCTTACTGCCTAGCCAAGTCCCGATTCGATCCGCCAAAACGGTGGTAACATCCCGAATCGGCAGATCGAGATCGTTTTTCAGGTCCGGATCCTGCTGGGCGCATTTCAGGTGAATCTGACATTTGATACATGCGGTAATCAAGAACTCCGCACGGGTTGCCCGGGCTTCCCGCAACCGATCCACCTGAATGCTTTTGCAGACCGACCCGCAAGCGCTCCAACCGCTGGTCCCGCAGCAGACGGCCGCCTGATGATGCCGCCCCATCTCCAGGAGGGTGATATCTGCTGCCGCGATCAGGCTTCTGGGGGTATCATAATCGCCCAGATGGCGGCCCAGACGGCAGGCATCCTGGAAGGTAGCGGTGGTACGTCCGGAGTGGGGAGGCGGCTCCGAAGCGGATGTTTCCAGTTGCCGGGCAAGAAACTGGGTCAAATGGGTGACTTCAAGGCCGTGGGCTCCGATGTGCTGCGGATAATCCATCGCAAGCGTGCGGGCGCATTCCGGGCAGGTCGTCACGATTTCTTTGGCACCGCTTTTTAAAATCAGATCCATGTTGCAGGCACCCAGGTGCCGGAACGTCTCCACATCCCCTTCCCACAACTGATCATGCCCGCAGCAACGCTCGCTGGCCAGCATCTGGGGCGCTATGCCCAATGCGTTGAAGATTTTCAAGGCCGCATTGGCAACAGCGATTCCCTCAATGCCCAGGTGTCGGAAAAGGGTGTCATAATAGGGGAGGCAACCGACGAAATAGAGAATTTCGGAATCTTCTGAAACCCGGGCATTTGGATCCAGCCAGGATAGGCGCTGCAAGCGGCGACGTGCGTCCGCCATGATGCGTCCCCAGGATTGAATCACCGCCCCATGGGTACAGGCCCCCCGGCGGCCGTTGCGGCGGGCCAGGGCGCGCATGTCACGGATAAATTCAGGAAAGGACACGGTGGAGGGGCATATCTGACTGCAGCGGCCACAGGTCGTGCAGGACCAGAACAGGGGGGCTTCGAACAATTCCTCCAACTTACCGTCGGCCGCTTTTTCCACCAGCAACCGCGGGCTGGCAAATGAACCATCCTCCCAGGGCGTTACCGGGCAGGCACTGCTGCACTTGCCACAATCCAGACAGTACCATGCCCTGTTGGCATCCACGATATCGTGGGCAAGCTGCGGGCGCCCTTGTTTACCGTTTGCAGCGGTGGACATTTTGCTGGACGGAACCGGCGGTCCTTTCCGGGTGATCTCTTTTGAAAATTGCACCATGGTCTCCGACCACGTTTCCCCATCGCCGGCGGCTATGTGGCATTTTTGCAGGCTGCCCTCCGGATAACCCAGTTGCCGGACCAGATCGCGGGCAACCGCAAACACCTCTGCGGACTTGCGGCTGCCGAACTCGTACCGGCAGTTTTCCGGTGGACAGCCCGCCAACATGACGCCGGCCGCACCCTGCTCAAAAGCATTCAAGACGGTTCCCGGGCTGACCCTTCCGAGACACGCGACTTTGATCGGTTGTACCGTGACGGGTGTGGGCAACCGCCGCCGGCCGGCATTTTCAAGACCGCTGAATGCCTCCCAGTTACAGGTAAAAACGACGATGGACCTATCGATCGTCACGAGATCTCCCATCCCGGCTCAACACCGCGGTCACCATGGCCGACAGTTGTTCATCCCCGGCGGTTCCCGCAGTTATGGCTCCGGAGGGACAATGAGACGCGCAGGTACCGCAACCCTTGCAGATACGGGCGTCGATTAAGGCCGCGCGCTTTGGAAATGTTCCCTGGATTTCCGGGGCCCCGAACTCACAAATTTCCATACAGGTTCCGCATGCCCTGCATCGCCGGCAATCCACCCTCGCCGTCAGGGCGGTGTCTACCGGCGCGTGCCGGGCCAGCCACGCGGACACCCTGGCGGCAGCGGCCAAGCCAATCGTACGTACCTCTATGCCCGGATCGCAAATAAATACACCGGGACGATGGGTGGTAAGTCCTCCCCGGGCCATCAACGCCCTTGGCTGGTACGCCGTGGCACCGAAGGCGGCCAGCAACCCGGACGTTTCCACGGAATCCGCGGGTGCCAGCACAACAGCCTCCGCCCCCCACGATTGATTCCCGGAGGTGGTTAGATAACAGCCACCGGTTCGACGGATCGTATCCGGTGGCGACGCCAGGCGATGAACCTCCACCGAACGGCTTTGCAGATGCTCCCCCAGGAAACGACCCGCTTTCCCCCGGCCGGCAATCAATACCGATTGCCGAGGCATCCTGTTTCCCTCAGCCGGCAGGGAAGAAAATCGGATTTTCGCCACCGTCGATGCCAGCAGGTCAAAGGCCTTGCGGGTCGCCTCGTCACTCTGGTTGAGGTGAGTCCACGCACAGGATTCCCTGATATTCACGAATTCAAGCGCGGAAGCAGGCAAACCCCGCGGGGTGTTGAGAAAAGGGTTTCCCGATGCACGGTCGTCGCCATTGCCGGTTTGAAAAAATCCCAGATGCTGTTTGCACCGGATGCGCTGATAAGTGCAGCTGTGACAGACCTGGTCCAGCGCGCAGCAGGAACAGGCCGCCAGAATCACCCTTGTCAGGTCATGGGCGGCCACGCCTGCAGCGACGGAACCCACAGCCTCCGGCGTGCAGGAAAATGGGAGCACCTGTACATGGCGCACATCCGGAAGGGCGGCCGCTTGGCGTTTAAGGGTCTGGATATCCAGATTTTCCTTTATGGCCGTGCCGCACTCACAAATAAACACCCCGATTTGCCGCTGGACCTTCATATTTCCCGGAGAGCGTCCTTCAGGGTGCGCATGCTGGTAAACGGGCAGGACCATGGACGCCCGGGCGGCGGCCGCCGATCCCGATACAGGATCATTGGGGGCTGTCCGCACCACACGTTCCATTCCTTGCTGCGGCAATGTTTTTAAAGTCCCGGGTTCATCGGCACAAATAATGCTTCCGATTTCCAGCTGGACCTGTTTCGGGGCCTCCTCGTGACGGATGGCTCCCGGCTGGCAAACGTGCACGCAGGCCATGCATTCACTGCAGGGCCCGCATGAGAGACAGCGTTCTGATTCGGTGAGGGCGTCCGATTCGGTGAATCCCTGTTCTATCTCGACAAAACTCTCGCGGCGCTGTTCCACCGGCAGCATAGCCATGGAAACACGCGGTCTTGGAAGCCGTTCCACCTCGGAAAGGGGCCGGACAGGTTCATTGGAACTGTTTTCATCAATCTCTTTCGATTCGACAGCCGCAGGCCATAAAACGCCATTGCCCAACACATCGCTGTCCGCCGGTTCCAGCGATGACAGATATTCGTGAATGCGCCGGGACGCCCGGTTGCCGGCGGCGATTGCTTCCACCACGGTTCTGGCACCGGTTACGGCATCACCGCCGGCAAACACCCCCAGGCGGGAGGCGGCCAGGGTATCGACATCCACCTTGAGCAGGCCGCGGCGGTCGGTGACCAACCCCACACGGCCCAGGACATCGGTTTCCGGCGATTGGCCCACTGCCGGAATGACGGTATCCGCCTGAATGATGAACTCCGAACCCGGGACCGGAACCGGCCGGCGACGCCCGGAGGCGTCGGGATCCTTAAGGGTCATCTCCATGGCAACCACCGCCGCCACGCGGCCATCCTCCCCAACGATACGCACGGGTGCCGCCAGAAAACGAAAACGGATACCGATTTTTCCGGCCTCCTCTATTTCCGACTGCCAGGCGGGCATTTCCATTAGCGTCCGGCGGTAGAGAATGGTGACGGTATCGGCACCCATCCGCAGGCAGGTCTGCGCACAGTCAACGGCGACATTGCCGCCACCGATGACGATCACTTTTTCCCCCAACGGAATCGGTTTGTTGAGGGCTACGTTTCGAAGGAGATCGATTCCCGGGATCACACCCGTCAGTTCTTCGCCCGCAATACCCAGGGCCCTGACCCCGTGCAGACCCATGGCGATAAATATCGCCCGGTAGCCTTTCCTTTGCAGGCTGTCGATGGAAACATCCCTGCCAAAGGTCATACCCGTGCGGATGGAAACGCCCAGTTTTTCAATATCGCGGATCTCTTTTTCGAGAACATCCCGGGGCAGCCGATAAGCGGGGATTCCCACCGCCATCATGCCTCCGGTAACGGGCAGCTTTTCGAAAACGGTCACACCGTATCCCCGGCGAGCCAGTTGATAAGCGGCCGTCAAACCCGCCGGGCCGGCTCCGATGACGGCGACGCGGACATCCGGCGAAGGTGGGGATACTACCGTACGCCGCCTTGCCGTGTTGCCGGGCCGCGACCCGTTGCCTGGCAGGGTGTCGGCCAGAAAGCGTTTGAGCGGACGGATGGCCACCGGCTCGTCCACCTCCCTGCGGCGGCATTCGGCTTCACATGGATGGGTACACACCCGGCCGCAAATCCCGGGAAACGGCATGGCTTCTTTAATGAGGTCCAGGGCCTCCTGGTACCTTTTGCGCCGGGTCAAAGCGATGAATCCCTGCACGTGAATTCCGGCCGGACACCCGCGGGAACAGGGAGGCCGATCGGTTTTTTCAATGGCGGCACAAGCCGGCTGCTCGTCATCTGTACAATGGATCGCCCGATAACCGGTTTCGGGTACCTCCACCGGGCAGGCCGCTGCACAGTCTCCGCAATTGGTGCATCGGGTCAAATCCACATACCTGGGATGCCGGAGCAGCGTAGCGCGCAAGCTGTCACCCATCGGCTTTGCTTCGATAAGGGAACAGTTCGGCCACAGGGTGATGCGGGGATGTTTGACAATCGTCAGAAGTCGATCATGACGATGATTGGGCGGAATGTCGCCCTTATAACGGCCACCGATAAACGGTGCACGGTCGATCAGATAAACAAAGATTCCGGTATCGGCCAGATCGATGGCCGCCTGCAGACCCGCGGGAGTTCCTCCCACGATGAGCACTGTGCGGGAATCAGATGTGTTTTCCATGGTCTGGTGCAGTCACCGTTGGTGTTTTGGGTCCATTCCCTGATTGTAGCCGATATCGAAAACCCTTGCATTGACATCCACCGTTTTGGGGGGAACCGATCCGGCCAATGCATTCCGCATGGCTTCTTTGCTGACAACCCCATCGATGGCCGTCCAGAAGCCCAGCATGACGGCATTGGCTGCCCGGACATTTCCCTGCTCTTCGGCGATCCGGGTAGCCGGGATGGCAGATACCCGCAAATCGTCACGGATATTTTCGGGTAATGACACGAGCCCCTCGTCAATCATCAGCATTCCACCTTCCGCCAGATGGGGAACATACTTGGCAAACGCTTCCTGGGACATGATGATGGCGCTATTGGGCTCGATCAGATGTGGATGATGAATCGGCTCGCTGGAGATGATCACCTGGGACCCTGCGGCACCGCCCCTGGCTTCGGGACCGTAGCTCTGGGTAAAACAGGCTTCCAGTTGATCATACAACGCCGCGGCCTGGCCGATAATTTTTCCGGCACTCATAATGCCCTGTCCTCCGAAACCGCCCAACTGGATCTCACTTCTCGGCACATGTCTCTCCCCTGGTGACAAGGAGGGCCTCTCCACGAGGGTTTTGAGAGCAGCCAGCCAACGCCGCTCGGAGGGTTCGGCCATCTGGTCGATGGCGGATTGCAAATCCGGGTTGGGCTGGTTCAGGAAAACCCCTTCGATGATTTCCGTAATCACCCCGTTTCCGTCCACCTTGATGGTGGCGTCCTTGGGATGGGTATCGTGGGCGATTTTCCCGACGGCCTGGTAATGTTTCATCAATTCCAACCCCCGGCGACGCAGGTTTTCCGGATCCAGGCCGCGGCCTTCGGGATTCCACCGGGCATAGGATGTGGAACAAGGTGCGATAACTTCCACGAAGCTGAATCCAGGGTGCACCATGGCCTTTCGCAGGGTCCATTCCAGTCGTCTGGCGTGGAGAACGGTCCACCGGGCCATGAAGGACGCCCCGCTGGCAGCCGCCAGATATGGCAGATTGAAGGGATACTCAAAATTGCCGTATTGGGTGGTGACCGCCCGGGCCCTGTGGGGAGTGGTCGGCCCGACCTGTCCACCGGTCATGCCGTAGTTGAAATTGTTGGCGCAGATCACGGTGATATCCAGATTGCGCCGGGCGGCGTGAATAAAGTGATTTCCACCGATACCGGCAATGTCGCCGTCACCTGAAAAAACCACCACGTGGAGTTCGGGATTGGCAAGCTTCAACCCGGTGGCAAAAGGCAGTGCACGGCCGTGGGTGGTGTGGAAGGAGTCCAGGCGGAGATAACCGGCCACGCGTCCGGTGCAACCGATGCCGGACACCACCGCCACCTTGTCGAGATCCCAGCCCTCATTTTTTTCCAGCCACTGCAAGGCGCTGATAAATGTGGTCAGCGCAGTGCCAAGACCGCACCCCTGGCACCAGATGTGGGGAAGACGTTCACCCCGCAACAGCTTATCCATGGGATGAAGGCCGGTGACCCAATCGCCGTTCCCATCCGGTTCATGGCAGGTATGACTGCCCCGGGTTTTACTGACATCTGCTTCATCGGTCATATCGAAGGATTCTCCCCAACCCGTTGCCGCTTTCTATGGATGCTTCCACCGCCTTGCCGGCAGCCCGTCGTATGGCGGTAAGCACGCTTTGCGGGTCCAGAATATCTCCCCCCGCCCGCTGAACCCCGAAAACCCGGGTTCGTCCCGCCGAGCATCGTTGTACTTCCAGAACAACCTGGCCCATGTTGATCTCCGGTACGACGAAAGCGCGAACCTTCCGGGCCAGTTCGAATATCCGGCTGGCAGGAAAGGGCCACACGGTAATGAGTCGCAGGTACCCCACCCGTATGCCCTCACGACGTGCCTGCTCAATAGGCCATAATGAGGTTCGCGCTGATATTCCATAAGACACCACCACGACTTCGGCACCTTCCAATTGATCCATTTCCATCCGGATGATATCATCACGGTTGTCCTGGATTTTCCCCATGATCCGCTGAACGTTCAACTCATTGGCTTCGGCACTCATGGCCGGATAACCCCTTTCGTCATGGGTAAGACCGGTGACATGGAACCGAAATCCCTCCCCGGCGATGGTCATCGGTGAAACCGCCCGGCCGCACGCCTGCCCGGACAACCCACGATAGATGCGGAACTGTTCGGGTTCCTGCTGTCCTTTTCGCACCAGCGGGCGTTCAACGATTTCGATCTCCTCCGGCGGCGGGATGACGACTTTTTCCGTCATATGGCCCACCTCGGCATCCGTCATCACCAGTACCGGTGTACGATATTTTTCCGAAAGGTTGAATGCCAGGACCGTGTGGTCAAACAACTCCTGGGGAGAATCCGGCGCCAGCGCAATGATTTCATAATCGCCGTGGGAACCCCACCGCGCCTGCATCATGTCCTGCTGGCCGACCAGGGTGGGCAAGCCGGTGGAGGGACCGCCGCGCTGCACGTTGACCAGTACGCAGGGCGTTTCGGTCATGACTCCCAAGCCGAAATTTTCCATCATCAGGCAGAATCCAGGGCCGCTGGTGGCGGTCATGGACTTGGCCCCGGACCAGGAGGCCCCCAAAATGGCGTTCATGGAAGCCAGTTCGTCCTCCATCTGGATATAGACGCCATCGACCTGGGGAAGCCGGATGGACATCCACTCGGCGATTTCAGTGGCGGGTGTAATGGGATACCCGGCAAAAAACCGGCAGCCTGCCATGATGGCCCCTTCGGCGGCGGCATGATCGCCGAGCATGAAATGTTCTCCGCTGAGAAGCCCTTTCTGCGTGCTCATTCGTCCCCTTTTTGGCCGCTTGGACGCGTATCCGGCTGCGCCCCGTCTGTGATTTGGGGTTTGACGACGTAAATGGCAAAGTCCGGACAAAGGAGGGCGCACAGACCGCAGTCAGCGCAAACGGAATCAGTGATCACCTCGGGGGGGTGATACCCCTTGGCATTGGTACGCCTGGACAGTACAAGTACATTGCGGGGGCAAAATTCAACGCAAAAGCCGCACCCTTTGCAGCGCTCTTCGATAATCCGCACTGTTCCGCTGGGAACGGAAATGAGGTCTGCATCGAGTGGGGTTCGCCAGAACTTCATGACCACTTGCATTCTCCGGAATCGATTCGATTGAAAGAAGCCATCCCTATAGAGGTAAAACATCGCAAGGATCCGCGAGGTCGCATAACGTTTGATCCGCGCGAGTTTTTAAAGGGATTACGATGGATATTGGGAACCGGGGTACCATGGAAGGATTTACCCCCTGGATAAGACACCTGATCGATTGATAGGTGATAAAACATGTGCCAGCGATCCTCTTGATCAGCGTTTGAAAGAAGATGAACGCTTTGAATTGACAGCACTCCCTAAGTGATATGACCGATAAACAGGTATGATGTCAAGAACACA
>CAZWAE010000072.1:0-6074 GCA_964631805.1 uncultured Desulfobacteraceae bacterium | reverse complement strand
TGACAGCACTCCCTAAGTGATATGACCGATAAACAGGTATGATGTCAAGAACACAAATTGCGTTTATTCTGCGAAAAGGAGCAAATTTTAGGCGCAGGAGACCTGTAGCTTTCGCGAGGAGCCATTAAAAATAGGCGTCCGTCTTCGTTCTACGAACTGTGCCGTGACAAGTCGGTGGGGTACTGGGGATCCTGAACCCGCATTTCGACGTAATATTTGGGACAGGTGAGGGGGTCCATTCATAGATTTTTGTATCGATTTTTCAGATGTCCTGGATGCCGGTGTCCGACTCAGTCCCGCCAACGGCGGGACTGGACGTGCAGCAACCGGGTCAGTTATCCCTGAAGCAGTTGTCCCTTTGTGCTGATGACAACCTCTTTCAACGGCACCGTTTTCCCCGATTTTTCGAGGCCTTTTTTAACGATAACCGGCATTCCCGCGCAGCAGGGAACCTCCATGATCACCGTGGTCACGCTCTTGATGTCCGCCTCGGTGAACATTTCCGCGAACTTGTCGATATAAGACTGGGCGTCATCAAGCTTGGGGCACCCCATCAACACCTTCCGGCCCTTCATGAACTTTCGGTGGAAATCCGCATAGGCAAGGGGGGTGCAATCGGAAACCACCAGGAGATCGGCTCCCTTCAGGAAGGGCGCCGTTGGCGGCACCAGCCGGATCTGGATCGGCCAGTGGGATAGTGCCGATTCAGATTTGTCGACAAACTGGGGAATATTGGCACCCTGGCACGGGGAGGGCTGATCAAAAGTGGCAATGGCCGCGGAAGGACAACCACAGGGAGACACCGGTTCTTCAGAGGGTTTTTCCGCCGCCTGGGTCTCTAGGTGGGCTTCCACCGCTTCCTCGTCAAACTCATCCGCTTCACGCTCGATCACCTTAAGGGCTCCTGTGGGACATTCCCCGAGACAGGCGCCCAGCCCGTCGCAGAGATTATCTGAAATGACTTTGGCTTTACCGTCTATGATCTCCAGGGCCCCCTCGGCGCATGACGGTACGCACTGGCCGCAGCCGTCACAAAGTTCCTCATCGATCTCTATGATTTTTCGCAGTGTTTTCATCTTGTTTCTCCTAAAAGGCCGTCTTAAGGGCATTTAGCATCTCTTCAATTCCATGGGTAACAGTCTTTTTACGACGCCGCATCCGGCCGTAATCAGGCGGCTTTCAGCAATACCTTCGTTGCCACTTCGCGTCCACCGTCTGTGAGAAAGGATGTCTCAATGATGCGGGATACCTTGTCCGGCGGGATGGGTTCTTTCTGATGTTTCTCCTCAAGGTTGGTAACAAGGTCCGCGTCGTACAACACCTTGAAGTTGAGGGTCTCCTCATCCCGCGGGTGATGGTGATGCCCGACGATGTCGCAGACCTCGTCGATGAGTCCCTGGTGGGCACCGAGTTTTTCCATAATCGCCCTGGCAATGGGTGGCCCCTCCTGTTCCTGATACTTTGCCGCTGTACTGTTGAACTTCCTTTCTGCTTCATGAATACCGATATCATGCAGGCTGGCCGCACAGAGAATCACGGCCAGGTTTCCCTTTTCAGCCTTGCCGATCCGCTCCGCGTAACGGCTCACCCGGGTGGCATGACCGATCCGCTTGAAATCGGTCATGAAATATCGCTTCATCTCGATGGCCACCCGATCCTTTAGGAGGTCCTCTTTTTCCGCCAACAATTCAGGGGGAAGTGTTCCCAGGCATTGTTCCGCATATTCACAATAGGACGCACATCCAAAATCCATCTTCGGATTGATAAACCGGTTGCCGCAGTTTCCGCATTTCCGCGCCGTATCATCTTTGAAGAATTCAACGGAATGTCCGCATTTGGGGCATTTTTCCTCGAAAATAGCGCCTGGTTTCCAGTATCGACTATCCTGTCCCGGGCATTTCATAATTCCACCTCCCTTTTCTCCACGTGTATTTTAAGGGTGGGGAGAATCCCTGATCAGGGATTCTCCCCGTGGAGGGGATACACGTCGGAAATTTTAGCGTACAACCGCTCCAACGATTCTACCCGAGTATGGCCTTCAGGTCCTCATCGGGTGTCGATATGGGCATGATGTTGAAATTCTTGACCAGTACGTCGAGCACGTTGGGGGTGATAAACGCCGGCAGGCTGGGCCCGAGCCGAATATCCTTGATCCCCAGGTGCAAAAGGGTCAGAAGGATCACACACGCTTTCTGCTCATACCAGGAGAGAACCATGGAAAGCGGCAGGTCGTTGACGCCGCACTCGAAAGCGCCGGCGAGGGCAACCGCGATCTGGATGGCGGAATAGGCGTCGTTGCACTGCCCGACATCAAGCAGCCTTGGAATGCCGCCGATATCTCCCAGATCCTGGTCAAAAAAGCGGAACTTGCCGCAAGCCAGTGTCAGCACCACACAGTCTTCGGGAACCTTTTCCACAAACTTTGTGTAGTAATCGCGACCGGGCTTGGCGCCGTCACATCCACCCACCAG
Source organism: uncultured Desulfobacteraceae bacterium (assembly GCA_964631805.1). Taxonomy (GTDB): domain Bacteria; phylum Desulfobacterota; class Desulfobacteria; order Desulfobacterales; family CAZWAE01; genus CAZWAE01. Next base: position 3,603 of record CAZWAE010000072.1, on the reverse strand, counting down.
AAAGAAGTGCCGGATGGCCTTGTTTTTTACGGCTTCAATCACTTGGGGGGCCACGCCCATCACCGCATTGCGGGCAAAACCGACCATGACCGATTTACCCTCCTGATCTTCGGTGAACCCGGGCATTTCCAATGCCTTTTCAATCACGGGGGTAAAATCCTTTTCCACGATATGGCTAACACCCGGCCATCCCACCAGCCCTGTGGTAAAAAGGTTGTCTTTGTAACTATCCTTTGGCTTCTGAATGCAATTGGTGGTCATGAGAATACCGCCGGGAAAGGCATCGAATTCCTTTTTCTGATTCTGCCAGGCGGTGCCGTAGTGGCCGTAAAAGTGCGGATATTTTTTCAATTCCGGATAGCCGTGGCAGGGCAGCATCTCACCGTGGGTGTAGACGTTGATGCCCTTTCCCTCGCTCTGCTTGAGAAGGATCTCAAGATCCTTTAAATCGTGACCGGACACGAGGATCGCCTTGCCGGCCTTTGCGCCCAGGGGCACCGATGTGGGCACAGGGTGTCCGTAGGCACCGGTGTTGCCTTCATCCAGTAGTTCCATGGCCCTCAGGTTTACCTCACCGCATTTGAGCACCAGCCCGACCAGATCATCCACGCCCTTGTCCGGATCCAGCGTGGCCACCATGGCTTCGTTGATAAATGCGTAGACGCTGTCATCCTCTTTCCCGAGGATGGCCGCATGATCCGCATAGGCGGCCAGGCCCTTCAACCCGTAAACGAGCAGTTCCTTTAGGGAAAGAATATCCGGATTCACATCCGGATCCGACTTGATGCCCACCTTTTCACCCTGAACGACCAGCGCCTCTGTTCCCGAATCGGGAGAAAAGGCCGCAGGGCCATCTGCAAAGTCCGCGCTCCCGCCGGCTGCTGTCACCTTTGCTTTCAACGCTTCACGCTTTTCCACGGTTTCCCCAATCAGGGCAACAAACCGGTCCGAATCGAAATCCACGTTGGTGAGGGTCGAAAAGATCGCTTTGCTGATGAATCGACCGACTTCGATATCTTTGACCCCGACCTTATCGCCTTCGGTGGCGACAAGGGACAGACCTTTAATCGCATAGACCAAAAGGTCCTGCAGCGCTGCTACGTCCGGTTGCTTTCCACATACACCGATCTTTGTACATCCTCCATTTTTTGCCGTCTGCTCACATTGAAAACAAAACATTTGCATTCCTCCTTGGATAGGTTTGTGATTTATCATTTACGTCTGTTGTCATTTTGTGGCCTTTTTTACGGTATGTGGGAGGGTTTTGCCTTGACCTATGTCAAGACTTGACCTTAAATTGTCAATTGCCCTCCCTCGTGCTTGAGTAATTGATATCCTAAAAAGAATAAGAAGCACCTTGACACAAGTCAAATAAAGGACAGGTCATGGAAAAAATCATAAAACTGCTTTCTGAAATTCCATTGTTCAAGGGTTTAACGGAAGACCAGTTCGAGCAGATTCGGCAGATCGCAAAAGACCGGTTTTACGACAGAGGTAAAACGATCTTTTTGGAAGGGGACCAGGGAAACGGATTCTATGCTGTCCTCGAAGGACGGGTTAAGATCTACAAGGTTTCCATGGACGGGAAGGAGCAAATTCTGCACATCTGTGGTCCGGGAAACCCATTCGGGGAGGTTCCCGTTTTTTCGGGGGAAAACTTCCCTGCCAACGCCCAAACCCTTTTGAAAAGCCACCTTCTTTTTTTTCCGAGAAACGCTTTCGTAAACCTGATTTCCGAAAATCCATCCCTTGCCATGAACATGCTGGCCTTTCTTTCCATGCGGCTTCGCCAATTCACGATCCAGATCGAGAACCTCTCCTTGAAAGAGGTTCCGGGACGCCTGGCCACATACCTGGTGTATCTTTCGGCGGAACAGCAATCCGAAAACCAGGTATCTCTCGCCATCTCAAAGGGGCAATTGGCCAGTCTTCTGGGAACCATCCCGGAGACACTGTCCCGGATACTGGCAAAAATGAGCAGCACCGGACTCATAGCGGTCAACGGCCGGGATATTGTCATCACGGATCGTTTGGGTCTGGAGGATCTGGCCGAAAACGGCAAGCTGTAATCCGTTTATCTTTTCTTCACGATGTAGGAAACGGTAATCTTGTCTTTTACTTCGGGGGAAAGCTTCAGTGAAGCCGGTTGCAGGGCTAGCCCCACGGTGATGCTGCCGCTTTGCTTGATGTTGTCCAGAAAAACTTTCTCCGTATAGATGGTGTTGATCTTCTCTATGATCAAACTGCCCCCGACAATCCGCGTTTGCCGGGGTACAAGGCTAGCGCTTTCCAGGATCAGATCATCCGGCAGTTTTCCTGCCCAGTCCACCTGTATCGGCAACTCCCGGGCGGCGGGAACGTCCAGGGTAACCTCAACCACCTGCGGTTCCACACCATTTAAGAAAAGCCCGGGCGGAAGGGAGATATTCTCACGACTGATGGTAAAGGCATTCCTTCCCACCACCGCCCCAGCAAGGTCCAGCCGCACGTTCACCTTCTCCGGTCCGATGGATTTCACGAGAGAACCGGATCCCCTGATCTGCAGGCTCACGTCATTGACGGATGTCTCCAGGATCTCCATATTCGGATCACGGTTTACATATTCAACCGGTGTGTCAACCGTTACGAGGGTGTCCAGGCCCTGGGTAAAGCTGACCCAGACGCCCGTAATCAAAAGAACGGAGAACAGGGCCGCCAGACCCAGTTCAAATTTCTCCCGGTGCATGTAACGCGTCGGATCAACGGAAATGCCAAGATGCCGCCGCAGCATACTGGCCAGTTCCATGTTGTCGGAGATCTCTCCGATCCTAGAATCCCTGGCGACTGTCACCTTACCGCTTTCTTCCGATACGATGACGACCAGCGCATCGCTGACTTCAGCCAACCCCAGCGCCGCCCTGTGACGCGTTCCGTAATAGGAGGGAAGGCCTTCACTATGCGACAACGGCAGAATAACACCAACCTCATGTACACGCGGTCCTTTAATGATGGCGGCACCATCATGAACAGGGTTGCCTGGCCAGAAAATACTTTTGATCATCTCCCGTGTGGCGAGACCGCCCCAGGGGATGCCCTTTTGGATAAACTCCTCCAGATCCTCCTTCCCCGGGAATACAACCAGTGCGCCGGTACGGTTACGGGACAATTCGTAAACACTCTGCACGATGATCTCCACCGGCGTGTTTTCGGTTTTATGGGAAAACCCCCACAAAACGGCTTTCAGATTCTGGGCTTGCAGTACACTTCGAATTTCATTTCTGAAGACAATGATGATGATCAGGGCGGCTACAGCAGTAAAACCCTGCATCACCCAACTGGTCACAATCAACCCCAGAGCAACGGCAATCCGTTGAAAAAACCACAACAGGGCGATACCGCCGATGACCCTAAAAACATTGGTCCCCCGGAAAATGACATAAAACCGGAAAAGGATATAACTGGTCAGGGCGATATCGGCAACATCCTGCCAGCGAATACCGGATATGAGATCGTTTAGCATGAGGTTTACTTTTTACGATACAACGGATGAAAGGGTCACTTAACCGGACAACCCTGGTGACCCCTGAAAAAATCTAACTGGAAATTATAGTTTTCATTAATCGG
>CAZWAE010000071.1:14827-17071 GCA_964631805.1 uncultured Desulfobacteraceae bacterium | reverse complement strand
TCATCTTTGCGGTGGCAGGCCGCCTTGTGGCCGTCTCCCACATCCTCGAGGAGGGGTTCCACTTCCCGGCATTCCGCAACGGCAAAGGGGCACCGGGTGTGAAAACGGCAACCGGCAGGCGGGTCGAGGGGGCTTGGGACATCCCCCGTCAAAACAATACGGCTCTGCTTGTGTTCAACATCCGGCACCGGGATGCCCGATAGCAGGGCATGGGTGTAGGGATGAAGCGGCCGGTGGAAGAGATCGGCGGTGTCGGCGATCTCCACGATTTTTCCTAGGTACATCACCGCCAGCCGGTTGCTGATATACTTGATGACCAGCAGATGGTGGGTGACAAAGAGATAGGTGAGCTGTAGCTGCTCTCTCAGTCGTCCGAGGAGGTTGAGAATCTGGGCCTGGACCGACACATCCAGCGCGGAAGTGGGTTCATCCAGCACGAGAAATTCCGGAGATGTCGCGATGGCACGGGCGATGGCGATGCGCTGCCGCTGGCCACCGGAAAATTCGTGGGGATACCGGAGGTAGTGGTCCCGGGTGAGGCCGACCCGTTGCAGGAGCTCCACCACCCGCGCTTCCAGTTCCCGGCCGCCTATGCGCATCTTCGCCCGGATGGGCTCGGCCACGATATTCTTGATCAGCATCCTGGGATTCAATGAGGTCGTGGGATCCTGGAACACCATCTGCAGTTTCCCGATGATTCCCTTTTTTTTGAGGGTTCTCTTGCCTGCCGAGGCAAGATCCACCGGCGAGCCGTCGCTTTCCGGATAGTAGAGGGCTTGTCCCCCTGTGGGCTTGTGAAGCCGGATGATCGCTTTGCCCGTGGTGGTCTTTCCGCAACCGGATTCCCCCACAAGACCGATGCATTCGCCCCTGAAAATATCCAGGTCGATGCCGTCCAGCGCCTTTACGGACGCCACCGGCCGTTTGAGCACACCGCCGTATACCGGGTAGTGCTTCTCAAGATTTTTCAGTGCCAGAATTTTATTCATAAGTGAGCCGTTCAAAGTTCAAAGGCGATCATTTCACTCGAATCCCTGAATCCTTGGATCCTGGACCCTTTATGGTCTCCTCTGCCCAACCTGGGATGACCCGTTATACAAATAACAGGCAACAAAATGATTTCCACCCACCGCCACGGTTTCGGGAAACGCTTCTTTGCAAACGCCCATGGCGTGTTCGCACCGGGGATGGAAACGGCATCCGGGTGGCGGCGTCACCAGGTTGGGCACGCTGCCATCGATGCTCTGCAATTCATCCTCCTGGCTGAAGCGGGGTACCGATGCCAGCAACGCCTTCGTATAGGGATGTTTCGGATCTTTGAAAAGATCCTTCACGTCTGCCACCTCGCAGAGGTTCCCGGCATACATCACCCCCACCCGGTCGCAGGTTTCGGCCACGATGCCAAGATCGTGGGTAATGAGGAGGATGGACGAGATCTCCGTCTCTTTGAGCCGCCTTAAAAGCTCCAGTATCTGGGCCTGGACGGTCACATCCAGATTCGACGTGGCTTCGTCCGCGATAAGCAGCAGCGGGCTGCAGGCAAGGGCAATGGCGATGACGATGCGTTGCTTCATGCCCCCGGAAAGATTATGGGGATAGCGTTTGACGATCTCCTCGGGATTGGAAATGCCCAGCTTTCGAATGATGTCGACGGATCTTGCAACAGCTTCCTGTTCCAAAAGCCCGCGCCAGCGGTTGATAACAGGGATCCGGTTGGCGATTTTCAGGACCAGGGCGTCGGGGTTTTCCGCAGAAATACCGTACAGCACCTTGAGGATGCCGGCGAAAGGCGAAAAGCCCTTTGCCTTTTTGGTATTTAATCTTTCCAGAATATCCCCGCTCATTTCCCGCTTCTTGTGGAACAGGAAACTCTCTCCCACCTGGTCGCCGATGCTCATGATGGGATTGAGGGCGGCATTGGGCTCCTGGAAAATCATGGAAATCTGATCGCCCCTGAGCCGCTCCATGTAGCTTTCCGATTGCTCAAGCAGATCGACCCCTGCCGATTCTTCCTCATCCCCCGCATAAAATATCACCTTGCCGTTTTCGATACGGCCCGGGTCCTGGACGATGCGCATCATGGACCGCACCGTGACGCTTTTCCCGCAGCCGGATTCCCCCACCAGACCGAAGGTCATCCCGCGGTCAACGACAATACTGACCCGGTTGAGGGCTTTGACCACCCCTTCATAGGTGTAGAAATTGGTTTCCAGATCTATGGTTTCTATCAGCTTGGTCATTTTC
>CAZWAE010000071.1:0-14727 GCA_964631805.1 uncultured Desulfobacteraceae bacterium | reverse complement strand
CTACCGACGTCTTTGCTTGGGATCGAACGCATCCCTCAAGGCATCCCCGATGAGGTTCCAGGCCAATACGAAAAGGACGATACACGCGCCGGGTATGGCGATGGCATGCCAGTATTTGAGCGGGTCATCTTCCGGCCCGATAATGTAGTTTCGTGCCAGCGCCACCATCTGCCCCCAGTCTGCATACCCTTTAGGGGCGCCCAGACCGATAAAACTCATGAAGGCCGCCACGATCACCATGGAACCGATATCCATGGAAGCCATCACCACCACCGGGTATATCCCGTTGGGCAGAATATGCCGGAGCATGATCTTGATGTTGGAAACCCCCATGACCTTGGCGGCCTGGACATAGTCAAGCTCCCGCAGGGTCAGGATACTGGACCGCATCACCCGTACGTAATCCCGCCACTTGACCAGGGCAAGGGCGATCATCACCTTGTCGAGCCCCCGTCCGAACGCCACCACGATGGCCATGGTCAGCACCAGAAGCGGCACCGCAAAGATGATGTCCACGATTCTCATGATCACCTCATCCACGATCCCCCCGTAATACCCCGAAACAACCCCCAGGGTGACCCCGATCACCACGGCAAAACCGATGACGAAAAGACCGATTTTAAATGCCGTCCGGGTACCCCACACCGCACCGTAATAGATATCGTACTGGCCGGCCGTGGTGCCGAAGATGTTGGTGTCACTTGGCGGTTTAGGCGTTTGGGAATAGCCCTTGTGAGGCATCATGTAGGGATTGTGGGCATATTTCGGAGGTGCGATATAGGGTGCCAGCACCGCCACGGCAATAAAACAGGACAATAGGAAAAACCCGATGATCGCCGATGGATTTTTGAATATTCTGCGCAGCGTGAATTTGAGCTCTCTGATTCGGGGGTGCTGCGATCTGCTCATCGGGACCTCGTCAGTTGAGTCGGATTCTGGGATCGATATAGGCGTAGAGGATATCCAAAACGAGATTGATCATCACGTAAACCAGCCCGAAGAACAGGCAGATGCCCATCAGCACCGGGATATCCAGAGATATGGCGGCATTGGCGAGCCACCAGCCGATTCCCTGTCGATTGAAGATATACTCCACGGCGATGCTGCCCTCCATGGAGTAGGCCGCAAGCCAGCCCGCAACCGTGACCACCGGAATCAGGGCGTTCTTCCTTGCGTGTTTGAAATAGATGGTGTCGCGGTCCGCCCCTTTGGCCAGCGCGGTCATGATGTAGTCCCTGGAGATCTCTTCTATCATGCTGGAGCGCATCACACGAAGCAGGATCGCCACAATCACCACCACCTGGGTAAACACCGGCATCACCAGGCGGGAGTATGCATCCAAGGCGATGTCCAGCCTGCCGTTCAGTATGCCATCGATGGTGTAAAGGTAGGTATAGCGTCTGAACTGGTCCGGGTTCTCACGGATCCAGACATTGAAGCCGTCATCGATGATCCCCGGAGGAAAAATATTCAGGTAACCGTAGAAAATCATCAGGATGATCAGGGCGAACAGGAATGTAGGCAGAGACCAACCGATAATGGCGAAGATCCGGGTGGAATGGTCGATCCAGGTATCCCGGTGAATTCCGGACTGGGTCCCCAGCCATATGCCGAGAAAGGTGATGATGGGGATGGTGTAGAGGTTGAGTTCCAGCGTGATGGGAAAGTAATGCCAGAATGCGTCCCACACCGGCTTGGCAGCGACAAAGGAGTACCCCCAGTTGCCCGTGGAAACCTGCCGGATCCACCGGACATATTGGATGTGAAAGGGATCATCCAGGCCATGCTCCTTGACGAGATTGGGGAGATCCTTCACCTGCTGGGGAGATTTGACATAGGCCATGGCACGGCGTTCGGGGCTGAAGGACATGAGGATCGAGAAAATCAGCACCGAAACGCCGAAAAGAACAAAGAACAGGAAAAAAAACCGTCTGATGATATAGGTTGTCAAAGCGTCCCGAAAAACCGCTATTTTAGTTTACTTGCTCAGGTTCCAGAAAAACTCCACGGTCTGTGAAAACATCGGGTTCCGATCATATCCCTTCACGTAGTCCCGATAGACAAACAGTTCCATGGGCTGGAACAGGGCGATCCCCAGTGCATCCTCATACCAGATATTCTGCAGTTTTTCATAGGCGGCGGCACGTTTGGCGGGTTCAACATTCTCGATCCCCTCCTTGAGAAGCTTGTCCACGTCGGGATTGTTGTAACCCATGTATTTGCCGTAGGTGCCGTTGGAGCTCATATAGGGATACATGAAGTTATGCGGATCCGGATAATCCGCTCCCCACCCGATGATGAAGATGGGATAACGGAATTGCCGGATGGCCGGCATATAATCCTTCCAGTCCACATTACGGACCTCGATCCGGAATTTGGGATTCAATGACTCGATGTTCTCTTTGAGCATCATGGCGGCCGCTTCGCGCTCCTCCCGGCCGGTGTTGTGGGTGATGATCATCTTGAACCCTTTTCCCAGGCCTTGCCGCCCCACGCTTTCTTGAGGTATGCTTCCGATTTTTTAAGATCGAAGGCATACATGGGCATCTCTTTTTTATACGCCAGCCCTTTGATAAGAGGTGTTCCGGGAATCGAGCCCAGACCGTTCACCACCTCGTCGATAAAGGTTTTACCGTCATAGGCATGCATAAAGGCCTTGCGCACGTTGATATCGGAAAAGAAGTCCGGCGGGATGCCCTCCCCGTCCAGCTTCCCGCTGCCGATGCTGGGATTGCCGGTGGGATCGATCTTCTGGCAGAACAGGGCGCCGGTCACCGCCAATTGGGGAAGCTTGGTGATCTTGACCCCTTTCATACCCGTAACTTCGTGCAGGAATGTCTTGCCCACATGAACCCGATCGGCATCTCCCGCTTTCAGCATCAGAACCCGTGTGGCATGTTCGGGCACGTATTTCACGATGGCGGTCTTGATCTTGGGTTTGGGACCCCAGTATCCGTCGAACCGTTCAAACACGAACTGTTTGGAGGTCTCCCAGAGCCGCAGCTTATAGGGTCCCGTGCCGTTGGCGATGGTTCGAAGGGGTTCCTTGCCTTCCGCCGGTTTGTTGTATTTGGCCGCATTGGCGATATTGCCGTCCCAACAGCCGTTGGCAATGGCCCATTCCTTGTCGATGACCGATCCCGAGGAGTAGCAGAGGATTCCGAGCAGGGGCGGATAGGCTTTGGGCAGGTGCAGGATGACTTTGTCCCCCCTGGCTTCGATGGCGTTGTCGATCTTTTCGAAGATGCCGGGAATCACTTTGCCGTCGCTCCGGGTATTGCCCTCGCCGGTCAGTGCCTCCAGCATCATCCACATGGGACCGCCGGAAGGATCGCTGATCATGGCCCGTTTGAAAGAGTAAGCAACATCTTCGGCCGTCAGGTCGCCGCCCTCGTGAAATTTGATCCCTTTCCGGATGGTAAAGGTATAAGTTTTGCCGTCGGCGGAGATCCCCCCGTTTTCCACAGATGGCACCTCTGTTGCCAAAATGGGTGAGAACTGGTCCGTGTGGGGATCCTTGAAGAAGATCAGGTTCTGGTACACGGTGTATAATTTTGCCGCTCCCGCATTATCATAGGCTTTAGCCGGATCCAGGGTTTCCACGGAGCCAATATCCGCCAGGACGAACGTGTCGGGGTTTTTGGCCCCGGCGTGTGCCGTTGTGGTCATCAGAAAAATAAAAACAAGCACCACCAGTAGCGTTGATTTTTTCATGTAACCTCCTTTGCTGAAATCTGAGTTTGAATCGGACGCCAATACGCCGCTGACGTCTGACGGCCCCCTTGTGTATCGGACTTGTGATGTTTCCGTAAGTGACAGATTGGAGAATGATCAGGTCGGTCCGTTTAAAAGCCGTTAAGAAGAATAGGTAAGCCCGTCCGCAACCCCTTCTCGAAAATGCTGAACAATCCGGACATGAATGCTGTCAAATTTCACAATGCCAATAATTATGGAGTGTTAAATTAGATATGAAAAATGTGCCATTATATTGAAGAGAAATTCGGAGAGTCAAGGAAAAATTCCGGGATCCGCAATTCCCGCCAACACGGGAACAGGGAGCATTCGTATCCGATCCTCCGGGGCGGATTGCGGTCTATCGGTCCGGTCTATTTTTCACGATCCAACACGTTTCGGATGGTGCGGTTGAGTTCCTTCATCACGAGGGGTTTCATGGCAAAGGCGCATATGCCCATTTCCATGGCCTGCTTTTCCGAGATCTGCTCGCTGTATCCCGTACAGAGGAGAACGGGAATGTCGGGCCGGATCCTCATCATCTCGACGGCCAGACGGTCTCCGGTCATCCCCGGCATGGTCATATCGGTGATCACCATATCGAATCGATGCGGCTTTGTCCGGAACAATTCCAGTGCCTCCAGGCTGCTGGTCCGGGTTTCCACCTCATATCCCTGCCGCTCTAGCATCTGGCGGCACAATTTGACGATGGTCGGTTCATCATCCACCATCAGGATCTTTTCCGAACCTTTGGGCGGCAACACAGCATTTTGGATATCGGATGGGACGGTCTGCTGAACGACCGGCAGGAAAATAAAAAAACGGGTACCCGCCATCGGCTCGCTGAGCACCTGTACCCCACCCCCATGGTTTCGAACGATGCCGTGAACCATGGACAACCCCAGTCCGGTGCCCTTTCCCTTCTCCTTGGTGGTAAAATAGGGCTCGAACATGCGGTCTTGAACGGATCGGTCCATTCCGTGCCCCGTATCCCTCACCACCAGCCGGACATATCTACCGGGATCCAGATGAAGGGTTTGCGTGTTGTCATTACCGCAAAGGCTCACCTCCTTCAGGCCGATTTCCAGCACACCCCCTTTTTCATGCATGGCGTGATATGCGTTGGTGCAGAGATTCATCACCACCTGATGAATCTGTGTCCCGTCTGCCAGGACCGGCCCGCTCACTTCCACCCGTTTTTCGATGGAAATGGTCGACGGTAGAGAGGGCCGCAACAATTCAAGGACTTCATCGACAATGGTGTGAACACAAACGGGGGAAAACTCGTCCCGGTCCTGCCGACTGAAAGCCAGGATCCGCTTTACCAGTTCCCCGGCCCTTTTGCCGCCGGTAATGATTTCATCCAGGTCCGCCAGGATATTGCCCCCCTCCGACAATTTCATTTTAGCCAGTTCCGCAAACCCGAGGATGGAGGTGAGGATGTTGTTGAAGTCGTGGGCAATCCCTCCTGCAAGGGTACCGATAGCCTCCATTTTCTGGGACTGCTGGAGCTGATACTCCAGATCCTTTCTGGTGGATTCCGATGCCTTGTGCCCGGTTACGTCATGGGCGATTCCGCGAAACCCGACGTTCCGGTCCTCCGGATCCTTTTTTGGGATAACGGAGTACTCGATGTCCCGTTTCGAGCCGTCTTTTCTAAGGATCTGCCAATCCGGAATCTTTTCCCACCGCCCGTTGTCCAGCACCTTTGCAATGATCGCTTTTGTGTCTACCCGGTTTGAAGGGCTCGCAAACTTCCGGTAATTTTCCCCCAGAACTTCCCGGGCGGGGCGCCCTAGTATCTTCCGGAACGACTCATTGAAAAAGAGAAAATTCCCGTCGATATCGGTTTCAAAATATCCCTCCTCCATGGTTTCGAGGATGGTTCGATACTTCTCTTCACTTTCCCTTAAGTCCTGCTCTTTTTCCTTCCGCATGGAGATTTCACGCTGGGCGCGTGCAAACAAACGTGCATTTTCAATAGCCGCCGTAGCCGTTGCGGACAGCGCCTCCATGATCCGCATATTGGCGGCATCGAACCGGCCGGGTTCGACATCCACGACCTCGATAACACCGATGACACCTTTTTTCCCGCTGAGAGGAACGCAGAGAATGGAGCGCATCTCCAACCCCGTTTGTTGGTCCACTAGTTTGAAATGGTCCGGTTCATTCTGCGTATCACGGATATTCATCGTCCTGCCTTGACGGATCACGCGGCCGGCGATGCCTTCCCCGGGCGGCAGGCGCCATCCCTTCACCAGACTGCTATAGAGACCGGCGGCCTGTCGGCACACCAACTCCCCCGTTTCAGAATCGATCAACCAGACGGAACTTCCCGTCACCTTCAGGAACCGGCGGACCGAGTGAAGAATTCCACCCAACACCTGGTCCAGATCAAGGCTGGAGTTGAGGGACCGGCTGATTTCATTGATGAGGGCCAGTTCACTTTCCCGCTTGCAAAGTTCTTCCCTTGTCCGCTGATTTTCAGCCGTTTCCGGCAAGGGTGCGTCCGGGGGCGGTGTTGTTTTCCCCTGTATGCCGGTTTCGGCAAGACCATCCCATATAGTGGAAAGCGCCAACCCGACCCACTCATCATGCCATGTAAAGGGAGGGCTGGTTTTGTTGTGCAGGGAAACAACTCCCCGCACCGTCCGGTTGTCATCCATCAGGGGGAGGGCCAGAAACGAGCCGTTGTCATATGCGCTTGCACCGCATGGCGCTATCCGGGGGTCCGACGAAGCGTCCTCGATTCTTAAAGGAGCCGCTGATTTCAGCACCACATCCATGACGCTGCCCGCTTTCAACGGAAGGGGAAGGGCATCCGGTGAGTGCCCTGGGTCGAGGACACCGGCAAGGACCATCCGATCGGGTTCTTTTAAAAACAGGCTCCCTCCCGCCGCCTTCACGCAACCCGCCAGTTCCGACAGGAAGGCATGTCCCACATCGTCCGGGGCAGCACAGACCGCCCATCTTCTCATCGTAGACACGGCTTTCCGCAAAGTATCGATTGCGATTTCAGTATTTCCAGGGTTTCCAAACAGCGGGGCCTTTATTGTTACCATTTTAATCTCCGGGAAACATGATGCGTTGATCCATAATTCTCAGGGCAACGTGTGGAATGGGAACAGAAGTTTAGAACCGGATGGTGTGGACAGTTTTCGTGCTGATATCAATGATATATCCCATGGCTGGGAAAGGCTGTCAATGCTCGATTATTAGCTAGTATAATGCGGATACGAATTAGGTATTGACTGGGTTGTCGCGGATTTCTCCAGAAAGCCGCGAGGCCTATTAAAGCCCGGGATTTCTATATAGTGCCCATCCATAAATGGTCTTTTTCCGCGATATCGGCGTCGGATGCCATGATTTAACTCCTCAAAATAGCACGCTATTCCTCCGGGTTAAATCTGACATCCTCCTTGATCTCACGCAAAAATCCCTATTTCTGGACGGACACCATATAAGATGCTGATTCTATTGGTGGTTTTATTCACCCCGAAAGATGAGCGCCTGAGATTCGGGGTTTATCACCGAACGTGTCCCCAGATTCCCGTAGCGGTGGTAGGTATTGCTAATGCTCTGGTTGATCAGGTAATGCAGCAATTCAATTCGGCCCTCCATCAAGACGCGGTTCCGGGAAATAAAAAAACCGGCGGCAGTCGCGGCGGCCATCACTTTCTGCTCCACCCTCTCGGGTGCGGCATACCGGATCCGATCGACTCCGGGCATCAGATCGATGAGGCCGGACAGATCCTGCACAACGATTTTGGCATCTCCCGCCAGCCGCCTGCCCTCTTTTCCATAGAGAAATCGAACCGCCGGGGTGTCGACACCCCCAGGTATGCTGACCAGCAAACGGCAGCGGCAGATCCGGGCCGCCGCGATCCGGGCCAGGACGTCAAACAGGGAGTCGTCTGTGTGCAGGCGGACCACTACACGGCCGGCCGGCAGATACTTCAAAATATTGTCCTGCCCCCGTAGGTGGAAAAAATCATTCTCTTTGGAAAAGTAGGTCTCGAAATGATGGAGGTAACTTCTCACTCCCCGGATGGTGCGGATGATCTCCCCTTCAATGTCCGTCATCTTCCCCCATTCCACCTTTCGTTGCCAGTCGTCCATCAGCCGCAACAGGGGATGATCGTTTCTTATGAGATCTACCCTGGGAAAACCGGTTTCCTCAAATTCCATGAACTGGGTCACATAATCGGGGCCACCGGCTTTTATGCCCGGGCCGATAGCCGATTTTCCCATACCCCCGAAAGGCTGGCGCAGGGTCACCGCACCGGTGGTCCCCCGGTTGATATATAGATTGCCGGCCCTGATAGCGGATTGCCACCGGATCTGTTCCCGTTTGTCCAGGCTTTCCAGTCCCGACGTCAGCCCGTATCCGGTCCTGTTGACCATATCGATGGCATGATCCAGGTTGTCGGCCCGCATCACGCCGAGAACCGGTCCGAAAAGCTCGGTCAGATGGGTAAAGGATCCGGCAGTGACCCCCCACTTGATGCCGGGGGACCACATCAAGGAATTTTCCTGCTGTATTTCGGGTTTAAGCGCCCAGGATTCTCCGGGTTCGAGCTCTGAAAGAGCCCGTTTCAGGGCACCAGCCGGTGGTTTGGCCAGAACCGACATTCTGTTTTTAAATTCCCAGGCAGAACCCACCGAAATGCTCTGGGCGGCATCCACCAGCTGCCGCTTGAAATCTGTATCTGAATAGACCTCCTTTTCCAGAATCAAAAGGGAGGTGGCGCTGCATTTCTGCCCGCTGTTACCGAAAGCGGAATAGATCACGTTTTCAATGGCCTGTTCACGGTCGGCCATGGCTGTCACGATGGTAACATTTTTACCGCCGGTTTCAGCAGCAAGGAAAAGGTCCGGCCGCCCGCGGAGGATTTTCATTCCGGTGTCGGTGCCGCCGGTTAGAATAACATAATCCACCGAGGGGTGTCCGGTAAGGTTCCTGCCTTCGACGCTGCCGGTACAGGGAAGAAACTGCAGGACACTTTGTGATATGCCCGCCCTCCAGAAGCATCGGCAAAGCAACCAGGCCACCGGAACCGCCCGGGATGACGGCTTTAAAATGACGGTGTTGCCCGCGGCCAGGGAGGCAACAATACCACCGCAGGGGATGGCAATGGGAAAATTCCAGGGAGATATCACCACACCGGCCCCTTTGCCCCGTGTGCTTAGATGGGAAAAACGGGAAAAGGCTTTAACGGAATTCGGATAATACTCCGTAAAATCGATGGCCTCGGAAATCTCGGCATCCGATTCGGTAAACAGTTTGCCCGTATTCGCAGCGGCCGAGCCGATCAGGTCCCCCCGGGAGCGTCGCAATTCAACGGCTACCTTGGAGAGCAGCGCGTGGCGATCCTTGAGGGACATCTTCCGCCAACCGTCCGGGTCGGCGGCCGCCGTAGCCGCCGCCCGGTCGATATCTTCGTTCTGCGCCAAGGCAAACACCGCCGTCGGAGGACCGGGCGACAGGTCGCCGGCATATTGGGAAGGGTCAGTGCTCTCCCGATGTTCACGGTCCCTGAAGATCTCTTTTCCCGCAACCACGATGGGGATGTTTTCGGGCCTGCCGGCTGGCGGGTTCTTCCACCGGGTCCTGATCTGCTCCGCCCACAGGCGGTTGGCGGGAAGAGCCCAGTCGGTGTCCGGTTCATTGGAGAACGCATCCCGATGATAGGTTCCGGTGGGCCGGTCCACCGGTTCGTTGTTTCGGTCCTGCAACCGGTTGGATCCCAGTCCGGCGCCGTTTGCGAAGGCGCAGGCATCGGTAAAGGAATTTTTCAAAAATCGCCACTCTTCGGAGTCGGTGGTCAGGTGCGGTGCGTAACGAAGAAAGTTATCCGGAGCGGTATTTTCGTCCAGTCGGCGCACCAGATAGCCGATGGCATTGATAAACTCGGCTTTTCCGGCCACGGGTGCGTACAGTAGCAGCTCTTCCGGCGTTTCACTTAGAGCACGTCTCACGTGATCTGCCATCCCCTCCAGCATCTCGAAGCAGAACAACCCCTCCACCCCATTGGCTTTGCCGAGCGTCGCGGCATAGGCAAGGTCAAACAGGTTGTGGGAGGCGACCCCCAGATGAACCGCCTGGATATTTTCCGGCGCCATGCCGTAGGTAACCATTCGCTTGTAGTTGGCATCCACCTCCAATTTGTTGTCATAGGGGGCAAGGGGCCAGTTGGACAGGGCGGACGCCACCTTCTCCATTTCCAGGTTGGCACCTTTAACGATCCTGAGTTTGATGGGAGCCCCGCCCCCCTTCACCCGTTTTTTGGCCCATCGGGTCAGTCGCTCCTGGACGAGCAGGGCATCGGGCAGATAGGATTGCAAGACAATGCCCGCAGAGAGATCCGTAAACGCCTCTTTTTCAAGGGTCCGGACAAAAGTCGAGCAGGTGATCTCCATGTCCCGGTACGCCTCCATATCCAGGTTGACAAATTTGGGCACCCGGACGCCGGTGCGCCGGACGAAAAAATGGGATGCGGCAACCCGGTAGAGATCGGACAACCGGTCCGACAAAACGTTTACCGTATGTTCGAACGCAAGGGGGGAGATCTGGGAATAGAGGGTGGAGATTTTAACGGAAATATACTCCATTGCCGGGTTTTCCAGGTACCGGATATAGGCTTCCAAGCGCCGGCGGGCCTCCTTTTCACCCAGCAGTGCTTCCCCGAGGAGGTTGAGGTTGACCCGAACCCCCTGCTGTTTTCGTTTTAAGAGGTATTCGTGCAGCAGGTCGGGGTCTCCGGGAATAATGGCCCGGCTGCTGTCCTGGCGCATCTTCTCGATCATTTTGGGAACAGACAGGAAGGGGAGGTGACGCCCCAGCCCCATAAACATCCGGACCATCAGCTTCTCTCTTCCACTGAAAAAATCGGGAACCCCGTATTGCCGCAACACCTCAGCCACCTGATCCGCCACCCGGCCCCGGTCGCTGGACCGAAAGCTCTGGTCGATCAATTTCATAAGCACAACCTTGTCCATGGGATGGGTGAGAAGGCGCTGAAACTGCCCCTGAACCCGCCTCTCTTCGGGCATGAGCAGTTCATTGGCCCGGTCCTGCCACCTCTTTGCCAGAACGATTGCCGCCTGCACAATTTTATCGTCGATTTGAACTTTCATGGGTCCACGGTTTTTAAGAATCGGTTTTCACGATTGTTATCTATACGTTGAGCTATTTTCAGTATTGGCATCCCCCCGGGGATCGTCAACCCGCGCACACCGGGCTGATCGGCGCTCTTTTCCGGAATCGTTTTTGGATCAGCAGGAGGCTTTGACCTTGACGATGGGTTGTAGTAAGGTATGGATAATGGTTTTTCCGCGATTCAGCGGGTTGAAGGGTAAAGGAGGAAACCGTCATGGAATTGATCAACATCCTAACAAAAGTCCCCCTGTTTGCAAACCTTGGTGAAGAAAATCTGAGCCGGCTGACCGAATCGGCCCAACTCCACGACTTCAGGAAAGGGGATGTCATTATCCATGAGGGAGAGATGGATAACAGGCTTTTTATTGTCATCGAAGGCGAATGCAACGTCATTCTCGGGCTGGGTAATAAAAACGAGCGCCGGATGCAAACCCTGGGTCGCTATGCCTACTTCGGCGAGATGGCCCTGATCGATGAACTCAGCCGCTCAGCCAGTGTTGTGGCCGGAACCGACGTCACCGCCCTGTCGATTACCCAACTGAACTTAAACAATGAGATCCGGCAGAATTCGAACCTGGCCATCGAACTGCTCAAAACGTTGAGCCTGCGGGTCCGGGCATTGCATACGATTATCCTGAGCAGCAAGGATACCCAGTTCCCCATCTGCCTCAAATGCTACAAGATGTGCGATGCAGACAACAACTGGGTTTCCGTGGACAAGTACCGCTGGAACTACTCCGAAACAAAAGTCAAGCAGCCGATCTGTCCGGAATGCCACGCCAAGCACTTTTCCCCCGTCTGAAGAGATATTATCGGAGAATAAAACCTTTCTTCAACGGATCCTCGGGATCGATGACAAATGCATGTCGGCCGGTGATATGGGCCGAACCCTCCACCTCGGGTATCACGGCCGGATGGGGACCGAACCGGGTGGTCTCCACCACGGTTCCCCGGAATCGACTGCCGATGATGCTTTCGATCACGATGGCGTCATCAAGACCGATATCCCCCCTGGCATGATGAAGGGCCAGCCGGGCGCTCACTCCGGTACCCGTGGGAGAGCGGTCCACCTCACCTTCGGCAAAAATGCAGACATTGCTGCTGTGGCTGTCCCCTTTTCCGGGGGGGCCGACAAAGATCGTCCCGTAAAGAAAACTCAGGTCCTCTTCAAAGGGATGGGGTACCGGACGGGAGGCCATGACGGCACGCTTGATGGCCATCCCCTTGGCTACAAGGCCCGGAAAATCTTCAGGATGGGTGGTCAATCCCACATCGGCCGCCTGAACAAAAGCGTAAAACGCCCCGCCGTAAGCAATATCGTACCGGACACTCCCCAAGCCCTCAACATCCACCGTTTCATCCAGGGCCAATGCAAATGAGGGGACGTTGTGAAAATAAACGCTTTTAACATGACCCTTCTCCACCCGCGCATAAGCGGTGACCAGACCCGCAGGACTGTCGATGCGGATGACGGTTTCCGGTTCCACAGCGGGTATCATGCCGGTTTCCACGGCCACAGTGGCCATCCCGATGATGCCGTGGCCGCACATGGAGCTGTACCCTTCGTTGTGCAGGAACAGAACGCCGAAATCCGCTGTCTCGGATACCGGCGGGGTGACCACGCATCCATACATGTCCGCATGCCCCCTGGGTTCCCACATAAGGGCCCTGCGCAGGTGATCGAAATGGTTTTTCATGTATCTGCGGCGCGCTAAGATCGTGTCGCCTTCAAGGTCAGGCAGTCCGCCGGTGATGATTCTGAAGGGTTCGCCGCCGGTATGGGCATCGATGGTGGTGATTCGCTGCCAATGATCGGGCGCGTCCCATTGTTTCAACCGGTCAAGCATAACATCGCCTCCTGTTGGGTGGTATATGGTCCGAAAAGCTCCGGCCGAGTAACTAAAGTAAGACACTATCAAATCCGGGGTGAAAAAGCCATCTCGGGAAACCGGCAGGGCTGGTTTTGGAATCAGCTTTTGGTGTAAAACTGGGGGAATTTATTTTTAGAGCAATCCATGCAGATAGTGGAGGGGCTATCGCTTTGGGTGACGATGGTGTTTGCCCCATATTTCAGATCCCTGTCCACATCGCAGACCTTTCCGCAATAGATACAAACAGCAGGAACCGCAACCCTTCGGTTGAACCCATCCCTTCTTTCCATATGATGGCGCCGATCCGGAGCAAGGATGGTGGCGTCACGACATCTACGGTCCTGGTCGGTCCGTCTTTCCCGGATGCGCTGGTCAAGTTCCATCGCCTCACCTTCGGTAGAGCTTCGGAAAAGTCCCGGTTTGCGGGAATCCTCTCCTTAAAATTGAAAAAAGCCCCTGAAAGCGGTTTAGCTTGGGGAATAAATGATTTCAGGGGCTTAGAGCAGGAAACAGGAGGTGCCAATGGAGGAGGCCCCAGGAGGCTTTCCCGCTTAAAGATCTAATATGATAGGATAATTCTTTTATGTCAATGCTGAATTTTTTCATATTTTTACGGATATAAAATACGTAATGCCTGTATTAATTAACTTGATATCAGCCAGTTAAAATATGTTTAGGAGTAGGTATACAAGGCCGATCTGCGTTATATCCGTTGAAATCTGCTGCCGGACGATACGTTCATCGATCCAGTTTATAGCGCGATCGTAGTTGATATACCATTTCCTGGTGATAGGATTTCGTTTGTTTCGATCATAACGTTTGATATACTGCCGATTTTTGAAAACCAGATAGTGAAGCACGAAAGCGGTGAATAATGGAATTTGAAAAACCGATCATACGGGTTGCGGCCGCATCCGATGCCTCCTCCCTCGCAAGGCTGGCTGAAAAAACTTTCCGGGATGCTTTTGGCCATTTGAACAACAAGGCGGATTTTGAAGATTACGTCGCCGGTTCCTTTACCGAGGATCAGATCCGGTCCGAACTTATGGACGATAGGATCATTTTTTTTATTGCCCGGCTAAAGGATGAATGGGCGGGGTATGCAAAGCTGCACCAAAGCCCTCCGCCCGACTGCGTTCAGCCGTTGCCGGCCATCGAGCTTTCCCGATTGTACAGCAAACAGCAATATCTGGGCTGCGGCATTGGCCCCGCCCTGATGGCGGCCTGCATCAACCACGCAAAAGACAAGGCTTTTAAATCGATCTGGTTGGGAAGCTGGCAGGAAAACCACAGGGGAAATGCGTTTTACGCCAAAATGCAGTTTAATGTCGCTGGCACCAAAACCTTCGCCCTGGGATCGGAGATCCAGGAAGACTACATCTTTGCCAGACCGCTCAGGTAATAATCTCTTTGAGCTCTTTTTCGATGGCGTTCAAATGCCGGGACATCCAATGGGCGGCGTTTTCCCCATCGCCCTTTTCAATGCTCTCCACAACCATCCGGGCCGAACGGATGGAAAACCGGCGGTACTCCGGAGAGAGTTTTGTGGTCTTGAGCCGGGCGTGGTGGTTGACCACCTTGTCCAGCACCAACCGCGTCATCTCGCAAATGACGACGTTGCCGGTGGCCTCTGCCAGGCAGTCGTGGAAATCCATATCCGCCTTTAAAAAGATCGCGTAATCCTTTTCGGTGGCTCCGACGCGCTCAACAACTTTTTTTAATTTTCGCACCTGTTGCACATCGGCCCGCTCTGCGGCCAGCGCAGCGGATCTGCACTCCAGCACCTCTCTTGCCTCCATAAGATCGAAAATGGAGCCGGCTTTCAGGGCGGCGTCAAAACGGCTTGCCGAAAGATCTTCTGTGGGAAGTTTCCTGCGAATGAAGGTCCCGCTGCCATGGATCGCTTCCAGATACCCCATGACCACCAGGGCGTTGATCGCCTCCCGAACCGAGGAGCGTCCCACC
>CAZWAE010000070.1:7412-17251 GCA_964631805.1 uncultured Desulfobacteraceae bacterium | reverse complement strand
GGCGGCTGGGTGTGGCGGTGGAGATTGGCGGCCATGACCCGGAATCCTTTAATGCGGCCGAACTGATCGTGGTGAGCCCGGGCGTGCCCCACACCATCGCTCCTATAGTGCAGGCTTCGGAAAGGGGAGTCCCGGTGATCGGTGAAGTTGAGCTGGCATCCCGGTTTATCGCCGAACCCGTTGTAGCGGTCACCGGCACCAATGGAAAAACAACGGCCACCCTGCTCATCGGGGAGATGCTCAGACGGTCGGGTCTGGACACATTTGTGGGGGGCAATATCGGAACCCCCCTTGTCGAATATACAAAGCGCACTCGCCGGGCGGATGTGATTGTGGCAGAGGTCAGCAGTTTTCAACTGGACACCATCGCGGGCTTTAAGCCCCATGTGGGCGTCCTTTTGAACATAACGGAGGATCACCTGGACCGGTACCCCGATTTTGAAGGCTATGCCCGGTCCAAGGCGCGTCTTTTTGAAAACCAGTCGGAAGAGGATATTGCCATCATCAACGGCGCCGACCCCGTCGTCGAAAATGTGTGCCGTAAGATTAACGCCAAAAAGCTGTATTTCAACATCCGCAACGGGTCGGATGAAGGGGTTCGGGTGGATGGCAATCGCCTCGCCATCTTTCTGCCGGATCATTTTGAAAACCGGAAGATAGGAGGGGAAAGGCGGTTTTCCCTCGATTTGAGCCGGGTTCGTTTCAAAGGACGCCACAATTTTGAAAATGCCGGTGCGGCATCCCTTGCTGCCCTTGCCGCCGGCGGGTCCATCGAAGGCGTCCGGGCGGCTATGGATGATTTTCTTCCCCCTGAGCATCGATTGGAACTGGTGGAAACGATCGATGGGGTGGGGTTTTATAACGATTCCAAGGCCACCAATGTGGATGCCGTTAAACGTGCCCTTGAAAGCTTCGAAGAGCCGGTGGTCCTGATCATGGGAGGGCGCGATAAAGGGGGAGATTTCGGAGCACTTGCCGGGAGGATCCGTGGAAATGTAACGCAGCTCATCCTGATGGGTGAGGCAAGAGAGACCATCGCCCGGGCACTGGACCGGGAAGTGGGCATTGCTCTGGCCGGGTCCATGGAAGAGGCGGTGGACAAGGCGGCAGCGCTTTCCGTTCCGGGACAGTCGGTGGTGCTTTCTCCGGGTTGCACGAGTTTTGACATGTACACCGACTACGCCGAAAGGGGCGTAGCATTCAAAGCGGCTGTGGTGGGGCTGAGGCGAGGTATCGATGAAGAAGCGTGAGACCATATCCCCCATGACGGTATATGATATCAAACTCCTTTTCCCGGTCCTTTTTCTCGTGGGGGTCGGGATCGTCATGGTGTACAGTGCCAGTTCGGCCCTGGCGTTGAAAAAATACGGCACCGATTACTTTTTTTTAAAAAAGCAGGGGCTTTTTGCACTGGCCGGGATTGTCACGTTGGTGGTGTTCACCCATGTGCCCTATCGCCTTTATCGTTATTTGACATACCCGCTTCTGATTTCGGCATTCTGCCTGTTGATGGCCATCCAGCTTTCCGATTTCGGATATGCCGCAGGCGGATCGGCCCGCTGGTTGAGATTCGGGGGGCTGAGCTTCCAACCGTCGGAATTCGCCAGATTTGTTCTCATCATCTTTCTTGCGTATTCCATGAACAAAAAACGGGAGAGAATAAAGGAATTCTCGGTGGGGTTTTTACCGCACATTCTGGTGCTGGGTGTCTTTTCCATTCTGATTTTGATGCAGCCCGATTTCGGGTCGGTGGTGCTGCTGGCCGCCATCACCTGGATCATGATGTTTGTGGGGGGCGTCCGACTGCTCCACCTGCTGTCGGTCCTTTTGGTGGCTGTACCGGCGGGGTATTTTTTGATGTTTCATGCGGAATACCGGATACGCCGGATCATGAGTTTCCTGGATCCCTGGCAATACCAGGCGGACGAAGGCTACCAGATCACCCATTCCCTCATGGCTTTCGGCACAGGAGGGATTTGGGGTACGGGGATCGGCAAAGGCTACCAGAAGCTGTTCTACCTGCCGGAGCCCCATACCGATTTTATATTCTCCGTCATCGGGGAGGAACTCGGGCTCTATGGGGTCATGTTCATACTGGTCCTCTACGCCCTGGTCCTCTGGCGGGGAATCACGATTTCCCGCAACACACGGGATCTGTTCGGGGCATTTCTGGCCGCCGGCCTGACCACGGCCATCGGCCTCCAGGTATTTGTAAACATGGCTGTGACCCTTGGCCTTTTGCCGACGAAAGGGTTGACGCTGCCCTTTCTGAGCTATGGTGGAACATCGCTTTTAATCAGCATGGCTTCGGTGGGGATACTGATGAATATCGGATCGAACAGCGGCACCGAACCGGGCAAGGTCGTCAGGAAAAAAAGAGGATAGGGTGAATTGCAAACCCAAAGGAAACATGACTTGGAAGACGGTGGCCGGCATCCGGGAAAAAAGGGGTGGCGGTGGCCGGTGCGGGTGGTCATTGCCGGCGGCGGAACGGGCGGCCACCTTTTCCCGGCCGTGGCCATCGCCCATGAATTTGTCTCTGCCAACCCGGAAAATCGCGTGCTGTTTGTCAGCACCGGAAACGCATTTGAAAGAAAGACACTGGCAAAAGAGGGATTCAAGCTGGAAAGTATAGCTGCAGAGGGAATCAAAGGAAGGGGCGTGTGGCAACAGGCCAGGGCCGCTTTGAAGATTCCATGGGGGATTTTATCATCGATGCGGATCATTAGAAGATTCAGACCCAACCTGATTCTTGCTGTGGGCAGCTACGCTGCAGGGCCCGTGGCGGTGGGAGGTTTTTTGATGGGATGCCGGATCGTTCTGCACGAACAGAATCTCCTGCCGGGTGTGACCAACCGGATCCTTGCCCGGTTTGCCCATCGTGTTTTCGTGTCCTTTGAAAAGACCCGAAACCGGTTTCCCCGGGAGAAAGCCGAAGTGACGGGAAATCCGGTACGGCGGTCGATTCTCCGCAGTATGGAGAACCGATCCGGGGGAAAAAGCATGAACCTGGGCAAAGAGCCGTTTACCACCTTAGTATTGGGTGGTAGCCAGGGGGCGCACAGCATCAATCTGGCCGTTGTCGAAGCAGCCGGGCTGCTCGAAGAGAAGGACCGGTTTCGATTTGTTCACCAGACCGGTTCGAAAGACGCGGCAACCGTGGCAGATGCCTATGAACTGGCGGGTGTGACCTGTGTGGTGCAATCTTTTTTTGAGGATATGGGTGAAGCATACCGGATGGCCGATCTGGTCATCTGCAGGGCGGGTGCCACCACCGTAGCGGAGGTCACCGCTCTTGGCAAGGCGGTGCTTTTTATTCCTTTTCCCCATGCAGCGGACAATCATCAGGTCCTGAATGCCAGAACCCTTTCGGACCGGAAGGCCGCCGATATCATGGAGGAGAAAGACCTGAACGGCAGACGGCTGGCAGAGGCCATTGAATATTATGCTTCCCATCCGGAGCGGCTGGCGCAGATGGCGTCTGAAACCCGGCGCCTCGGGCGTCCCGACGCCGCCGGGGAGATCGTGGGGAGATGCTACCGCATGCTCGAAAACACGTCGGCGGGGACACCTGGAGAAACGGCAAAGCAAACGCCAGAAGGGTAGTGCAACCATGTACCAGAAAAAATACCATATACACTTTGTGGGCATCGGCGGCATCGGCATGAGCGGTATTGCGGAACTGCTATTAAACCTGGGCTACCAGGTGTCCGGTTCCGATCTCAAAGGCTCCGATATTACCCGTCGTCTGGAAAAACTCGGGGGAAAGGTGTTTGTCGGTCATGATACCCGCCATATCGGAGCGGCCGATGTCGTGGTGACCTCCTCGGCTGTCGCATCGGATAATCCCGAGGTGGTGGCGGCCAGGGCTGCCGCGGTACCGGTCATCCCCAGGGCGGAGATGCTCGCCGAATTGATGCGGCTGAAATACAGCATCGCCATTGCGGGGGCCCATGGCAAAACCTCCACTACCTCACTGGTGGCGGAACTCCTGGCGGCGGGGGGGCTTGATCCCACCATCGTCATCGGTGGGAAGCTCAAAAGTATCGGCACCAATGCCGTTCTGGGGCAGGGGGAGTATCTGGTGGCCGAAGCTGATGAAAGCGACGGATCTTTCCTGAAGTTTTCACCCACCATTGCAGTGGTCACCAATATCGATAAGGAACACCTCGATTTTTATAAAGATATTGAAGATATCAAAGAGACCTTTTTTAACTTCCTGGATCGGATACCGTTTTACGGACTGGCGGTTTTATGCCTGGACAACGAACACGTTCAGGCACTTTTGCCGAAAATGAAAAAGCGGTTCACCACTTACGGGCTCAGCAGTCAGGCGGATTTTAAGGCCGGGGAGGTGATCTTTACGGGATTGAAAAGCCGGTTTTCGGTAACCGGCCCGGAGGGGAAGTTGGGGGAGATCACCCTGAACCTGCCGGGGATGCACAATGTCTACAACGCTCTTGCGAGCATCGTCGTCGGGATGGAGGTAGGCATTCCTTTTGAAACGGTCAAATCCGCCCTGGAAAAACTGAAGGGGGTGGCCCGTCGGATGGAGATCAAGGGAGAGGTCGGCGGCGTGACGGTGGTGGATGATTACGGTCACCACCCCACAGAGATCCGGACGACTCTCCAGGCGGTGGATACGAGCTGGCCGGACAGGCGGAAAGTGGTTGTCTTCCAGCCCCACCGGTATACCCGGACCCAAGCGCTCTATGATGAGTTCACCCGGTCTTTCTACCAATCGGATATTCTTCTGGTACTTCCCATATATGCGGCCAGTGAAGAGAAGATCGAAGGGGTCGACGCCGGGAAGCTTTGCAAGGGCATTACCGCCCACGGGCACAAGCATGTCATCTGCATCGATAGTCTGGCTGCCGCTGTCGACGCTCTTAAAAAGATCCTGTCTCCCAATGATATTCTCCTGACTCTGGGCGCCGGGGATGTATGGCAGGTAGGTGAAAAGATACTGGAAAAACGGAAAAGCCGATGAATGGATCCAATCCGTTGAAAAACAGTTTGTCGACGCTTTTGGGTGAACGCGTTCAATTCGATGTGCCCATGGGTCGCCATACCTATATCAGGGTCGGAGGACCGGCCGATATCCTGGCATTTCCGGACGATCCTGAAGAGATGGCGGCTGTTATTCGTCTGGCCGGAGAGCATGGGATGGACTGGCGGGTGATCGGGGACGGAACAAATCTGCTTGTCAGGGATGGGGGTGTAAGGGGGATTCTTATCGTTCCGGGCAAGGGGTTTGGTTATATTCGGCAAAGTCCGGCGGGGGGCAAAGCGGTCCGGGTGACGGCAGGAGCAGGTGTAAAGATGCCGACCCTCTGCCGCTATGCCGCCAAAAACGGACTGGCGGGAATGAATTTTGCCGTGGGGATCCCCGGAACGGTGGGGGGCGGTCTGATGATGAATGCCGGCACCGCCGAAGGTACCATGGCCGATGTGGTCGAATCGATCCATATCCTGGACCGGCAGGGCAGGGTCCGGAAATTGTCAAAAAACCAATTGCGCTTCAGCTACCGACGGTTGTCCTGGCAGGATTCTGAAAGCGAGGATCTAAATGGGACCGCCGCCGTTACGGGAGCAAATTTTTCTTTAATGGGGTCCGATGCCGGCATGCTGATGGAAGAAGCCGGCAAGCGGCTTGAAATCCGCCGGAAAACCCAGCCCATGGGGCAACCGAGTGCCGGGTGTTTTTTTAAAAATCCCGAAACCGGGAGGAGCGCGGGAGAACTCATTGACCGGGCGGGGTTGAAGGGCAAAAGGGTCGGAGGGGCGGCGGTATCCGAAAAACATGCCAATTTTATCATCAACCGGGGCGATGCCACGGCGGCGGAGATTCTTGAACTGGCAGGGTTCATACGAAAGGAAGTGAGCGTTAAATTCGATGTCGATTTGGAATTCGAGGTTAAAATTGTCGGGTGTTAAAGGAAAAAAAAGGGGCAATCGATATAAAAGATCTCCTGTCAGGAGAAAGGGGCGGATGGTCCGGCCGCTGGTTCTTTTTGCCAAGATCATCGGGGGTGTCCTGATGATGGCCGCCATGAGTTTCACCTTTATTTTAGGGCACGACTATCTGACCCAGTGCGACTATTTCAAAGCCAGGAAGGTGTCCGTAGAGGGCACGTCCCGCCTTGAAATCCACCAGGTCCTTCACCAGGCAGGCGTTCGAAAAGGAACCAACATACTGGCGCTCAATCTCTCTTTGGCCAGAAAAAGACTTTTGGCCCATCCGCGTGTCGCCCATGCCTCGGTCAGTCGTGAACTGCCGGATGCGATTATCATTCGCATCAAAGAGCACGTGCCCATGGCGGTGCTGGATCTCGGCCGAAAATTTATCGTCAACACCAAAGGCGAAATTTTCAAGGAGAAGGGCGCATCGGACCCTGAAAATCTCCCGCTGGTCACGGGTCTATCATTTGCGGATATCAATGTCAGAGGGGAGATGATGAGCAAACCGTTCAAGGCGGTGATGTCCGTTCTTCAACTGGGGAGAATGAAAAGCAGCATCCTGCCCAACAGAATGATCAAACGAATCGATGTGGACAGGGAGATCGGTCTGACGCTTTATGCCATGGATCGGATGGGCGCCATTAAGGTCGGTTATAACGGATACCGGGATAAGCTGGATAAGCTCGGCAATGTGTTGATCTATCTTGAAACACGCAACCGGTTTTCACATCTGCACTCCATCGATCTGAACAATCTGAATCGAATCGTTGTAACGCCGGCCGGAACCGAACAAACCGACCGAAAGCAGGAGGAGGCCTGATATGCACGAAAAAGAGGAGATCATTGTCGGTCTGGATGTCGGCACCACCAAAATCTGTGCCGTTGTCGGGGAGATTTCCGGTAGTGACATCAACATCATCGGTATTGGCACCCATCCCTCCATCGGACTGCGCAAAGGGGTTGTCGTCAACATCGACTCCACCGTGGAATCCATTCAGAAAGCGGTGGAGGAAGCTGAACTGATGGCAGGATGTGAGATATCCTCAGTTTACGCCGGCATCGCCGGCGGACACATTACCAGCTTCAACAGCCGGGGAATCGTCGCTATCAAAGGACCGGAGGTGACACAGCACGATGTTGACCGGGTGATCGATGCGGCGCGTGCCGTTGCCATCCCCATGGACCGGGAGGTGATTCATGTGCTGCCCCAGGAGTACATCGTGGATGATCAGGACGGCATACAGAATCCGGTGGGCATGGCGGGGGTTCGGCTTGAGGCGAAGATTCATATCGTGACCGGGGCGGTAACCTCCGCCCACAATATCGTCAAATGTGCCAACCGTTCCGGTCTGGATGTCTGCGACATCGTGCTGGAGCCGCTGGCATCGAGCGAAGCGGTGCTCACCGATGAAGAGCGGGAGCAGGGCACGGCCCTTTTGGACCTTGGCGGGGGTACGACGGATCTTGCCATATTTTGCAATAAGAATATTCGACACACCTTTGTGCTGGCGCTCGGGGGTCACAACCTGACCAATGATATCGCCATCGGCCTTCAAACGCCCATGGCGGAGGCGGAGAAGATCAAAAAGAAATTCGGGACCTGCGTGACCCGCAATATCGGCAGTGACGAGACCATTGAGGTTCCCGGGATGGGGGGCAGAAAAGCGCGCAAACTGCCGCGGCAGATCCTGGGAGAGATCCTCGAGCCACGTGTGGAGGAGGTGTTTACCCTGACCCAGAGAGAGATTTTCAGGGCAGGCCTGGAAAACGCCATGACCTCGGGAGTGGTTGTCACCGGGGGCTCCGCGCTCCTGGAGGGCCTGACGGAGGTAGCTGAGTCGGTTTTCAATGCGCCTACACGCCTGGGGAAACCGATCGGTATCGGCGGATTGGTGGATGTGGTCAGCAACCCGATGTATGCCACCGGTGTCGGACTTGTTCTCTACGGCGCAAAACACCGGCCGGATAAAAAATTCAGGATCAGGGACGCAAATATATTCAATCGTCTCATCAGTCGCATGAAACGGTGGTTCAGGGAAGTAATCTGAAGAATATGCCTTCGAATTTATGAATGAGGCCGTTTAGGAACCGAAATGTGATCGGCAGGACCAAAACAATGCAGCAGTTGAGGCTGTTCCATATGGAAACCGGAAACGATGTAACCATGGAAAAAGGGGGGGAAATGTCATTTACACTGGTTGAAAACGAAAATGCGGTAAAAATTAAGGTCATTGGTGTTGGGGGAGCTGGCGGGAACGCCATCAATAACATGATCACCTCTAATCTTCAGGGGGTTCAGTTTATTGCGGCGAATACCGATGCCCAGGCCCTTGAACAATCTAAAGCGATGGTTAAGCTCCAGATTGGCGGTGAACTCACCGAAGGGTTGGGTGCCGGTTCAAATCCCCAGATCGGAAGAGAAGCGGCCCTTGAAACCGACGAAGCCATCAGAGAAGCCCTGGGTGACTGCCATATGGTGTTCATCACCGCCGGTTTCGGTGGCGGTACCGGTACGGGAGCCGGTCCGGTAATTGCTGAAATATGCAAAGATATCGGAGCTTTGACGGTTGCCGTTGTCACCAAACCGTTTTCCTTCGAAGGGAAAAAACGGCTGCACCAGGCGGAAGAGGGCATTGCGCAGTTAAAGGAGGTCGCCGACACGGTGATCACCATCCCCAACGACCGGCTCCGGGGGCTTGCCTCGAAAAATGCCAAAATGGTGGATATGTTCAAGAAGGCGGATGAAATTCTGCTGCACTCGGTCAAAGGGATCACCGACC
Organism: uncultured Desulfobacteraceae bacterium; assembly: GCA_964631805.1. Classification (GTDB taxonomy): domain Bacteria; phylum Desulfobacterota; class Desulfobacteria; order Desulfobacterales; family CAZWAE01; genus CAZWAE01. Next base: position 8,510 of record CAZWAE010000070.1, on the reverse strand, counting down.
TGATCATGAAACCGGGCCTGGTCAATCTGGATTTCGCCGATGTCAGAACCACCATGAGCAAAGCGGGGCTGGCCATCATGGGAATCGGGATCGCCAGCGGCGAGAACCGGGCCAAGGAAGCGTCCCGGCTTGCCATTTCCCACCCCCTTCTGGAAGATATCTCCGTTTCGGGTGCAAAGGGCGTACTGATGAACATCACCAGCACCAGTGACATTACCATGGAGGAGATGACCGAGGCGTCCGATGCCATCTTTGATGAGGTGGGTGAGGACGCGGAAATTATCTGGGGTCAAGCCCTGGATGAGGACCTCGGTGACGAGATGCGCGTGACCGTGATTGCAACGGGCATCGGTGCAGGACCCGGCGCCATTTCCCCCCGGGCCGGGCATCGGGACCCTTCCATGAGGGGTAAGATCCGGGATATCACTCCGGCGGATCTTCAAAATGCCATCAACTATGATGAACCGACGTTTATCCGGCAGCAGGAAGCGGTGGGTGAGGAGAGTGGGGCCACCTACAGGGGATACAGAGGCCTGATCATCGACAATGATCTGGATATACCCACCTTCTTGAGGAAAAAGGCGGACTAGGCGATTGAACCTGTTTTCAGATGATTTACCGCCTTGGGGTGCTGGGCATGGGCCGTTTTTCAAACACGCGTCCGGAAAATGAAACCGGGGTCGTTCGCAAAAACTGGAAAGGCCGCATTCGTGTCGTGTTGGTCTACCCCAACCATTATGCAGTGGGGATGTCCAATCTAGGGTTTCAGGCGGTATACCGCCTGATAAACGCCATCGATCATGTGTTGTGCGAAAGGGCGTTTCTGCCGGACGGATCCGGTGATGAAGCGGTCAGGTCCGTAGAGTCGGGCCGGTTCCTTCATGAGTTCGACATCATCGCCTTTTCCGTTTCATTTGAAAACGACTTCCCCAACCTTTTGTCCATATTGCATCAGGCGGGCGTTCCCCTCCGGTCAGCAGACAGGATGTCCCCCCATCCTCTGGTGCTGGGCGGAGGGGTTGCCTGCTTTTTGAACCCCGAACCCATTGCCCCGTTCATCGATTGTTTTCTGATGGGCGAGGCGGAGGTGATCCTCTC
>CAZWAE010000070.1:0-7312 GCA_964631805.1 uncultured Desulfobacteraceae bacterium | reverse complement strand
TTTTTAATCGAAGTCGCCAGGGGTTGCCCCCATGGCTGCCGGTTCTGCAGCGCCGGTTTCGTTTATCGCCCCCCACGTTTCCGGCCGGTGGACCTGCTTGAGCAGTGTGTTGAGAAAGGCCTGGGGCTGACCCATCGAATCGGGCTTGTCAGCACGGCGGTCAGCGATCTCCCGGGTCTTGAAACCCTGTGTAAAAAGGCACTGGAGAGCGACATGGTGCTGTCGTTCAGTTCATTGAGGACCGATGCCATGAATGCAGAGTTTGCCTCCGTTCTCCGGCAAAGCCGTGTCAAAACCGCCACCCTGGCGCCGGATGCCGGTTCGGAACGGATGCGCCGGGTCATCAACAAGGGAATTACCGAAGATGATCTCTTAAATGCCGTGGAAGTTCTCATCGACGGCGGGATTCCCAATTTGAAACTCTATTTCATGGTGGGGCTTCCCACGGAAACCATGGAGGATGTCGAGGCCATCGTCCGGCTGTGTCGACGTGTGAAGAAACAATTTCTTGTTTCAAGTCGGGCGCGAAAGCGAATCGGCACCATCACCGTCAGCCTCAATGCATTCGTTCCCAAACCGGTGACCCCATTCCAATGGGCCGCCATGGAAGATCAGCGGACATTGAAGAAGAAAATCAAATGGGTGAAGCAGGGGTTGAGGCGGGAAGCCAACGTTTCGGTCAAAACGGATCCGCTCCGCCGGGACGTGGTTCAGGCGCTTTTGTCAAGGGGAGATAGAAACGTTGCCAACCTTCTGGAGCGCCGCCATGAAACCGGAGCCACGTGGCCGGGTATTCTGAAGACGTTTTCAAAAGCGTCCGGGTTTTACATCACCCGTGAGAGACCGGTCGGGGAAAAGCTGCCATGGGATTTTATCGACCACGGCATTTCCAAGCTTTTTCTGGCGGGAGAATACAGGAAAGCAAAAGAGGGCAGGGTGTCAGCACCCTGCCCCATGAAAGACTGCAGCCTGTGCGGGGTGTGTAAATCTGACACCCAATGAACAACTGCGCCGGGTCGGGATGCCTTATTCCTTGGGGTGGCACGCCTTGCAGCCGGTGGGGCCGCTGCTGGATAGCTTGAGTGTCAGCGCCGCCCCCGAAGTCGCCAGGGCCTTGTTTTTTTCCTTGATATCCTTATGGCAGCCGATACACTGGGAGTGATACGCTTTTTTGTAGTACAGTATCGCCTCGTCAGGATCGACCTTACCGCCGTCGACACTCTTGGGGGACTCGGTCAGGTCGTGGCAGCCGGATGTCATACAGCCGACGATCTCCTCCTCTTTTTCCCATTTGTGATGGCAGGTCTTGCAGTTGTAGTCAAAGTGCACCGCATGCGGAAATTCAACGGACGCCCGTTTTGCCTCCACCTCTTCCGGCGGTTCCAGTGGAATGATCCCCATGGGTATGCATAGGGTCTCCTCCGAATCTTCAGAAGCCGTCACCCAGGTGCCGCCGCAGAGCAGAATGATGACCAGGCCCAAGACTACCATACGAAATCTGTTCATTCTCATCCCCCTTTAATTCTATAGGAACACCACCCTCCAGCCTGTTTCAATGTGATATTGTCGATGTTCCGATATCTTAAAATCAGGCACGCTATAATATTTCTTTTCAAAACTTTCAATGAATTTTTTTCGTTGGAAAGAAAAAGCCCTGCCGATTTCGAGGGACATCCGGCCGTGGTATGGAAAAATTGCTTGAAAGGTAAATCGCATTGTGGTAGACGGTCCTTGTTTTTTTATACCTCCCGATTAACACCCTGAAAGTTGAAAGGATTTCCAGTTCGATGACATCGGAGCAACAGCTTAAGCTGGCTTATAGACTGGCTATCGTTTTATTCATTGTGGGCGTTTTCAGTTACGCCGCCTTTTCCGCCCCCACACCCGAAAGTCCCGTGAGATTGATGTTCAAAGCATCTGCGGGGAAAGTGGTGTTTGATCATAAAACACACACCGACATCTCAGGGTACGGCATTTCGTGCGGTGATTGCCACCACACCCTCGAAGAGGAGGAATATGCCGATGCCGAGTCCTGCAGTGAGTGCCATGAGGCCGATAGCGAGGATGAGGATGTGATCAAACGTTCGGAGGCCTTTCATCAGCAATGTATCGGATGCCACGTGGAATTCGAGGCAGGTCCGGGGGAAGGCTCGGAGAACTGCTCGGCCTGTCATGTTATGTAAATTCAGGGGATTTCCCGTGTTATCGCAGGATATTGAGACCACCCATCCCATTTGCGGCAAACAAAGGGTTGAACTATGATAAAACGATCGTTTTTAGGGTTTTCCAAATCACACCTTTCCTATGAAACCATATCGGGTCCTCCCAGGGATCCCGAACAGGTTCCGGTCCCGGAGCAAGCGGTTTACATCGTCAAAGCAGCCGCCAGTCTGGCCGGCCAGGCGGGGTTGGCTCCCGGGTTGAAGGTCAAAACCGGCCAGAAACTTGCATTGGGCGGCGAGGGCGGAGCCTATGCCCTATCCACCGTTACGGGCAAGGTTGCCACTGTAGAAGGGTATTCCGGTGATTTCGGAAATGACTGGACCCGGATCGTCATCGATGTCGCCGGTGACGAACAGGCGGATGACCTGTTCAAGGCAAGCGCCGATGATATCGATCTTGCGACCGCCGTCGCTTTTCTCGGCCCGGTTCCCGGTGCCCCCTCACTTTCCGCGCTTGCCGATTCGGAAAAGCCGATACACACCATCATCGTCAACGGTGTGGACAAGGACCTTTTATCCGTCACTGCACAGCACACCGCCACATCCGATATCGAAGCGGTCACTGCCGGTATCGGCGTTCTCAAAAAGATTTCCGGTGTGGAACACATCATCCTCACCGTCCAGAGGGATGTCATTCCCGGATACGGACACATTGGTGCGGAGGCAAAGGCGGTGGATCCGATCTATCCCGCCGGTTTCCCCGTGAACATCATGAGGGATGTACTGGGGTTGGCCGTTCCCAACGGAAAAAACCCCGAGGATCTCGGGGTATGCTTTATCAGTGTCGAAGGCGTGGCCTCCATCGGCAGAGCCGTTGACAGCTCCAAAATCCCTTACGATAAGATTCTGACCCTCGTGGACAGGGACGGGACCCGGCACCTGGTATCGGCTCGTGTGGGAACCCCCATCGCCGAAGTTTTCAAATTTTTCGGCATCACCGTCAAAGAGAAAGACCAGATCATCTTAGGCGGTCCCATGACCGGGCAGGCGATCTTTTCTGAAACACACCCCGTGCAGCCGGACACCGATATGATCATTGTTCAGGATGGGGCGGATATTCCCATGGCATCCGGATACCCCTGCACCAACTGCGGCGATTGTATCCGGACGTGTCCGGTCAATGTACCCGTCAACATGCTGGTACGGTTTCTCGAAGTCGGGCAGTATGAGGAAGCAGCGGACGGCTACGATCTTTACTCCTGTATCGAATGCGGGCTGTGCAGTTACGTCTGCATCGCAAAAATTCCGATTTTCCAGTACATCAAGCTGGCCAAGTTTGAGCTCGACCGGATCAATACTGCGGAGGCGGCCAATGAATAATTCTAAAAGATTCATCGTTTCCCATGCGCCTTTCTGGCATGACGGAAGCAGCATTTTTGAAAAAAACTATACGATAATGCTGGCCGCCCTGCCGGCCCTGTTCCTGGGGCTGGCCACCTACGGGGGGCTGGCCGTGGGGGTGATCGCCCTTTCCGTATCTTCGGCCATTTTCTGGGAACTGGCCATGAATCATGCCACCAAACGGCCCATTACCATCGGAGACGGCCAGGCGGCTCTCATCGGACTTCTGTTCGGCATGATGCTGCCGGTCACCATGCCCTGGTGGGCGGTGATCACCGGAACCCTGGTAGCGGTGGTGATCGGGAAAGAGATCTTCGGCGGCATCGGCAGCAATCCTTTTAATCCGGCCGCCCTTTCCGTCGCCATCCTTATGGTCTCCTGGAAAGATCTGTTTAATTTTGATGTGATGCTGCTCAACTACGACCTGGGGTTTGCCATGGCCTATCCTCTGGCATCGTTGAAACACTTCGGGGTAGAGTCCGTGGCCCATATCGATCCCCTCGAACTGCTGTTCGGCAGGCAGACCGGCGGTATCGGTTCCACCTTCGGGATGGGACTGATTCTGGGCGGTTTCTTTTTGTGTCTCCGCGGATTTATCCGCTGGGAGATTCCCGTGTCCTTCCTGGCGGGGGTGTTTTTTACCGCCCTGATGTTCCATATTGTCGACCCGACACGGTTTGCAGGGCCTTTTTTCCATATGTTTACCGGATATACCCTCATCGGTGCTTTTTTTCTTGCCACTGACGATTCCTCTTCACCGGTCAACTTCATACCCATGCTGTTGTACGGGGCCGTCGGCGGGATCATGACAGTGCTGATCCGTAACATCGGCGTTTACGTTGACGGTGTTGTTCTGGCCATTCTGGTTGCGAATCTGCTGAGTCCGGTGCTGGATAAGATTCGCCCCAAAGCGATGGGAAAGGTTGTCTAAGATATGCGTGAAATGATTAATATGGTCGTAGTCCTCCTGGTTCTCTGCGTTGCTTCCGGCAGTCTGCTGGCCGCCGTCAAGAGCGGTACCGATGAACGCATCGAAAATCAGGTGTTGAACTTTGTCAAGGGACCGGCGATCCGATCCATTATGGAAGGCGCCGCCAATGATCCCATTTCCGATCGTTTTTCATTGAAGGTGGGGGAAAAGGAGCAGAGTTTCTTTGTGGGGATTTTTGACGGCGAACCCACCAGTGTGGCCTTTGAAACGGCCGGGAAAGGCTTTGGGGGCGACGTGGGGCTCATGGTGGGCATCGATGTGAAGAACAACAAAATTCTCGGTGTCGGCGTCACCACCCACGCCGAAACTCCCGGCATGGGTGCTTTGGCAAAGGATGACCCGAAGTTCGCCGCGCAGTTCAAGGGGTTGCCGCTTCAGGACAAATATGCTCTGGGGGGCGGGCAGGTCAACGCCATTTCCGGCGCCACCATCACCTCCGACGCTGTCTGCCAGGCGGCCACCGATGCCGTTAAATTGTTCAAGGAATTGAAACCACAGCTTTCCGAAAAGATGAAAGCCGTTGCCAAGTAGGAGATAAAATGGCGAAAACATTCGCACAGGAGTTTGTCAAGGGACTTTGGGAAGAGGTGCCGCCCTTTCGGCTGGTGCTGGGTTTATGTCCTGTTCTGGCCGTGACCAAAACCGTGGAGAACGGTTGGGGGATGGGGGTTGCCACCACCTTCGTGTTGTTGGGTTCCAACTTTTTTGTGTCCCTGCTGCGCAAGGTGATCCCGGGGAAGGTCCGGATCGCCTGTTTCATCATCATCATCGCCACTTTTGTCACGCTCGTGGAACTGCTCATGCAGGCCTTCGCCTATCCGCTGTTCCTCAAGCTGGGTATCTTCATCCCGCTCATCGTGGTCAATTGTGTCGTCCTCGGGCGTGCGGAGGCTTTCGCCTACAAAAACCCCGTTTTGCCCTCCATAGCAGACGCCCTGGGTATCGGCATCGGTTTCACCTGGGCTCTCTCCGCTTTGGGTGCGGTTCGTGAATTTTTTGGAAACGGCACCATCACCATCTGGGAAAGCCCGCTGTTTAGCATGCCGGCCTCCTTTCAGCCGTTTACCTTCATGGTGGAGGCCCCGGGTGCGTTTGTGGGTCTCGGTTTGATGCTTTGCTTTATGAATCTCGTTGGGAACAAATAGGAGTCCGACCATGGGCGATTATATCATCCTCGCCGTCAGCTGCATTCTCATCAACAACATCCTGCTGGCCCAGTATCTGGGCAACTGCCCGTTTCTCGGCACCTCCAAGAAGATGGAAACCGCCGTGGGCATGGCCTTTGCCGTGGTCTTCGTGCTGGTCATGGCCGGCGTGATTACCTGGATCGTGAATGAATACGTGCTGGTCAAGTACAACCTGGTGTACATGAAGACCATCGCCTTCATCCTCGTGATCGCCTCGCTGGTCCAGTTCGTGGAGATGTTTCTCAGAAAAAGCATCCCGGCGCTTTATGCCGGCCTGGGCATTTTCCTGCCCCTGATCACCACTAACTGTGCCGTCATGGGCGTCTGCCTGCTCAACGTGCAGGATGAGTTGACCTTCATGAAAGCGTTGGCGAGTTCTTTCTTCTATGCCATCGGCTTCGGAGTTGCCCTGATCTTGTTTGCCGGCGTGCGGGAGCGCACACTGCTGGCCCGGGTACCCAAACCGCTACAGGATACCTCCATCGCACTGGTGGCCGCCGGTATTCTCTCTTTAACCTTTTTTGCTTTCAAGGGGATGGTGTAACTCCGAACTATTTTCACATGGGGCGATAATCCGGTCACACCGCCCACTTGAATTTTACCAGGTACATTTAAAACAGATAGGCGACTCATAACGGGTCGCCTTTTTTTTTCTGTTTACGCCTTTTTGATAAAATCGATATGGTGGAAGGCCGGTCCTGTGGTGTAGCTTTTTCATCTCAATTTTGATAGGAGTGTTTCATCAAACTGGCTCCGATACGAGCGAAATAGACGACGGTGAATACCCCTATGATCCAAACTCCCGCACCCGGCACCCGGTTATTAAAATTCTGCGGGGATACCCTGGAGTTCACCCTGACACTGGCCAGGTATGAGGCGGGAACGGCCTGGGTCCGTACCAACATCGGAAACGCCCGTGTGATCCGCGATGAGATCATCCGGAGCGTGGACCAGAACAAGGCCCCTCTCGCAAAGGACTGGTACGACATCCCCATGGTCCCGGCAGGGGAGGGAAAATATCGGGCCACCCTGCCGCTTTCTGAGACAGGGCATTTTGAGGGCAAGTGCTATTTTGCCCCCGATGGTGGCCATGACCCGGTTTGGCCGGAAGGCGCCAATGTTGAGATCAATGTGGCGCCGGCCCATACCTGCGGCGGCAATACGATCTACAATGCATTCGTGCGCCAGTTCGGCGCCAACAAAGAGGGGCGGCTTGACGCCGGAATTCGTGGATCGGTAGTCCGGGAGCTGGACCGGGAGGGCTACACGGTCATTCCCCCTTCCGGAACTTTTCGCGACCTTATGGGTGAACTCGATTTTATCATCGGCACCCTCGGTTGCCGGATCATCCAATTGTTGCCCGTGCATCCCACTCCCACCACCTATGCCAGAATGGGGCGGTTCGGCAGTCCCTACGCGGCGTTGAGTTTTACCCAGGTCGATCCTGCCCTGGCGGAATTTGACCCCAAAGCCACCCCTCTTGACCAGTTCATTGAACTGGTGGATGCCGTCCACAGGCGGAATGCCGCTGTTTTTATCGATATCGCCATCAATCATACCGGCTGGGCCGC
>CAZWAE010000069.1:11046-17258 GCA_964631805.1 uncultured Desulfobacteraceae bacterium | reverse complement strand
TATCCGTCAGGGATTTGGCATTGGAACCCCCTATATCATTCCCCGGGAGGGCGGCTGTATTTTATGCAGCGGGCTGCCCTGTGTTCTGGCCTGCCCCACAGGTGCACTGGCCCACGAGTTGTCACTGGGAAAAGATGCGGAAATGGGTCTGGCCGTGCTTACCCATCCTGCTACCTGTCTTTCCGTACGGGGCATCAACGATCTGGTTTACCGGCTGGAAAATCTCCGCAAAAAGGGAACAATTGCATCGGATCAAACGGAACTAAAGAATATTCTGACCGCCCTGATCAAGAGAATGAACGAAGATGAGAAAAAGGGGTGGCAGAAAAGATTCTCATTGCCGGAAATATCGGATAAAACCCGTGCAACACTTCCGGAACAGTTAAAGGATTCTGATTTAAAATGGATCGCCGAATTTACCAAAACTTCCAGCCAAGCGAAAAAGGCTTGCCGGATCTGCCTCGACAAATGCCCGATTAAAGACGAAAAACCAATCGTTTTTGTTCGGAGAAAAGATCCGGATACAGGGAAAACATACGACTGGCCCTCTGTCAGGAAAACCTGCGTGGGCTGCGGTTTTTGCGAGGAAAAATGTCCGACACCGGTCGCCTCGATACAGATTACACCACGGCTGAAATGGTCCGGAAAGCAGGCTGTTGATCAAACATGAAAAACACAACTGAAAAAAAAGACAACTCCCGGGAAAAAGTCAGGACATTCAAAGGGGCCGGTCTACGTCCTGAAAATCTTCCGCAACCGGGTCATTCCCGGAACAAATGGAGATATATCCGCTGGGCCAACCTGCTGTTTTTTAATTTCCTGTTTTTCGCCTCCTATTTCTTCGATATTCAAATTCTGGAAGGGACCCTGAGCGGCTCCAGGCTGTTGGGGTTTCATATGATCGACCCTTTGGCGGCTTTTCAGGTCATCCTGGCCAGTAAAATCATAATGGTAAACCTGATCATCGGCGTCGTTACGATTTTTTTGATCTATCTGATGCTTGGGGGACGCTCATTCTGTTCCTGGATCTGTCCTTATCACTGGCTGGCCGAACTGGGAGAAAAAATCAACCAAATCCTTAAAAAGAAAAAAATCATAAAAAACCACGCTTTTGATCGTAAGATCCGGTATTATTTTTACGGCTTCTCTCTGGTATTGGCATCGCTTACCGGATATACCGTTTTTGAAACCATCAACCCGGTGGCGATCATCAGCCGGTTTATTGTATACGGACCCTCCTTAATGCTCCTCTGGGTCATGGCTTTGCTGATTTTTGAAATCGGCTACAGCCGCCGGGCATGGTGCCGATACTTCTGTCCGGTGGGCGTCTCCTACCAGTTGATCGGCCTGATCTCTCTTTTCCGGATAAAATGGGACAAAGAAAATTGTTCAAACTGCAAACGATGTCAAAGTGTCTGTCTGGTTCCCCATGTTCTGACCGACTCTGTCAATCTGGGCAGGTCTGAATATGTAGACGCATCGGCCTGCACCCGCTGCGGGCTTTGCGTTGATATTTGTGATGACGAAGCGCTTAGTTATGGTGTTAAGTATTTGGATAAACTTATTTAAACAATATACCCCACAAAGTAGTTATGAGGTGCATCATGAAAAAAATAGCCCGAATATGTGTGTTATCTCTGCTGGCCGTATTGATGATCGGCCACTCCGCCTCCGCCCAGGAAGGTGAAAGAGTTTATACTTATAAATTCTGCATCACCTGTCACGGGCAGCAGGGGATATCGGTGGCTCCCAATTACCCCAACCTGGCCAACCAGAACGAACGGTATCTGATCAATCAGGTAAAGGACATTATCAATAAAAAAAGGGCGAATAAACTGACCCTGCTGATGACGGAACACCCGGTCGTAACGGGGATCAAAGACGAGGAAATATCCGCCGTCGCCTCTCATATGACCAATATTAAATTAAACCGGTAGCGGAATGAGCCAAAACCCATGGGCAAATTGGCAGGGTCCCGTAATCCGTCTCGATTCGGGGTAGATAAAGGGTCTGTTTCGCAACAATAGATCATACAAAGGGAACGGTTCAGCATGGTGACACAATCCTCCGATCAGAACATTGCCGGAAAAGGAACCCAAAAAAAGCTGTTTATTGCCTTTGGTCTGGTTACGTTTGTCTTTGTAGGACTTTTCATGGTCATCCTGCCTTATAAATTTTATAACCGCGATGTTGACGACGCTAGACGCAATGCTCAAAATATTTCCAAACTGATCAGGGCCGGTGTTTTGTCTCATATGGATTCAACAGCAAGTTCGAAACGTATGAGAGATTTGCTGACACTTTTCCAAACACAATTCGAATTCAAGTTCAGGCTGGTCCGCAGCCGTCAAATAGAAAAACAACATGGGGTTAAAGAAGATTCCCAAATCAGGGATAAATTGATTACGGATGTTTTTCGGACGGGGCGCGGTCGAGAGGATTGGCTTGGCAGCACCCGATTTCGCTATGTTTCCCCTTTTATTGCCGATGAGAGTTGCCAGAAATGTCACCGGGGGCTGGACAATGGGATAATTGAAATTGGCAGTGTTCTGGGGGTATCTGAAATCGTTTTCGAACTCGAAGATACCCGTAATACTTCCATACGGCAGATCATCGAAGTAACGTTGCTCATGATTGCAGGCCTGATAACCCTGGGGCTTATTCTTTTTTTCGTCGTTAAAAAAGGAATACTTGAACCCCTGGGAATTGAATAACTTTTTTCAAACTCCCTCGATCCTGATATTAACAGGAAGCAAAAAATGCGGCCCTATCTGATGATCCAGTATTTTGATCCGGGAAGGTCATGAACATGGCCGGAATCCGGTGGTGTCCCATGGTGATCCTCGGATTGCTGTTATTTTTCCAGGCAAATGCCCTCGCGGAAGCACTCCCAAAAGGGAACTGCAGCGATCCCAAACCGCGGACCGATTTGAGACATTGTGTCTTCTGGAACAGATCTTTTCCTGGAATTGATCTTCGCGGTACGCTTCTGAACGGCGTGTCCCTGCGCGGGACCGACCTGACCGGCTGTAACCTATCGGGAGCCAGCCTGCAAGGATCCGATCTTCGCTGGTCGGATTTCAGCAACTGCCAATTGAATGATGCCGATTTCAGCAATTCAAACCTGTTCCACACCACTTTGGATGGCGCAACCATGGACAGGGCAAACCTGCAGAAAACCTATCTGTTCGGCTCTAAGCTAAACCGTGTTCAGGCAAGAGAAGCCGACTTTACAGACGCTTTCATGAAGGACCTGAATATGGCGAACAGCGATCTTTCCGGTAGCAGCTTCAAACATGGATATATGTTGCGTGTGGTGATGATTGGCAGCAACTTATCGGGGACGGATCTGCAAAATGCCGATCTCACCGGAAGCGCTCTCGAAAAAGTTGATTTTACCGGGGCGAATCTCAACGGCGCATCATTAAGGGGCGTTACCCTCGATGAAACCATCTTTTTAAAAACAAATCTGGATCAAGTCGACTTCACAGACGCTGTGATTGAAAATATGGATGGAACCTCATTTCAACACGCAGTTAACCTCCCCATACACCTGCAGAAAATACTCAATCCCCAATAGAAAACAATTTTATTATTTTCTATTGGGAAACCACCGGATAGATACGCCTGATTGGCGATGTAAATTAGCCCACTGCCCTCCCCCACAGAAAAAATATCATCATTTCTGGACGGGTATTACCTATGGGATGCGGTTACGAAGCAAACCACATTGTGGTATTTTTTGATCTAAGTCAAATTGAAAAATAGATGCGGATGATATGAACTTTTTACCGCCCGCTTATGTAGCTTGAACCGTACACGCCAAAAGCTTGGCGGCCGGTTTACCATAAGCATGGTGTTGATGCGAAGGGACATGAGTGCCACTTTCCATGGGAACTGTCGTGAGAAAAAAAATAGGGTCATATTACCTTTTTGAAACAACTTTAACACCAATGTGACATGGAAATGTTGTATGACAGCGTAGCACTCGGGGGAATGTGCCCCCTTATCCTTACCGGCATGTTCGGCTGCTTTTACCCGATTCTGACAGATGGATAAATATCTATCTTTTGACGATGCATCTAACTTGGAAGAGCCCCCCTTTACCGGCTTTTGCCTCCGTATAGGGTCAAGCCAAAATATTTTGCAAACCCAACCGTTTTGAAAGGAAACACAGATGCCTGTATTCAGTTATCTGGCATATCCGGAGAAGGGAGCAAAAAAGAAATTGCTCCACGAGCTTTCAACCATTGATTACTGTGAAGTGCAGCCGGCTGACAACAGGGATGTGTTGATCCTGCTTACCGACACGCCGGATGAAACAGCCGAAAGGGAACTTCAGGAAAAAATTAAGACGTTGAAGTCATTGCAGTCTCTGGGCATGACGTTCGGTCACGTGGATGTTTAAAACCGGTTCAAGAAAAGGAGTGCTACATGGGTATTAACAGAAGATCATTCATCAAGTCCATGGCCTTGAAGAGTGCCGTTGCCGCCGCGGCAACCATGTTCCCGGGTGTCAGCTTCGGTGCGTGGAATAAGATGGACACGATTGCAGGAGGTATTGCATGGAAAAAAACCCCCTGCCGGTTTTGCGGCACCGGCTGCGGGCTCCTGGTGGGTGTTTCAGGGGATCGGGCCGTGGCCGTGAAAGGGGATCCCAATTGTACGGTCAACAAAGGGTTATGCTGCGTCAAGGGTTATCACTCCATCCAGATTCTTTACGGAAAGGACCGGATTCAAAAGGCCCTGGTCCGTAAAAACGGGAAAATGGTTGAAGTCCCCATCAAAGACGCCCTGGACCTGGTGGCCCAAAAAATGGAGGAAACCATTAAAGCCCACGGGAAGGATGCCGTGGCCATGTACGGTTCCGGACAATGGTCGATTACCGATGGATATGCCGCCTCAAAACTGTTCAAGGGGTGTATCGGCACCAACAATGTGGAGGCAAACGCCCGCCTCTGCATGGCCAGCGCGGTCACCGGGTGTTTAACCAGTTTTGGGCTGGACGAACCCATGGGGAGCTATGAGGATATCGAAAAGGCCGATGTCTTTATGACGTGGGGCAACAACATGGCGGAAATGCACCCGGTCCTTTTCTCCAGGATGCTTGCCACGCGGAAAAGCAGAACCCATGTAAAAATCATCGATTTTGCCACCCGCACGTCGCGCAGCAGCATGGCTGCGGACCGGTCGATCCTCTTTCGCCCACAAACCGATCTGGCAGTGGCCAATGCCATCTGTTACGAGATCATCCGCAACGGGTGGGTGAACTGGGATTTTGTAAAAAAACATGTCTCTTTTCACAAGGGAAAAACCAACATCGGATACGGCACCGAGGACCACTTCAAGTTTAAGGACAAAGCGGAAACCGTTGATTTTGCCGCATTTAAAACATTTCTTAAAGACTATACTCCGGAAAAGGTGGAAAAAATCTCCGGGGTATCCGCCAAAGACATTAAATATATGGCCGCGCTTTACGGGGATCCCGACAAAAAGGTGACCTCCTTCTGGACCATGGGGATGAACCAGCACACCCGCGGCACCTGGATCAACAACCTCGTCTACAACATTCATCTGCTCACGGGCAAAATCTCCTCACCCGGCAACAGCCCCTTTTCCCTGACCGGCCAGCCCAGCGCATGCGGTACCGTCCGTGAGGTCGGTACCCTGACCCATAAACTCCCCCATGGTGTCGTCATGAAGGAGGGCGCCCGCAAAATGGCGGCCAAAATATGGAATGTGCCGGTGGAAAACATCGACCCCAAGCCATCCTATCATACGATGGCGATGTTCCGGGCGCTGGATCGCGGGGATATCCGATTCATGTGGATCCAGGTGACCAACCCCATGGTGACCATCCCCAACCTGCGGCGCTATCGGGACGGTGCCAAAAAGGAGGGCCGCTTTATCGTCGTATCCGAGATATATCCCACACCCACATCCGATATCGCAGACGTGATCCTGCCATCCGCCCTGTGGATCGAGCGGGAGGGATTTTTCGGAAACTCGGAACGCCGGACACAGCACAATGAACAGATCGTGCCCATGCCGGGGGAAACCGTGAGCAACACCTGGCAGATCATAGAGGTTGCCAGAAAGATGGGATTCCAAAAGCAGTTCCCTTGGGATGAGAAGAGCTATATCGAAGATATCTGGAACGAGTATATCCAGTTCCACGATTCTCCCAAACACCGGATGGCCCCCTACAAGGT
>CAZWAE010000069.1:6491-10946 GCA_964631805.1 uncultured Desulfobacteraceae bacterium | reverse complement strand
ACGAGTATATCCAGTTCCACGATTCTCCCAAACACCGGATGGCCCCCTACAAGGTTCTCAAGGAGAGATCGGGGGTCCAGTGGCCTTTTGTCAACGGGATGGAAACCAAATGGCGGTATAACGCGAAATATGACCCCGCCTGCAAACAGGAAGGTTTTGATTTCTACGGGAAACCGGATCACAGGGCATGGATCTGGTTGCGGCCCTACGAACCGCCGGCAGAGTCCCCGGACAGCGAATACCCCTTCTGGCTCAACACCGGCAGGGTCCTGGAGCACTGGCACACCGGTTCCATGACCCGCAGGGTTCCAATCCTTCACAAAGCGGTTCCCGAAGCCTATGTGGAGGTCAACCCGGACGACGCAGCAACCCTGGGCATCACGAACGGGAGCAAAGTCAAAATCTCCTCCCGAAGGGGTGCCATGGTGATGAAGGCGAGTATCAACGGCCGCGGCAACCCGCCCAGGGGCATGGTGTTCGTTCCCTTCTTTGACGAAAAATATCTCATCAATGAAGTGACCCTGGATGCTTTCTGTCCCATATCCAAACAACCGGATTATAAAAAATGCGCCGTAAAACTGGAGAGGGCATAATGGATATACCAGATCGAAAACCGGGAAAACTATTTCTTGTATTTGCAGGGATCTGTGTCCTTGTGTTGCCGATGGTCGTGTTATCGGCTTTCTCTGACGGGCCGAAGGAAATCAAGGCGGCGATGGTGGAGACCCCAAAGACAGTGTTCGATGAAAATGGTGCCGCTATTTTTGAAACCTACAATGCGTTATCCCGGGAATACATGGAGGGCACATCAAGCCAGAGGACGCTGGAGGAATACTATGCGTTGAGGCAATACCCCGGGTCTCCGCCCTATATTCCCCACCTGGTGGAGGAAGAAAGCCAGGAACAGATTGCATGCCTGACCTGCCACAAAAAGGGCGGATGGACGGAGGAGTTGAAACGGCATACGCCGGTGACTCCCCATCCGGAAAACACCTACTGCCGGCAATGTCATGTCAGAATGGAAACGGAAAGTCGATTTGTGGGCATCGATTGGATAAGCGTCCCTCCGCCGCGACTGGGCCGGTCCCATCTTCCAGGTGCTCCGCCTCCGATTCCTCACGATCTTCAGATGAGAGGCAACTGCATCGCTTGCCATGTGGGTCCGGGAGCAGTTGTGACCATACGGGTGGACCACCCTTCCCGCGGCAATTGCAGGCAATGTCATGTGCCGGATTCATTTGCGGGGTTATTTCAAAGATAAAAAATCCATTTAATTCTGAGATATTATGAAGATACCAATACCAAAAAAAGTAATCATGGGGATCATCTCACTGCTGGTTGTCATCCTGACCGGATGGAACGCCTATTCGGGAAAAGGCGGCGTCGTACAGACCATCAAGAATGCGACTGCTCCCTTTGACAACGGGAAGGTTGAATTGGTTCCTCCGGTTCCCCCAAAAACCGTCCTGGCCATAGTAAAATACCAGGGAGGTTTTTTTCGGACCGAGACCCGAAAAGACAAGGTTGAGCGATTTAAGTGCAGCCGTTGCCACAACAACAAAAAGGTCACTACTGCAGATGCCGTTGGAACTGCCCACGGCGCCATAAACCTCACCCACGGGGAAAAGGACAAGCCACTTGGCTGTTTTTCCTGCCACGACAAGGACAATCGCGATGTATTGATCACCGAAAAAGGACCCAAGGTGGGTATGGACCACAGTTACCAATTGTGCGGCCAGTGTCATTTCAGGCAGAAAAAAGACTGGATCGGCGGTGCGCACGGCAAAAGGGTCACCTGGTGGGCAGGCGAAAGGGTGGTTAAAAACTGCGCCTCCTGCCACGATCCCCATGCACCGCGATTTGAAAAACGATGGCCGAAAACCTACTCACGTCCTTTCAGCAAATAGGAAAAAATATGGGTTTTTTGAAAGATCAAGACTTAAAGCTGCAGGATAAAAGCAACCATGGGTCGTGTAAAAATTCGGGCCGGCGGGAATTTTTAAAGCGTGCCGCCAAGGCGGCCGCCATTGGCAGCACCGCCATGGTAACAGGTTGCCAGACCGCAGGGCTGCTGGGCTCGAAAGAGGAGCTTGCTCTGCAGTTCCAGGAGTTTTTTAAAAAACATTACCGCCTCATGACCCAGGAGGAGCGGGATGAAACCATTGCACGGCTGGAACAGCTTGCCAAGCTCCAAAGCGGTGAAAACTTCCAGATCAGCTCGAGAAAACCGATAGAGGGTGTTTTATACGGTTACGCCTTTAATGTCACCCGCTGCGAAGGATTTATGGAGTGCGTAGCCGCCTGTGTAAAGGAAAACAATCTCGACCGGAAATCTAACACACAATATATCCGCATTTTCGAGATGGAGCATGGAGAGATGACCCCCGACGCGGGTGACGGCAAATATTTTAAGGAGGTTCCGGTCGAGGGCCATTATTATATGGGGGTTCAGTGTTTTCACTGTGAAAATGCGCCCTGTATCAAGGCCTGTCCGACCAAGGCCACTTACAGGGAGCCGGACGGCATCGTGGTGGTGGATTATGATTGGTGCATCGGGTGTCGGTACTGCATGGCGGCGTGCCCCTATGAAGGTCGCCGTTTCAACTGGAACGACCCGCAGATCCCGAAAGCGGAGATCACCAGAAAGCAGCACTACCTGGGAAACCGTCTCCGCAAAAGAGGCCAGATGGAAAAATGCACCTTTTGCGTACAGCGAACCCGGGAAGGGCGGCTGCCTGCCTGTGCGGAAGCGTGCCCGACAGGTGCCAGGGTGTTCGGCAACCTGCTCGATCCCGACAGTGAGATCCGATTTGTCCTGAAAAACAAAAAGGTATACCGTTTAAGGGAAGATATCGGGACAGATCCCAAGTTCTGGTATTTCATAGATTAATGGGTTGGATCTCTGCGCCCTTCATGGTTTCCCCGATCACAAGGAAGCATAAAAAAACACACGAAATCCGGGAATTGATTATGCTGCAAAACACTTTCATTAAAAGATTTACCCACTTTGTCCTCGATTGCATCAGATGGAATCTTACCGGTGGGATCGGTTACCAGGCTTATCTATCTTCTCTGGCCGCCCTTATGGTTCTCGGGGTGTATGCCTACTCATTTCAGGTCCATCAAGGACTTTCAGTGACCGACATGTCAAATATCGTGAGTTGGGGTTTCTATATTTCAAATTTCACCTTCCTGGTTGGTGTGGCAGCGGCTGCGGTGATGCTGATCCTTCCGGCTTATCTTTTCAAAGATAAAGACTTTCATAAGGTGGTCATTATCGGCGAAGCCGTTGCTGTAGGGGCCCTCGTCATGTGTTTATTATTTATCCTGGTTGATCTCGGTGCACCATTGAAAGCATGGCATGTCGCACCCATCATAGGGCTTTTTAACTGGCCTTCATCCATACTCGCCTGGGATGTCATCGTCTTAAACGGTTATCTCATGCTGAATGCATTCGTTCCCTTGTATATTCTGTATTGTCATTACCACAATCAGGAACCCGTTGAAAAATGGTACCGGCCTTTTGTCTTCCTTTCCATATTTTGGGCCTTCGCCATCCACCTTGTGACGGCATTTCTATATGAGGGTCTTCCCGCACGGCCCTTCTGGAACAATCCATTGCTGGGACCCCGGTTTCTGGCGTCTGCCTTTGCGGCCGGACCGGCTGTTATTACCGTGGTACTGGTAATTATCCATTCATTTACGGAATTTAAAGTTAGATCCGGCATATTCAACAAGTTGAGATTGATCGTCGTCATCTCTGCAATCATCAACCTTGTTATGCTTTTTTCCGAGATATTCAAGGAGTTTTATTTCCCGACCCATCATAGTCTTTCAGCGACCTATCTCTTTTTCGGGTTGGACGGTCATAACGCGCTGGTCCCATGGATCTGGACTTCAATAGGTCTGAATTGTCTGGCCACCTTGATCCTGGCGTTTAACCCGGGGAAAAATCACCCTGCGGTACTATTCCCCGCCTCTGTTCTTCTTTTTGTCAGTATCTGGATGGAGAAGGGCATTGGACTGATCGTTCCCGGCTTTATCCCTTCACCCTTGGGGGAGGTGACTGATTATCTGCCCACCTGGGTGGAGATCTGCGTTGCATTGGGTATCATGGGGGTTGGTACATTTATAACGACCATGCTGATGAAACCGGCAATCGTGATTATCCAGCGATTTGAGGATTCCCATGGGAATGATACGCCCCTTGAATAGGGGGGGTTAGCGGGAATCAGCGACCCCGGCAAAGCCTGGAATTAGGCCGCGGAAAATTTTTATCCTACTATATCCATACTTCACATCACATTCAGCGTCCCGGCCGTTGTTATGTTTGCGGTGTCCCAGCTTTTTTTTAAGCCGCCCTTGATCATTGAACAGCGGTACCGGCCGGGAGACTGATCCCAGATAGATGTTCCGCCTTTGCGAAACATCCCTGTTTATGCGAAAAGATCCGTA
>CAZWAE010000069.1:0-6391 GCA_964631805.1 uncultured Desulfobacteraceae bacterium | reverse complement strand
CCAGATAGATGTTCCGCCTTTGCGAAACATCCCTGTTTATGCGAAAAGATCCGTACTGATATACCGTTCACCGGTGCTGGGCAGGACGACAACAATCCGCTTGCCGGCCCACTCCGGACGGGCTGCAACCTCCATCGCGGCCTTTACGGCGGCACCCGAAGAGATGCCGCACAGCAGGCCCTCTTTCTTGGCCAGATCCCTTGCCGTTTCGAATGACGCATCATTGGTCACCGTTACCACCTCATCAATGATGGACCGGTCTAGCACCTCTGGAACAAAACCGGCCCCGATGCCCTGAATCTTGTGGGGGCCCTTTTCCCCGCCGGACAAAATAGGTGAATCGGCGGGTTCTACGGCAAAAGCCCTGAATTCCGCATTTCTTTCCTTGATAACCTGGCTGACCCCCGTGATGGTTCCGCCGGTTCCCACCCCAGATACGAGGGCATCCACATTCCCCTCGGTTGCCGCCCAGATCTCTTCTGCCGTGGTCTCCCGATGCACCTGGGGATTGGCCGGGTTGGCAAACTGATTGGGCATGAAGGCATTCTTGTCCGAGGCAACAATCTCTTCGGCTTTTTCGATGGCCCCTTTCATCCCGGCAGGTCCCGGTGTCAACACCAGCTCTGCCCCCAGATGCGTCAGCAGTTTCCGCCGCTCAACACTCATGGTTTCCGGCATGGTCAGGGTCAATCGATAACCTTTGGCGGCACAAACAAATGCCAGCCCAATCCCGGTGTTCCCGCTGGTGGGTTCAACTATAAGCGATCCCGGTCCGATGCGGCCCTCAACTTCGGCTGCCCGGATCATCGATTCTGCAATGCGATCCTTTACGCTGCCGAGCGGGTTGAAGAATTCCAGTTTGGCCAATAATTCGGCTTCAAGCCCTTTGGCGATGGCGTTAAGCCGAACCAGCGGCGTCGCCCCTACGGTTTCGATGGTATTATTGAACAGCTTCATGGCAGCCTCCTTAGTTGGTTCCTACCCATTTTTGACCTTTTCCTGGATGGGAAACGCTTCAATGTCTGTGTCTGTTAATCGTTCACGGAAAGACACCGGTTGATTTCTAAATCACATATCCCGGATCAAAAGGATATTTGTAGATGAGCCGCGGTTTTTCCATAAGAACCCGGGTATCCGCCGGCACCGATTCCGTGATCCAGACATTCCCCCCGATCACGGACCGTGTCCCGATCACGGTGTCCCCGCCAAGGATCGTAGCGCCGGAGTAAATGATCACATCATCCTCGATGGTGGGATGCCGCCTCTTCCCCCGGTACTGCTCTCCCGCGTTCTCGGGAAGCGACAGGGCCCCCAGGGTGACTCCCTGATAGATCCTGACATTGTTGCCGATCCGGGTGGTTTCGCCGATCACCACGCCGGTCCCGTGATCGATCACGAACCGTCCGCCGATGTTCGCTCCCGGATGAATGTCGATGCCGGTGACGCTGTGGGCATGCTCCGTCATGATTCGGGGCAACAGCGGCACCCCCAACTCAAACAGCTTGTGCGCCACGCGGTAAACGGTCATGGCGAAAATCCCCGGGTAGGAAAAAATGATCTCCTCATGGCTCTTGGCGGCGGGGTCACCATCGAAAACCGCGCGAACGTCCTCGGCCAGTACTTTTCGAATGGAGGGGATGGACTCCAGCACCTGTAATGCTACGGCTTGCCCCTGCTCGCCGCATTCGCTACACGGTTGATCGTATTTTAAACAGTCGTGACGAATGCTGTGGGTGATCTGCTCGGAAAGCAGATCGTATAGATCGGATACCGTTTGTCCGATGCTGTATTTCAAATTGAACGGATCGATTTTTTCCCGTGAAAAAAAGCCCGGAAACAGGACCTCTTTGAACTTCTCGATAATTTCAACCACATATCCTTCGGAAGGAATCGGCTCCACATCGATGTGTGTGAAACATTGGGCATCGTTGCAATTATCTATGATCGCCTCGGCAATACCGGGAAGTTTCTCTCTGAAACCCGCCGTCACTTCAACATCGATTCGGCATACGGCATCCAAGGCAATCTTCTCGTCATCCATCTTGTCATCCTCCAGAAAGATAAAATCGATGGTTTCGTAACAAGTCTCAACATCTTATTGTGGCAAGAAATCGCTTTTCGACTTTTTACTAAACCATCAGGGTTGATCCACATCAATTCTGCCAAAGGGGTTTCTGCGCTGTTTTCCATTGAGGGTCGGACTCGTCACTGCAGGCTGTGCTGAATCATTCATCCGGGTCCAAGGCAGAGGATGCGGACGTCACAATATAAAGACATCATAACATTAAGGCACAATGTGGTGGTTGTCAAAAGAGGGGCAAACCGTTCTGATCGGCAATGTACTGTATCATACATTAGATGAAAACAGCCCAAAAAATTATGCGGGTTCAATTGCGATGGGTTGGCTCCCGTGGGTAAAAAAATCGAATTTTGAGCCTATTGAAACCTATTACTGTACAGTTTTGCCTCAAACATTTTGGCAGATGGGCAAACTTTCTTGCACGGAAATATCATCTGAGTATATACAACATGATCATTCTGGACTTTTTACTTGCCGTTTATCTTTCTTCATCTATAGGTAACGGTAGATTAGAAAAACTAAAAATTTATTCCGATTGTTATTGGAAACAAAGAGCAGATTGCTTGCATGAAAAAAATTATACATAATAATAACAAGGTATTGATTACACTTTCAAGCGCAGGGACCTTGTTTGCATATATCTCCATATATGGCCGATTTTTCCCAAATAAACAGGGATTGATGGGGCATGATCATGCCCTGTCTTTTCCGGCGATGCTTGATTTTGCAATATGGATTCATAAAAACGGGCTTTGGGAAATCCCGTGGTTCACGCCATCATTTTGTGGGGGAGTATTACAATTTGCTCATCCCCAAAGCGGGACCTATAGTCTCCCCTCTTTTCTTCTGATTTTTATGGACCCTCTTTTCTCAACTAAGATCTCTTTCTTTTTCTTTGCAATAGCCGGCTATTTAAGCTGCTATTTCCTGTTGCGTGTTAGTTTTTCTCTGTCCACACCATCTGCTTTCTGGGGAGCGGGGATTTTTTTGTTCAACGGCTTTTACTCCCATAGAATGATAATGGGGCACCTCGGGTTTCATGGGTTCATGCTTTTGCCGCTCATTCTTTTATTTATCACCCGTCCGTTAAAAAATTCGAACGCTGCCGATCGTTTAAAACAGATCATCTTCGACAGCTTTTCAGCCGGAGTCATCTTTGCCTATCTGCTTTATTCCGCATATACATCACTGCTCATCCCATCCATTTTTGCCATTCTGCTCATTACCATTGTTCACGGCATGATATTTCATGACGATCAACGGATAGTTTGGGTTCGATTTGCGATTAGCGGTATCACAGGTATCATTTTATCAACTTCAAAAATAATCAGCGCATTGTATGTCTTGGGAAATTTCCATAGGAGTGACTATAAACTCCCCGGTGCGGATAGTTTTATGGCTTCGGTGTGGCTTATTCTGAAATCGATTTTTACAAGCCCGGCTTTTGATACTTCGAGAATCAACGCCCTTGTCAATCAGCAATGGCATTTGGAGAGGCATGAATGGGAATATAGTTTAACGATAGTCCCATTGATATTGATGGCAGGATTTTTTATCCGATACCTGGTTAAGATAGACCGTGATGTGATTAACAAAAGAGCGTGCCATTTTCGGAAGAATTGGATTCAATTCGGTTTAATTTCGTTTCTACTCATCATGCCCGTCGCTTTAAATACCTTTTCTCCGGAATGGAATCAGTTTTTAAAGAAAATCCCTTTGATTAAAAGCTCCAGCTCATTAATTAGATGGTATATCATATATATTCCCATAACAATCCTGATGGCCGCACTTATTTTTGAAAAATGGTTTCAGGAAAGGCTGAAATGGATATTGGGAATCGTAATGATACTTTCTGTTGCGGGTATAAACAGTATAACGAATCATGATTTTTACCACTCTCAAACATATGATCCGAGAGAAATTATAACGGCATACCACAATTTAAAATCGGGTTTATGGGAACCTGAAATTAAATTTATATCTTGCTATACGGATCAAAAGGGAAGGATCGTTTCCACTGGATTTCCCAATAACCTGATGGTCCATAATTCATCCCAACGATTCTGCTATGAGCCCTTATTCGGCTATCGGCTGGAAAATTTTCCTGCGAAATCAATTCACTTGGGTTCTGTCTTTGACGAACGGGATGGATTTTTAAATATCAAAAATCCGGCATGTTATGTGTGGCCACTCGAAAATGAATGTTCTCCCGGCGATCATTTTTCAACCGAACAGATGGAGGAGGCGGTGGCTTTTGTCAATTATCATCCATTCAGTTTCAAAATGCCGTGGATTCAAAAAATCGCCAATACCATCAGTTTAGGGACATTGGCGGTCGTAACTCTTTGTTTAGGCATTGATTTGATGGCCAATCTTGTCCGGCTCGGCAGGAAACCAAAAGAAGACGGCGTTCAATTCCCATCACCCATGTCTTAGGATTTATTCCAGCATGGAAAACCTGGTTTTCAGGGCCAGGATTCTTTTCAATAACCCGGCTATCCGGAAAGCCCAAGTTGGAGATTCTGTGGCCGGGAGGGTGTTGTTTGTGGTGGCCGTGGCAAATTGCAATCAGGTGGCCGGCAGAGCGGCCACCCGGAAAGATCATTTCTCGAACTGCGTGTAGTAAGTCCCCAATACATATGCATCGTACCGGGTCGATTCTTCAAGGTAATGGGACAACAGCCTCTCATTTGCCGTGCGTTCTTCATCCTCTTTCCATTTAAGCCAGTTTTCCATACTCTGCCACATGGCCACCACGAGGATCTCCTGAGGATTGTCATGGTTGATCAGGGTCTCGCCGGAAATGTAACCCTTCTGGTTCATGGCATCCGAACGGAATTTGTTCAATAACGCGAAAACTTCCCTGGTTTTACCCTCCTTGATGATGCGTCTGATCATTACTTTTACGACCATATTGCCCTCCTTTAGGTTGAGGTTACGGTGAAAAGAAACGATTGAAACGGAAATGGCATGACTTTCAGGCCAGGTGTCCCTATGTTTAAAACAGGTCGGCAGGTTGGAGGCGCGTATGATTCAGCGTGGTGAGATTTTCAATTACAGATCAGCGTTTGGTCAGGCAGCAATGAATTCTAACATAGCGAATGGGATAAGATTAGCAGATGCGGGCTGAAATGTCCAATACTCATATAGTTCCCGGAAGATCACCCCAACAGGGAAAATCATCCGGGGATTCCATCTGTTTACTATGCTATCCGGTTTTACCGAAAGCGCAGTCAGGAAATGTGCAGGTAGCGCAATCCAGGCACAACCCCCCGTGGGCCAGTCGGGCCAGGTCACGGTTGTCCGGTTTTTCACCGGCCAGTAGCCTGGGGAGCATCAAATCAAATACGGTGGTTTTGTGATATAGGGCACAGGCGGGAATCCCGATGAGGGGGATATCTCCTTTGTAAGCGATCTGAAACATGGCCCCCGGCAATACGGCGGCGCTGTAATGGATCTCATCAACAGCCGCCTCCATGATCGCCGCCCGGGTCACATCGTCCGGATCCACCGACATGCCACCGGTGGTGACGATCAGGTCCGTACCGGCTTTCAAGAAGGATGCGACCTTTTCGGCGATCATCCGCCTGTCATCGGGAAGTATGACCGTTTCCACCAACTGCGAGCCGTAAGCTTCCAGTTTGGCTTTGACGATGGTCTCAAATTTATCTTCGATGAGCCCGTCAAACACCTCGTTTCCGGTGATGATCAGCCTTGCCTGGAGCCGATTGAACGCTTTAACAGAGAAAATCGGATAAACCGACCGGGCAATCTCGACCGCCTGGTTAAGGACCGTCCGGTGGATCACCAGTGGCACCGCCCGGGTTCCTGCCAGATCCTGTCCTTTTTGAACCGGGGTATTGGTATGCCGGGATGCACACATCACATCCGGAATGAGGTTGAATTCGATCAATGGGGAGACCTTGACCTTGAGTAAGCCTTCATAATCGGCTCTAAGCTGAATCTTTCCTTCGCGCGGCTGCGAACTGAACGTAACGCCGGGTCCCGCCAAAGCATCCGCGAGTTCCAGTACCGCTTCGTCTTCGTGAATCTGATCCTCCTTAAGGTCGAGTACGTACAGGTGTCGTTTCCCAAGCCGCATCAAGTGGCACAGATCCCCTGTTTCAATTCGCTGTCCCCTTCGGAAGGAGGGGCCTTTAAACTCCCCGGGTACCACTTCGGTAATATCATGGGCCAACCGTGAACCCACGGCATCTTCAATCCTGATTTTTCTCAAACTATTGTCTATCGCTGCACAGTTTACTTGACACGACATCGAACACATCCTCCAGCATCAATCTAAAACGTATG
>CAZWAE010000068.1:10107-17332 GCA_964631805.1 uncultured Desulfobacteraceae bacterium | reverse complement strand
TAACCCTTATTGGAGACAAATCAAGACAGCGACGGCATAGGGTCTTTCAGCGACGGAAGCGTTTGAGGTCCGGTTCAACGATGGTGCCTGCCAGGTCGATGGTTTCAAGGCTGGACAGGAGCACTCGGAGCGTCTCCAACTGGGACCGGGATTCCCCCGGATAGCCGACGGGATGCCCCAGTGGAAACCCGGTAAATACGGCCCTTGGCGGGCGCACCTTCCGGGTAATCTCTTTGGACAGGGTAATCGATATGGTGGATATTCCCGCTGCCTCGATCACCCGCTGAATCAGCCCCACGGACTGGTTGCAGAGTCCTCAGGCAGGCGTCAGTATAACGATATCCGCACCGTCCTCTTTCAGGGTCGCCGCCACCCGGGGCGCGGTTTCCCTGCAAAGGGTTTCGATGTGCCGACCGTCGATGTGTCCCATAAAGGAAAAATGACGTGGATTGACCGCCCCGATATCCTCCGCCGCATGGAGTTCAATCGCCCTTTGCAGGGGGAATATCACATCCATATCCCGATCGGCATCCGAATGATCGTAATAGTTGTGCGTAATGGTCAGTTCGGAGGAGGATACACCGCTTGGGATCTCCCTGAAGGTCGGGTCGCCTTCGGGATCTGACATGTCAAAGGGGGGCTGTGATCTCAAGTGCACACCGCCGGTGGTCACCAGCGCCAGACGGCAGTCTGCGATCTCCCGGGAAAGGGGTGTCCAGGGAGAATCCTGAAACTCCATCACTTTAGCCCTGCCGGCCCACTTTTTCAGCAGAAATGGCGATTTTGTGAACAGCTTGGCAATGGTCCCATCTTTCATCCGCCTTAGATCGATCATCCACTCTCACTTTCCTGTTTAGGGATCCCGTCAAGAAGGTTTTGTATCAGGCCCACAGCATTATGGGATTCGATATGGAAATGATTGTATACGACCTTGCCTTCGGGATCAATAATAACCGTCCAGGGTGTTCCCCCCGATCGGTATCTCACCATGGTCATCACCCCTCCTTCCGGATCAGTTTCTCGACTCTGCCGAGCTGCCGGAAGAATGTGTCCGCATCCACGGCGGGCAGCTTGCAGACATTCTTTTCACAAACATAGGCCGTCACTTTTCCATCAATGGCCTTTTTGCCGGCCGCCACGGGGACGACTTCGGCGTGCCTCTTTAAATCCTCCCCTTCTTCAGCCACAACAAGGATACGATGGGGCAGAAAATGTTTCCGGATCTCGGCCAGAAACGGGTCGACATCCGCCCGCTTCCCCTCCGGGAAAACGATTACGATCTCTTTGGGCAAATCCAGATAAAAATCCAGGGCCATCATCATTTCAGACAAGGCGAGAGCGTTTGAGGCGTTGCCCCCGAGAAAAGCGGCAAGGCCCCGCTCATATCGTTTTCGATAGCTGTCATCGAGGGTAAGGGTGTAGAGTCGCATCAGGTTCAGCAACGCAACGGAGTTTCCGGAAGGTTCGGCACCGTCGTAATGGGGTTTTTCCCTCGCAATGAGGTTTTCATGGCTTTTACCCGTCATGAAAAACCCGCCGTTCTCCGTGTCCTCGAAACTGTTCTTGAGAACCTCATCGAAGGTTATCGCTTTTTTGAGCCATCGGATATCGGCGGTCGCCTCGTAAAGATCCAAAAGCGAGGCCGAAAAGAAAGCGTAGTCATCGAGAAACCCCGGATATCCGGCCTGATCGTCCTTGAAACTCCGGTATAATCGTCCATCACGGCTCAGTTTTGTCAAGATGACATGGGCTGCCCGGACAGCCCGCTCCGCGTACAGCGGATCATCCAAAACCATACCGGCACGGGCATGGGCCGATATCATCAACCCGTTCCAGGCGGTTAAAATTTTATCGTCCCTGAGCGGCCGGGGTCTCAGGTTACGATGCCGAACCAGCAATTCTTTGACGGTAGCCAGGTTGGCTTTCCATTCTGGTATCGATTGATCCACCGGGGCAGTGTCACCGGATTTGGATTCCGGGAGGTGGAGAATAAACCTGCCTTCGAAGTTGGGAGGCCCCTTCATGCCGAACTGTTTTGCGGCCCATTCGGCCCGTTTTACACCCAACACTTCAACCAGTTCATCCTTTGTCCACGTAAAATAGTATCCCTCTTCAAGCTCACCTGCAGGCGTCAGGCTGTCGGCGTCCGTTGCCGAGTAAAACGCCCCCTCAGGAGAGGTCATGTCCCGGTGGATGTATTCCAGCACCTCTTTCACGATCTTTTTAAAGGACGCGTCCCCGGTCACCTGGTACCCATCCAGATACGCCATCACCAGCAGTGCATTGTCATACAGCATTTTTTCAAAGTGCGGGACGAGCCATTTTTCATCCGTGGAATAACGGTGAAATCCTCCCCCGGCCTGATCGTAAATTCCTCCCGAAGCCATTTTTTCAAGGGTTGTCTGGGCCATCTCAAGGACGCGAGGTTCTTCCGTACGCCGGTGATACCGCAGCAGCAGGCGGACTGGAAGGCTGCTGGGAAATTTGGGGGCCCCGGTCATGCCGCCGTAGGTGGCATCAAAGGATTTGCGGTAAATGTCGATTGCCGAATGGAGTAGATCCGCCTCCGGCAGGCGGTCTCCCGTAACCGGTTTCAAACGCTCCCGGATCACGGTGGTGACCTGATTTCCCGCCTTCCCGATCCTGTCGGGCTGCGCATGGTAAACCTCTTGTACTTTATTGAGAAGGGTCAGAAATCCGGCGGGTGCACCCCGGTCTCCATCCCGCGCCGGGAAATAGGTGCCGCCGTAAAAAGGCTTGCGATCCGGTATCAACCAGACGGTCATGGGCCAGCCGCCGCGACCCGTCAGGGCCTGGACCGCACTCATGTAGACGGCATCGACATCGGGGCGTTCCTCCCGGTCCACCTTGACGGCGATGTAGTGCTTATTCAAAAACCGTGCGATCTCTTCATCCTCGAAAGACTCCTCCTCCATCACATGACACCAGTGGCAGGTGGAATACCCCACCGAGAGCAATACGGGCCGGTTCAGCCTGGCGGCGGCATCAAAGGCCTCGTCACCCCATGGATACCAATTCACCGGATTGTGGGCATGCTGGAGAAGGTAGGGGCTCGTTTCAAGGAAAAGACGGTTGGTATATTTGGCCGACCCGTCCGGTCGTGTATGCTTCGTGCGGGGGACATATTTCTTTCCACGCATTTTTTTCATCCTTTCAAACGCCTCAACCATTGCAGTATCGAAGGGGGCCGCACCGGGGAGCAAATTATTGTCGGAACGCTCACTGGAAGTTCCAAATGCTGCCCAACCGGTGAACAGCAAGCCCCCCATCACGAGGATGAGGGCAAAAAACCGCCGCCTGCCTGTTCGAGGGTGGGATACGTTA
The DNA here is from genome assembly GCA_964631805.1 of uncultured Desulfobacteraceae bacterium. Classification (GTDB taxonomy): domain Bacteria; phylum Desulfobacterota; class Desulfobacteria; order Desulfobacterales; family CAZWAE01; genus CAZWAE01. The sequence goes on along the minus strand of CAZWAE010000068.1, from coordinate 13,987 downwards.
CGGTTCGATTCCATGGATCCACCTTTTCCGTCCCCCTAACGCCCGTTCAGAGACCAGTCGTAGGAGAGGTATTTTACCTTGATCCTGCCCTTTTGCTTTTCCAGTTTCTCCTTGAAACCGGCCCTGGCAAATTTCATGAAGAACCCGATGATATCGTCATTGAAATCCTCGCCGAACCATTTAAAAATCCGGCTGACGTAAAGGACATTCCCATCCAGGTAATTTCTCTCCGGATTGTTGATAAATTCCCGGGCAGCATTGTTTAGCTGATCATCCAGCATTCCGGAACGGTAGGGTTCCGATTGCAGCGGGGGACAGCTGAAAGCGGCACAATTGATGGCGAAGTGGACCCGAGGGTCCTGGAAGGTCGGACGCAGTATCTCGTGTTCGATATGGTCCAGTGACACCACCTTGCCGTCTATCCGGGTGAATTTTTTTTTCCACGGGCTTTTGAAGATCGACCCCATATCCTTGATCGATTCAATGCCGGGATATCCCATCAGGATCAGTTTGAGGGTCCAGGCATTGTAGGCGTTGATGAAAAAGGCAAACCGCTCGTTGCGCGACAATTTTGTTGAATCCACCGTCGCCAGCACGTCGAGATACCGGTCCAGTTTCACCTCATTTGATTTGAGACCCTTGTAATCCACAACTCCTTCTTGGACATGCGTCTTCAGCAATGCCGCATACGAATCATGGTTCACTGAGGTTTTCGTCCACCCGCTCCCAGGGTAAAAGATGACGGCAATCCCCCAAAAAAGAGCAAACAATACGGCCGGCTTCCCGAGTTTCATTTTCGAAACATCCTTTCCGGGCGAATATCGCCCTGTCGGTATCTTTTCGAACCAGGTTCATTACAGCGAAACCTCATCTGTTTGGCGGTAAAACTGCCTTTTCCGTTTTACCTCCTTTGTCGGGGAGGCTTTAGATTTCTTACAACAATATAAACAGGGCAAGACACTATTTAAAGCGACATCCATTGAATATACCCCAGCGTTGCATAAATTTGCTTTATCCAGGAACCCAGAGTTGCACGAACTTATTACTGTAATTGGACAGATACTGGATGCTCGATGCTGGATACTGGATAAACAGAAATGCTCCGATGGTGGAATCGGAAATATCCAGCATCCAGAATCCAGAATCAGCTTAGGCCGACAGCGGATTTCCAATAATCACCTCATATTAAAATATAATATTTATGCAACTATGGGGTATAATTAGGTTGTGGCCATCACCGGGGTTGGTGAAGCAGCCTGACCAATCCATGGGCAGGTCGGGCAAATCGATGACACCATCCGGTTGACAACCTGCGCCGCATGGGGCATAGGGTGGGTCGGACAGACCGATAAAATCCACAAAAAAAGGTGGTATGAAAGCACCCAACATAGACAATATGGAAGTGGCGAGATTTGCCGCCATGGCCGATCACTGGTGGGATCGTAACGGGTCCTTCAAGGCGCTCCATGATATCAACCCGGTTCGGATGGCCTACGTCCGGGATCGCGCAGGGATGCGGGATAAAAATGTCCTGGATGTTGGGTGCGGCGGAGGATTGCTCACCGAGGCGATGGCCGCTGCCGGAGCGACGGTGACCGGTATCGATGCCTCCCCGTCCGCTCTGTCTGCGGCCGGTGCCCACATGGGGCAAAGTGGTATGAAGGTGACCTACTTGAACCAAACGGCCGAAGGATTCGCCGATACCAACGAAGGGCAATTCGACATTGTCACCTGCATGGAGCTTCTGGAACACGTCCCGGATCCCGCATCCGTGATAAACGCCTGTGCTCGTCTTGCCCATCCGGATGGAGATCTTTTTTTTGCAACGGTCAATAGAACCTGGGCCGCATATCTTCTGGTGATTATCGCTGCGGAATATGTGTTCGGCATTGTCCGGAAGGGCACGCACACCTACCGGAAATTTGTCCGCCCGGGGGAGTTGGCGGCATGGGGACAGGCGGCCGGTCTCCACCTGTCCGGCACATCGGGACTTCGGTATATCCCCTTTGGCGGCTATTGTTCCCTGTCCCGCGATACCTCCATGAATTATCTGATGCACTTTACCCGGAAAGGTTGATGAAATGGCTTTGTGGAAAAACCCCCGCTGGTTTGACGCGCAAAACAGGATAAAACAGCTGGATGACAATGTTCGTACCACCGGCAAGGCCCGATTCGGTCTGAAAGCCTGCACCGAAGAGAAAAAAGCAGATGCTGTGACAGAGCATTTCAACCGCGTGGCAAAAAAATACGATTTTATGAACTCGCTGCTCAGCTTCGGCATCCAGCATATATGGAAAAGGGCCGCCATACGGATGCTTGCGCCGGGCCGGGACCATCGGGTGATCGATGTCTGCGGCGGCACCGGCGACCTGGCCCTGTTGGCGGCATCCCGTGTGGGGCCTAAAGGAAAAGTGGTAATTTATGACATCAACCGGGCAATGATGGGGGCCGGGAAAAAGAAAGTTGCAAAGAGCCGGCTTTCATCCCGGATCGGTTGGGTGCAGGGGGATGCCGAAAAGATCGCTTTCCCGGATAACAGTTTCGACGCAGCCATGGTGGGGTTCGGCATCCGGAATTTAACCCACCTGGAAGCCGGATTCAGGGAGATGCACCGAATTCTCCGGCCCGGCGGCAGACTGCTTTGTCTTGAATTTTCAAAACCCTCCAATCTTCTCTTTCGATCCCTTTATGATTTTTATTCCTTCAATATCATGCCCCTGATCGGCCATCTCATTGCCGGATCGGCGGAGTCCTACGCCTGCCTACCGGAAACGATCCGGATGTTTCCGCTACCGGATGAATTATCACGGATCCTGCGCTCCATCGGCTTCGGCAGCGTGCGTTATCGCGGCATGACCAACTGCATCGCCGTCTCCCATATCGGCACGAAAAACTAACCTCGAAAACTGACCTCTGGTCATTCAGCTCACCACCGCAAATGGATCTCGACGACCTCAGAAAACGATAAGACGTCCACTGCAACAGAAGCTTCCGATGGGTATTCACTACACCCCTGTCCCTTATTGCGGATCTCGAAAAATATACGATGCGCCGTCCGCAAGGGAGCGCTGTTCCCGCTTGACAAAGCTGTTTTCTGTTTGATACGAATGGTACTAAATAGTTCTTATTATTGTTTTCCCTTTAATTATTGCGTCCAATGTGTTTCACTGCCGTTACACCCTGACCATTCCGGTTAACCTTGATTGGAGTTCACTAAGTAGATGAAACGGCGTACCTTCCTCAAACTTGCCGGTATGGGCAGCCTCTCTTTTGCCGCCGGCTGCGATACCGACCCTAGAAAAACCCTTCACAGCCTTGTAACGGCTCCCGATGACATGGTGACAGGTCACGCCAAATGGTATGCCTCCACCTGTCGCGAATGCCCTGCCGGCTGCGGGATCCTGGCCAAAAACCGGGAAGGCAGAATCGTCAAACTCGAAGGCAACCCACTTCATCCCGTCAACAAGGGAAAGCTCTGCATGCGCGGTCAGGCCGCCCTCCAGGGAATATATCATCCGGATCGTATCACCACGCCGCTGGTGAAAGATAACAACGGTTGGCGGCCCATCTCCTTTACCCAGGCCGAGGCGCTGCTGCGGCTGAAAATTGCGGGAGCGAAAAGAAAAGGTAAAAACCGCATCAGGATGATCACCGAAGTGGTGGGGGAGAGCCTGGAAGCGCTGTTCTCTGAGTGGATGAAAAAACAGGAAAGCGCCCCCCCTCTTGTTTTTGAAACTTATGCGTATGAATCGCAGAAAGCCGCCAACGAAAACATATGGGGCTTTCCAGGACTGCCCGCCTACCGTATGGAACGGGCGGATACGCTGGTTGCATTTGGAGCCGATTTCCTCGAGACGTGGCTTTCACCTGTTGAATATGC
>CAZWAE010000068.1:0-10007 GCA_964631805.1 uncultured Desulfobacteraceae bacterium | reverse complement strand
TGGTTGCATTTGGAGCCGATTTCCTCGAGACGTGGCTTTCACCTGTTGAATATGCGCGCAAATTCAAAACCATGCATCGCTATCGAGATGACCGGAAGGGCATCTTTTTCTCCGTAACGCCATTCAGATCCCTCACTGCCGCCAATGCGGACAACTGGCTCGGCTGCAGACCCGGAACCGAGGTATTCGTGGTGATGGGGCTTCTTCGACAGGCCCTTATTAAAGGAAGGGGAAAGCAGTTGCCCCCGGTCATCCGGAAACCAATTGTGGCGGCAGCCGAGCCTTTTTCGACGGAACGGGTCATCGGGCATGCCGATATTCCATCAGAGGATTTCAAAACCCTGGTCCAAAGCCTTCTTCAAGCAAAAAAGCCCCTGGTATTGGGAACCGGAAACGGCGGATCCGGTGCGCATGCATTGGAAACGAATATGGCGGTCAACCTGCTGAATCAGGTTCTTGACCCCAACCTATCTCTGATTGATTTCAACGCCACATACCGCATTGAAACCGCTGCCGCAAGATCGGAAGTGGTTGATTTTTTCCATGCGATAGAGAAAGAACCCGCCGACCTGCTGATGCTCAACAACGTCAATCCCGCTTTCTCGCTACCCCGGGGCAGCGGTGTGAAGAAAGCCCTTAAGCAGAAAAACCTCTATGTGGTGGCCTTCTCCAGCTTCATGGATGAAACGGCAGAAATGACCGACCTTATCTTTCCGGTGGGCCTTCCCCTGGAAATTTGGGACCTTTATAGCGGCCGCAACGATGTTTCCGGCACCCTGCAGCCGGCAATGGGCAAATTGACCGACACTCCGAACATCGGCGATGTTTTCCTCAAATCGTTAAGGGGAACAAAAGACGCCGATGCCGACTATGCAGCCTATATCCAGCAATACCTGGCAGCGACCGGCCGTGCCGGAACCCCTGAAAAATGGCTGGGGATGGTTCGACGAGGGGGGCGGTTCGACGGGGGAAAAGCAGGAAATGCCAACCGAATGACCGTACCGGATCCGAAGGTCATCACAAACACCTTTAAACCCCTGGCGCCACCGAAAAACACCGGGCTGGCCATTACCGTTACTCCCTCCATCCGTTTCTTTGACGGAAGGGGAGCCAACCGTCCCTGGCTGTGCGAAGTGCCCGATCCGGTCACCAAGGTCGCCTGGCAGACGCCGGTGATCGTTCACCCCGAAACTGCCGCATCCATGGGATGGTCACAAAAACGACTGATCGAGATCCGATCCGGAAACGCCCGGATCAAAGCGCCCGTATACGTCTCTTCGGGAGTTCGGCCCGGGTTGCTGGCCATGGGCATGGGACAGGGCCACACGGCCATGGGACGGTACGCACGCAACAGGGGTGCCAATCCCATCGCCCTGATGTCCGCTGGTACCGAAGCCGGTTCCGGTGCCCCCATCTGGACCCAATCGGATCTCTCCGCTGCCGCCATCGGCGGCATGGTGGCCCTTGCCAATACCGACGGCAGCCGGCGTCAACACGGTCGTAAGATCGCGCTGTCAACCACCGTAGAGGATCTGGCCCACGGCGATGACCACGCGGCCCATGGCCTGACCATGGACACGTTTCCGCTGACCCTGCCCATCGAAGAGGGGTATGACCCCGAGCGGGACTTCTATCCGCCTCATGCCCACGACACCTACCGCTGGGCCATGGCCATCGACCTGGACCGGTGCATCGGATGCGGGGCCTGCGCCACCGCCTGCTACGCCGAGAACAATCTGGGCGTCGTGGGAGAGGAGCGCATCATCGAAGGACGGGAACTGTCCTGGATGCGGGTGGAACGGTACCGGGACGACAACACGCCCGGCCGGATGATTTTTTTCCCCATGTTGTGCCAGCATTGCGACAATGCGCCCTGCGAATCTGTGTGTCCGGTATATGCGCCGCACCATTCCAGCGAAGGGCTCAACAACCAGATCTACAACCGGTGCATCGGGACGCGGTTCTGCTCCCAGAACTGTCCTTATAAGGTGCGCCGGTTCAACTGGTACGATGTCAAATGGCCCAAACCGCTCAACCTTCAATTAAATCCGGATGTCACCGTGCGCAGCAAAGGGATAATGGAAAAATGCTCTTTCTGCATCCAGCGCATCAAGACCGCACACGGCATCGCAAAAAACGAGGGGCGGGAAATGCTGGACGGTGATGTGCAGCCGGCGTGCCTGCAGACCTGCCCCACCGAAGCGATCGTCTTCGGCAACCTGATGGATAAAAACAGCCGGATCAGGCGGCTTACGGAAGACAAAAGGGTGTACCAGGCCATGGGATACCTGAACACCAAACCGGCGGTCTTTTACCTGAAAAAGGTCATTCATGACATATAATTCATAGAAGGCGAACAGTGAGCACCCTAACCTTTTCAAAAATTGACAACATAGTCCTCGACACTCTGAAACCGCCGGGGAGGGGCTATTGGGCAGTGATCGCGCTGCTGATTGCCGGCGTGCTGACCGGTGCCGCCTGCTGGGCCTATCAGATTGCCGTGGGCGTCGGCGTGGCGGGCATGAACAACCCGGTGGCCTGGGGAACCTACCTCATCAACTTCGTCTTCTGGGTGGGAATCGCCCATTCCGGAACACTGATTTCGGCCATTTTGCACCTGTTCCGCGCCGGGTGGCGCAACCCCATCGCAAGGGCCGCCGAGACCATGACGGTGTTCGCTGTCTGCACGGCCGGGCTGTTCCCCTTTATCCACCTGGGAAGGATGTGGCTGGTTTACTACATGATCCCCATCCCCACCCAGCGGACGCTCTGGCCCAACTTTCAATCTCCCCTCATGTTTGACGTGGTGGCCATCAGCACCTACCTGACGGTCAGTTCCCTGTTCTGGTACACCGGCATGCTCCCGGATCTGGCCATCATTCGCGACCGCGCCACGGGAACCCGGAAGAAGATCTTCACCGTTTTGTCATTAGGATGGACCGGCGCCCACGAGCAATGGCGCCATTACACCCGGGCCTATCTGTTTTTCGCAGCTTTGGCGACCCCGCTGGTCATTTCGGTCCACAGCGTGGTCTCCTGGGATTTCGCCCTCGGCGTCATTCCCGGATGGCACACCACCATCTTCGCCCCCTATTTCGTGGCCGGTGCCATCCACAGCGGTCTGGCCATGGTGCTGACCCTGATGATCCCGCTACGGAAGCTGCTGAAGGTGGAAGAGATCATCACAATGCACGTCCTTTCCAGCGTAGCCAAAACCATTGTCTTTACCGGACTCATCGTCGGGTTCGCCTACGCAACCGAATTTTTCATCGCATGGTACAGCCAGAATCCGGCAGAGATGGATATCTTTCGTTATCGCCCCACCGGTGACTACGCCGTCGGGTTCTGGATCATGGTCATCTGCAACACGGTAGTGCCGCTGCTCTTTCTGTTCAAAAAATTCCGGACCACCATCGGCTGGCTTATGGGGATCTCCATCCTGGTCAATATCGGGATGTGGTACGAACGCTATGTGATCATTATCAGCAGCGTGAGCCATGATTTCATACCCCACGCCTGGGGGCTTTACGCACCAACCCTTCTCGAGTTCGGTATCATGGGCGGGGCTTTTTGCCTCTTTTTCCTTCTGTTCTTTCTGTTCATAAAGCATATGCCGTCGGTATCCATGACGGAGATGAAAGAAACCCTCGTTGAAGGAGGTCACGATGCCGGTTGATCCGTACATCATGGGCCTGTTCAAGGATGAGGGGCAGGCTGCCCGGGCCGTTACGAACTTGAAAGAGACACCGTGGGAGGTCAGCCGGGTCCACATGCCCATACCCAGTCACCGGCTTGCCGAATCTTTGGGGGTTAAAAAAAGCATGTTGGGCTGGTTCACCCTGACCGGCGGCATTACCGGCTTTTTTTTCGGTTTTCTTTTCGCCATTTTCACGGCCACCCGCTGGGATCTCATCGTCAGCGGAAAGCCCATTGTGGCGCTGGTGCCCTTTTTTATCGTCGGCTTTGAATTCACCGTCCTGTTTGCCGTCATCGGGAACGTCATCGGCCTGCTGACCCAGATGCGGCTGCCCAGATTCAAGCCGACGGAACACTATGACCCCCGCTGTTCCGGTGAACATTTCGGCGTTCTGACCCTCTGCACAGACGGAGACGTCGAGGGGTTGACCACCTTTTTAAAAAATGAGGGAGGAGAGGTCAGGCACTTTAACTCTCAGGATCCGACATGACCGAAGACAAAAAACCGATCCTTTCAACTATACCGATACAGAACCTCCTCTGGGCCTTTTTTATCCTCGGCGTGGTGACATTTGTCGTCCTCTGGGTTCGTCATCCGGAAAGGGCCTGGCAGGTTTACCTGGTTAATTTCCTGCTGTTTTCCGCCATTGCCCAGGGAGGACTGCTGTTTTCAACCATCATGCACACCACCCGCGCCCGCTGGAGCGGCCCGTTATCCAACCTGGCCGAATCTTTTACCGCGTTCTTTCCGGTTTCCTTTGCCCTGTTCATCATCCTGTTTCTCGGCCGGGAGCACCTGTTCCCATGGCTCCACCAGGACCTCCACGGCAAAGAGATCTGGCTCAACCTACCGTTCCTCTTTTCCAGAGATATGATCGGCCTGTTGATCCTTTACGGGCTGGGTTTCGCCTATCTCTACCACGCCCTTTTCTTCAAACTGAAGGTATCGTCGGCATCGAGGGGCAAGGCGAGGGCCCTGCTCGCCGGGTGGCTGGCCAAAGACACGCGGGACAGCGACCGGATGCGACGCCATATGAACGTTTTCAGCATTCTCTATATGCTGGCGTTTGCGCTGGTGCTCTCCCTCATCGGCTTCGATCTGGTCATGGCGGCGGATCCCCACTGGTATTCGACGCTTTTCGGCGCCTATTGTTTCGTCAAGGCCTTTTACATCGGGCTGGGTGGACTGATCATCTTCGCGTCCGTCCTTCACCTGAATCCGGCCAGCGGTTTTACACTCAAATCATCCCAATTCCACGATGTCGGAAAGCTCTTTCTCGGATTCTGCCTCGTGTGGGCTGACTTTTTCTATTGCCAGATGGTGGTCATCTGGTACGGCAACATCTCTGAAGAGACCCATTATGTAATCGTGCGCACCATGACACCCCCTTGGCAGAGATTGGCATGGCTGGTCTTTATCGTCTCTTTTATCCTTCCTTTTCTATTGTTGCTCAACCAGAAGATCAAAACCAAACCCAAATATATGATGGCGCTCTGTTCGGTCGTCATCGTCGGTATCTGGCTGGAACACTTTCTCTTGATCGGCCCGGCCCTGAGTCACGGTGCTAAGGCCCTGACCTTCGGCATCCCGGAATTTTTTGTTTTTCTGAGTTTCCTGACCCTCATGGTCTGGGCAGTCACCTACTTTCTCAAGCAGTTTCCCGAACTGTTTCTGGTTGAAAAAAGGGGGGCTAATTGATGGAGCTGATCACCATCACCGCCGTTACCTTAGGCACCGTCCTGATCACGCTGGCAATCCTGCTCAAGCTAGGCAAACTGGGAGACCTCTTCACCTTTGTCAAAGATCTGTTTTACGGGATTTGCAACAACCGGAAACCGATCATGCTTTCCATTCTGGCGGTGGTGTTCACCCTTGGGTTTCTATACTATTTTTACACCCCTCTTGAAGCCGGCATCGGACCTGTCCAGCCCATCCCTTTTTCGCACCGGCTGCACGCCGGGGTGAAAACGATCGATTGCCTCTTCTGCCATCCCTACGTGGGACGCTCCACCTTTCCGGGGATCCCGCCGGTGGAAAAATGCCTCTACTGCCATAACTATATTATTCCGGAACATCCGGAAATCTTAAAAGAACATCGCTATTACAATACCCGCACGCCCACACCGTGGGTGAAAGTCAACTATATTCCCGAGCATGTATTGTTCAACCACCAGCGCCACATCAAACGCGAGGTCGCGTGCGAACAGTGCCACGGGGAGGTAAAAACCATGGACCGGCTGGCAAGCAATCACTTCAAGATGGGTTTTTGCATCCAGTGCCATCGTAAGGAAAAAGCGCCCCTGGACTGCTGGCGTTCCTGCCACAGTTAGCGAAGCGTGCCGGGAAGTAAGGAATTGTCAAGATTTAAGAAAACACGCCGCATCACAGGCGTCAACGGAGCATCGCGATAAAGAGGAGAATCGGTTTGGCGACGGATGTTCTTTATGAAAAAAATGAAACCGCACGCTGGTTCTGCATCACCTCGGGTTTCTGGATGATGATCGCCACCTTTATGGGGCTTCTTGGCGCCACCGAGCTGATCGCACCCGACCTGGTCAAAGGGATCGGCTGGCTCACCTTCGGCCGGGTGCGCCCCATCCACGTCAACCTGGTGCTGTTCGGTTTTGTCACGCCGGGCTTTCTCGGCGCGGTATTCTATTTCCTGCCGCGTCTTTTAAAAACCGATCTGTACAGCGAAAAGCTCGGGATCGTCACTGCTCTCTTCTGGAACGCCATGCTGGTGGCCGTGGTAGGCTCCCTTGCCGCCGGTGCCAGCCAGGGGCGGGAGTATGCGGAGATGGTCTGGCCTGTTGATATGATGATCGTCACGGTTTTCGTGATGGTCGTCTATAACGTGGTCATGACCGTGCGACAACGGAAAGAGCCGATCCTGTACGTATCGGTCTGGTACGTCTGCGCCGGCGTTATCCTGACCTCCTGTACCTTTTCCATGGGTAATGTGATCTGGCGCCCGGACACCGGCGCCCTGATGGGGGTTCCGGACGCTATCCTGCTCTGGTTTTACGGGCACAACGTGTTCGGACTGCTGTTGACGCCTCTTTCCGCCGCCGTCACCTACTACGTCATCCCCCGGGTATGCCGCAGCCCCCTTTACAGCCATACCCTGTCCCTGGTGGGTTTCTGGTCGCTTTTGGTGGTGTACACCCATATCGGCACCCACCACCTGCTTCAGGTACCGGTACCCACCTGGCTGAAGGTGATCGCCACCGTGGACAGCGTCGCCATGGTGATCCCGGTGATGGTGTTCCTCATCAATGTCTGGTACACGGCAAAGGGTAAGCTGGGAGAGATCCACGCCGATATCGGCGGCAAGTTCGTCTTTACCGGCACGATCATGTACTTTTTCGTCAGTATCCAGGGCAGCATGATGGCGTTGCCCCAGGTTCAGCGGATCACCCATTTCAACAACTGGGTCATTGCCCACTCTCATGTGGGCGTGCTGGGGTTTGCCGGCATGATCGCCCTTGGGGGAATCTATTACGTGCTTCCCAGAATGGCCGGACGACCGCTGTACAGCCGGCTGATCGCTGATTTTCAATATTGGATGATCCTGCTGGGAACCATCGGTTTTGTCGTGGTATTAACCATTGCCGGCCTCATCCAGGGTAATGCGTGGTTCATCGGTGAAACCGTCTACCGTGTGCTGCCCGAGATCCATGTTTACTACGTTGTGCGGGCTGCCATCGGGTTAATGGTATTCGGAGCGGCCGTGCTCGGGTTTTACAATATCATCAAAACGCTATATCCCGGGAGTGGAGTACAGACAACATGAAGATGACCCCCGTGACAGTGATAACCGGCAGCCTGATGATCCTTGCGGCCATTGTGTTCGTCGTGGTGATCCTGCCGTACCAGCATACCAATAAAACAAAGCCGTCCGACATCTTCAGGAACAGGACCGACCGGGAAGCGGCCGGCCGGAAGATCTATATCGCCAACGGGTGTGTCTACTGTCACAGCCAATCCATACGGGCCATCGACTGGGGAATCGGTGCCGAGAGGATTGCCCAGGCCGGGGATTACGTGGCGGACCGGCCCATCCTCCTGGGGTCCCAGCGCACGGGTTCCGACCTTTCCCAAGAGGGCGGGGAGCATCCGGATGACTGGCATATCGCCCATTTCGTAAACCCGCGTTTCACAAGACCCGCTTCCATCATGCCCCCGTTTTCATTTCTCGGTGAAAAACAGATCCAGATCCTCACCGATTATGTTCAGGGACTGGGTATGAAAGATGCGGACAGCCGGATGAAGCGCCAGCGCTATTGGAAAGAAAAATCGATCAAGGCGTACGAGGCGGGACCGGATGAAAACGTCAAATGGCTCCATGAAAACGTCCCCGAGGGCTGGCGCAAAGTGCCAAATCCATACCCCACCAGCAAGGCGGGCCTGGCACGGGCGCACCGGATCTACCAGGATTTCTGTTTCGGCTGCCACGGTCCCGTGGGCGACGGGATGGGACCGGCCCAGCCCTATCTGTATCCCCCGCCGCTGAACTTTACCCTGCTAAAGAACCGTGGGGTTTCCGGCGGGATTCTCTACTACCAGATCATGAACGGCATCACCGGCACGGCCATGCCCTATTTTAAGCGGGAACTGGAATCGGAGAAGATATGGGACGTGGGAAATTATGTGGCGGTATACTTTATCGGCGAAACGGACGCCGACGCGGAACCCAAGGGAATCGACGCGGCCTACGAGCCCTGATATTCAGGATCGCCGGGCGGAACCGGTTTTGGAACCGATTTCCATTTGACAATTGAAACTTTGGAAGTAACAACATGTATTACCCATATTTTATCACCTACATGGTCGTCGGATTTGCCATCAGTTTGCTGGTGTTTTTCTGGGCGCTCAAGAATGACCAGTTCAACGACCAGCAGCGAGCCCGGTTTCTGCCGCTGGAGGAGGAACCGGAACCACCGGTGAAAAGGGCGTCAAAAATCAGCCGGATCGAAACCTTCGCATTGGGATTTCTGGCATGTGTCGGTCTGGCCACAACGGCTTCCGTATTGATATTCGCGTTGGTTTCAGGAGGTATGAGGTAGGATCATGCGGTTTTATGAATTGCTCAATCTTCAGCACATCGCGCTTTACGTGTTCCCGACCCTCGTGTTTATGGTGGTCTTTTGGGTGGGTCTGGCATACAGCCACTTTCACACCAAGGATTCCGAAGATCGGATGACGCGGGTCACCCACAGGTTCCCGGACGGCATCGAGGACCGCAACGCCCCGTTTCCGCTGGTGTTGATATTGATTATCGCAGGCACGCTCATCTGGGGATTTTTCTATATTTTGGGGTACGGCCTGCTGGAGGTGAAGCTGTAGGATGGAAAAAACGGAGAAGAAAAACAAGGAGATGCTCGACTGGATCGTCATCGGTCTGCTGGTATCCTTTATTCTGGTAAAGGGTTTTTACACTTTTTTCTGGGTGGGTGATCTCGGACAGCCCACATGGGATTACCGGCCGGTCCGGGACGTTCCCGGAGAATCGTCCTACGCCGTTTATGAACTGCTGCCCTACCCCCAGCACATCCGCGGGGAAAAAGGAGAATAGATGAGACCGCTGATCATCGTCGCCGCTGTTATCGTCTGCGTCCTTTCGACCGCTTACGGCGCACTCGTCTATTATGACAACAATTTCAAATATGGCAGAATGTGGGAAACCCCCCAGGTCAGGCCTCACGAAGAGCCCATATTGGAGATGGCCAAAGGGGTGGTTCCCTTCGGCGGCGGAGAAGCCCTCTATCGTAACGCGAAAGGTGAGGACTTGACCTCTCCCGTCAACCGCAGCCACCCCGAAGTGATTGCCAGCGGCCGTAAAGCCTATCTCACCTATTGTATCCAATGCCATGGAAAATATCATGACGGCATGGGTACGGTGGGCCAGAGTTTCGCCCCCCTCCCCGGCGACCTTCGCAGCAAAAAAGTCCAGAACATGCACGAAGGCCTGCTGTTCAAGGAGATCAGCTTCGGAATCCCCGGCGGCCGCCAGCCCGCACTCGCCACCACCATAGAACCCATGGACCGGTGGCGCATCATCGCGTATATCAAGTCACTGGGGCTACGGGAACCCGTTGGTAAGACCATCGCCAAGAAATAAAAAATGTATCATATTCGGCCGAATTGCAGGCCAGCAAGCAACCGCTGTTAATATAACCGGATCACCGCATCTAAAAACAAGGCATTATAAGCTCCTGCCCCTATCAAATTCCGAAATCTGGAGTAATTTATCAATGACGATTCTTGATCGCTACTTCAAGGAAAAACAACGATTTCTTGAAAACTGCAC
>CAZWAE010000067.1:16373-17468 GCA_964631805.1 uncultured Desulfobacteraceae bacterium | reverse complement strand
CGGTTCAGGATTATTGTTCGGTGTTTTTAAAAAGTGCGATGATCTCTTTACCGAATTCCTCTTTTTGCCAATCTCTCATCTCCGGCAATTTGGTAAACTGTCCCATGTGTGTGGGTTTGGCCCCTGCGATGGTTGCCATGAGCGATTTGGTTAAAAGTAGCGGTGGATTCATTTTAAGCGTTTTGGCCTTTGCATCCCGCCAATTCTTAAGGTTTTGTATTCTATTGGGAACCGCCGGATCCAGGGCAGGGGGCCGGCTTCTGGGATAGGTGGGAAGCTCTTTAGGCGGGATGGCCATGGCGGTTTTGATAATGTCGATAATATTGCTGCCGAACATTTCCACCTGGCGCGGACTGAGTGCCTTTGCACCCTTCAGAGTTTTCATGTCAACAGGACGCCGGGCTACTATTTTCTTTATGGCATCACTTCCGATCACCTTGAAAAGAGGACGGTCCTTTTTCTTGGCGACGCTCTGCCTGAATTGCAAAAGCCCTTCCAGAACAGCCAGATTCCGGCGGCTGAGGCGCCCGGCTCCTTTGAATTTTTGATACAGTGGTTTGTTATCTGTGGAAGTTGCTCTAACCCGGCTAAGAATTTCGCATTCCTCGGTTACCCAGGTGAAACGTTGCTTCTCTATCAATTGCAGCAGTAAGATTTTAGAGAGGTCCACGAGATAGATGGTATCGCGTGCGGCGTAGCGGAGCATAGCTTCCGGCAGTGGCCTGCGGGACCAGTCCCGTTTCTGGTATTTTTTATCAAGGACCACACCGAACACCTTTTTGAGAACCGGTTCAAGACCAGTTGATCGTGCTCCTAAAAAACGACAGGCCAATTCCGTGTCGAACAGGTTGTTGATCTCAATTTGAAAATCCCGGTACAGAGAGCGGACGTCATAATCGGCACCGTGGAAAACCTTCCGAATGCCGGGATTCCTGAATAGAGGTTTCAAGGGGTCCAGGTTTGGGACGGCAAGGGGATCAACCACAGCGGTCACCTGCTCCGTTGCCAATTGCAGCAGGCAGACTTTTTCCTTGTAGTGGTACATGGAGTCGGCTTCAAGGTCACATGCCACCACCGTTGATTTTGCAAGATTCC
>CAZWAE010000067.1:0-16273 GCA_964631805.1 uncultured Desulfobacteraceae bacterium | reverse complement strand
TACATGGAGTCGGCTTCAAGGTCACATGCCACCACCGTTGATTTTGCAAGATTCCTAGCAAGGGATTTTAAGGCGGATAGAGAGGTGATGATATTGATCTTCTCGGGCATTATAGTTTCAGCTTTCCGTAACGATATGAAAAAAATCGGTGTGAATTCTTGATTTTCGGCATCTCTATCAGGTTCGTGTTTAATCGTTTTGGGGCGAATTGTTTTGTTTGGAACCGGCAGGATCCCATCCGTTTTCCTTTTTCCGGGTATGGGGTTTTTCCTTGACCCAAGGGTCGATTTCCCATAAATAGTCGTATTTATTCAACACACTATTTATCAGTACTTTAAGCGAGCATGCAATGGTAAATTTAACTTTTCCTGATGGAAGCATTAAGCCGTATGAAGATTCACCCACCGGAATGGATGTGGCAAGAGGCATATCCGAGGGGTTGGCACGCAATTGTGTGGCCATGGCCATTGATGGTGACATCGTTGATCTCAACCGGAAGATCGAAAAAGACGGCGGCATCCGCCTGATCACCACGCGGGATCCTGAGGCAACAGAGATCCTGCGGCACAGCGCGGCCCACCTCATGGCCCAGGCGATTCTGCACCTCTATCCCGACGCCAAACTCACCATTGGCCCTGCTGTGGAAGAGGGCTTTTATTATGATATCGATATGGGACCTGTTTCCGATGAGGATTTTCCCAAAATCGAAGCTGAAATGCGAAAGGCTGTCAAAGCAAAACTCCCCTTTGTCCGGAAAATTGTATCAAAATCAGAAGCCCTCTCCTTTTACAAAGATGAACCGTACAAGCTTGAAATGATCTCCGATCTTGAGGATGGCACCATCTCCTTTTACGAGCATGGAGATTTTACCGACCTCTGCCGGGGCCCCCACCTTCCCCACACCGGGTTCATCAAGGCATTCAAGCTGATGAAGGTTTCCGGGGCCTACTGGCGGGCGGATCAGAACAACGCCCAGCTACAGCGGATATACGGAACGGCGTTTTTTGATAAGAAGGATCTCAAAAAACACCTGCATTTTCTTGAGGAAGCGAAAAGACGCAATCACCGTAAAATCGGCGTGGCCATGGACCTTTTCAGCTTTCATGATGAAGCACCCGGGATGCCGTTTTTCCATGCCAAAGGCATGACCATTTGGAACACCCTTCTTGAATACTGGCGGGAAGAGCATTTGGCTGCAGGGTATGTGGAGACGAAAACCCCGATCATTTTAAACCGGAACCTCTGGGAGAAAAGCGGCCACTGGGAAAACTACCGGGAAAACATGTATACCACGGTAATCGATGACAAGGAATGCGCCATCAAGCCAATGAACTGCCCGGGCGGCATGCTGATTTACGGGACCAAACTGCATTCCTACAAGGATTTTCCCCTCCGGGCCTCGGAGATCGGTATGGTTCATCGACATGAACTCAGCGGCGTGATTTCCGGCCTGTTCCGTGTAAGGGTATTCCACCAGGATGATGCCCATATTTTTATGACGCCGGCGCATATTCAGGATGAAATTTTGGGTGCCCTCAGGCTGGTTGAACGCATATACAGTACTTTTGGTCTCGGGTTTCAGCTGGAGCTTTCCACCCGGCCGGAAAAGTCCATCGGCACGGACCTGGAGTGGGAGCAGGCAACTTCCGGACTGCAGTCGGCGCTCGATCTATACGGGAAGGAATACAAGATCAACGAGGGAGATGGCGCATTTTACGGACCCAAGATTGATGTCCATATCAAAGATGCCCTCAACCGGACCTGGCAGTGCGGCACGATCCAACTCGATATGTCCCTGCCCGAGAGGTTTGATTTAACCTATATCGGCGCCGATAATGAACGGCATCGACCGATTATGATTCACCGAACGATTTACGGCTCCATCGAGCGATTTTTCGGAATCCTGATCGAGCATTTTGCCGGTAAATTTCCCCTGTGGCTCACGCCGGTCCAGGTAAGGCTTCTGCCCATCAACGATAGCTTGAATTCCTACACCGTCGAGGTGAGTAATACCCTGCGGGCTGCCGGCCTGCGGGTTGAAGTGGATCAGCGGACCGAGAGCCTGAACCGGAAGGTCAGAGAGGCCCAGCTGGACAAGATCCCGTTGATATTAACGATCGGTGAAAAGGAAAAGGCCGCCGGAACCCTTTCGGTGCGGACGCTGGATGGGAAAGTCCGGTACGGTGTGTCCCATGACCAATTTCTCGAGACGGTGCTGTCCCATGCACGGTCGAGGCGATTGGAACTGAGTATTTTCGGGGAATGATGTCCGGGCAATGTCCAGAAAAACCAGATAGGATGACGCTTTTTCTGTGTTACTGGCTGCCCGTTTTCCTATACTGTCTGGCCATATTCTTGCAGTCCGCTTTTCCGTCTCCGGAAAGTGTGCCGCACCTGCCCGGGCTGGACAAAGTGCTGCATGCCGGTGCTTACGCTGTTCTATCGGTACTTTTCTATCGTGCCTACCAGAAGACAACCACCGGGTCCAATATGAAACGTGCGTTCATATTCAGCGTACTGTTTGCTTCAGGCTATGGCATCAGTGATGAAATCCACCAGTATTTTGTCCCCCAACGAAACGCGGAGGTGCTGGATGCCGTTGCGGATTTCATCGGGAGCACAGCTGGAGCCGTATTCATGTACGGACTTACCGGAAGGAGGGCCGGATAGATCCTATCGAAATACATCGTCATGCACAAAGTCCGCCAATGCCTTTCTTGCCGGGGCTTTAGATATTTTGGCGGGATACCCCATGGGGATCAGGGCGACCACATCATACCCCTTTCTGACGTTTAGCGCCGAGGCCGCTTTATCATGGTCGAACAGGCCGACAATCACCGTCCCCAGTCCGTAATGCCATGCTGTGAGACATAGGGTCTGGGCGGCTATGCCAAGGTCGAACAGCATCCAATCCCCGAACTTTGTCGTCTCCATCTCCTGGTAGCAGCCGGATCTTTTTAATTTACCGCAGAGCACCAGCAGGACGGGGGCGCTGACAATCGCTTTGTAAGCCGGGTTTCCTTTGGGGGGAAGGCATGCCTGAACCTCCTTTCTCAGTTCCGGGTCCCTGACATTGATGATCTCCCAGCACTGCGTGTTGGACCAGGAGGGGGACCAGCGCACTGATTCCAGCACCCGGTTCAGGGTTTCTTCCGGAACTGATTTTTCCTCATATTTCCGGACACTCCGTCTCCCCTGGACAATCTCCATAAATGATTTCACTTCTCGCCATCCTTTCCCGGGGATATTATGCCAAATCGATGTTGAATTTTCCGGATTCGATATAGGGAACATCCTCGACATCCAGAGTGTGGACGATATCCCGGTACAGCCGTTTTTTCAACTCCCGGACAATGGCGCGATCTTTCTTCATGTTTTTTGCAAAATCCATGGCCTCCGCCATGAGGTCGTCGATATGGCATGCCTTCCGGACGATGTGGTGTTTTTCACACGCCTCTGCCGTGTAACGCCGACCGGTGTATTGCATCTCCTCCAGTTTATACAGCGGGATCGCCTTTTTGAGCAGGGCATTCATCCCGGGCAGAAATGGGATGCCCAGATCCACCTCCGGCAGGCAGAAGAACCCCCGGTCCGACCGCATGAACCGGAAATCAAAGGCGCAGCTGTATATCGCGCCGCCGGCAAACACGTGGCCGTTCATGGCGGCGATGGTAATCAGGGGATAGGTAAGGGTTCGCCTGAACAGCTTGTTCATCAGGAAAAAGTAATTTTTAGCCGTGTCCAGATCACCTTCCCCGATCACCGGTACCAGCCATTCGAGGTCGATGCCGTTGCAAAAAATTTTCTCATGGGAGGAGGTGACAACCATCACCCTTGCATCCGTGTCATTTTCAATTTGGTCGAGCAGATCCAGAAATGCATTGAGAAATTCGGGATTGAACCGATTCTCCCCATTGTTCATGGTGACCTTTGCCACATGGTCATCCAGGGTGTATTGGATCAGCGACATTGCGATTCCCTCCTGTTTTGAAAAGTTTAAAAAAAAAGGCAGCCCTGTAAAGGGCTGCCTTATATTAATCTGACATGATCGGCCGGATCAGCTGCAGGTGGTTCCGCAACCGGAGCAACCGTCACCGGCAGGCTCGAACACCATGGCACAGTCGATTTTGAAGCCGAATCCACTGAAGTCAACCTTGATGGGCTGAGCTTTTTCTCCCAGTTCTTTATCGATGAGAAATTTAAAACCGTTAAACTCGTGAACATCATCGTTATCTCTTGGCTCATCCAGAGCCATGGCCAGGGACGGGCCGCCTCATCCGCCTTCGTTGAGAAAAATTCTGACGGGCGCCACTTCTCTGTCTTTAAAATATTCGGCGATCTGTTCAACCGCCAAGGGGGTTACTTCTAGCATGACATTCTCCTTTAAAAATTTAGCCTGCTGATAAAGCAGGCTGTTGACAATCCCTCTTATTTCAATTGACCGTTAAATTAAGTCCAAAGAATGCGTTTGTCAACACCCTCTTGAATGCCCCGCCGGATCTGCCGAATACCGATAGATCCGATTAATGGAGGGCGGCTGAAAGGCGGGAGTACAGACAATGGACGAGTCCATCCCGCAGAACAAGGTCTGTATGGATAGCGGGATACGGCTGGTGTTTTAAGGATTTATGCCGGGGGCGATGAGTTGTTCCAGATAATTCAGATACACCTGCCGATCCTTTTCCGAGAAAAGGACAAAGGTCACCTTTTGAAGGGACCGGTGGCGGGCCAGTATTTCGCAGGTGGTGTCCACGGCCACCCGGCAGGCCTTCCCGATGGGATATCCGTAGACGCCGCAGCTGATGGCCGGAAAAGCGATGGTGCGGACGCCGTTTTCCAGGGCCAGGGCAAGGCTGTTCCGGTAGCAGCTGGCAAGGCGCCTGCCGTCCTCGGAGGTGCCACCATATACAGGGCCCACCGTATGGATGACGAACTTTGCTTTGAGTGAATACCCCTTGGTAATGCGGGCTTCTCCGGTGGGACACCCGCCGATGCGCCGGCATTCGTCCAGCAGGTCGGGACCGGCGGCCCTGTGAATGGCGCCGTCAACACCGCCCCCGCCTAGCAGCGACGTGTTGGCCGCATTGACAATGGCGTCGACTGCAAGCCGGGTAATATCTCCCCTAATCACTTCCAGGCGGTCCAAATACCGGTTCGTCATGGTTGCGTTTCCCGATGAAAGTCTGTCCTCTGGGCCAGGTCAGAGGTAGATGGGATATTATAGATCATACAAGGTTTCATCCCGCTTGGGAGCTGCGCGTTTAACTCCTGTGCCCTTTCCTTTTTTGCCGGGTAGCAGGAAGGGATCCTCATCTTCGAGCAGGCTGCCCATCTCGGCTTCCACAGATTCGGGGTCTTCACCGCTTTCCATCCGGCTCAGCGCCTCCTCCATCCCCGGACCCAGTTCAAGTCCGGTCATGTGGGTCAGTTTCCGCATGAGGTTGGCGGCCTGTTTCGGGTCCTCTTCGTTCATATTTTCTGCTTCCCCTGCAAGCATTTGCATGGCCTGTTCCATCTTGGTCTCATCGAAGGGCAGGTCGTCCATATCGCTGTCCTCGCTGGCCCGACCGGTGATGGCGAAAGCGGACATCTGCCGGGAGAGCTTTCGGGTTTTGCATGTCGGGCAGTTGGGCTTTTTGCGCGTGTTCACGGATTTGGAGAAAAAGTTGTAAATGGTGTTGCAGTGGCTGCAATAAAATTCATATATCGGCATATCGGGTTCCTTACTATATCTCTTTATATTGGAGGGTTATCATATAATTTTAAATTGACGACAATGGGTTGTCAAATGGAAATTACTCCCTTTTTTAAGATGCTTGCGAAATGGTTTTGGATATCACCCCGATATCGGATCGAAATGTCCAACCCATGCGATCCCAAAACGCAACGCCATTTTTGTTGTCTCTGAAAATGAAAGCGAGATCACTTCATCGTAATCCGCTAATATAAATTCTGAAAAGGAGGTTGTCACTGCTTTTTTCTATCTCCTTCCCCCCTGAACACACCGGCGATGATCTCTGCGATCTCCTCCTGGTCCCGACCGCTGCAATCAACGGTTTTGTCCGCATATCTTAGATAGAGATCTTGCCGCTCCTGATACAATTCCCTGAAGGTCTGATGTTTTGATTTAGCAATCCCCCGCTTTGAAAAATTGTGTATCCTAGACAGGAGCTCCTCGTAATCGACCCTTAGAAAAAAAATTCTCGAAATATTCCGAAGGTGGCACATCGCCTTTTCACTATAGACGACACTGCCCCCTGTGGCGATTACGGTGCAAGTAAGATTGATTTTTAGAATCTCAGATTCCTCCACGCGTCTCAAATGGAGGTGTCCACTTTTATCGATGATCTCTTGGAGTGATTTTTGCCGGTTGATCTGGATCAGGACATCGGTGTCGATGAAACCGTAGGTCAGGACTTTGGCCAGGATGATGCCGATGGTGCTTTTCCCCGCCCCCGGCATTCCGATGAGGGTCAGGTTTGATCCTCCCGGGTCGTTTCGGAGTGATTCCGTCGCCAGGATTTTAGTATCCGGGTTTTCATTTGCCATGCTATTTTTTGCCCTTTAGCAGATTTGCCAGGTCAGCAAAGGGTTTGTCCGTGGCAATGGGTTCGGAGGGGCCATCCGGTGTCAGGTCTCCGCCGTAACTGTCCGCCTCATGGAGGCGTGAGTGTTCGTTTTCGTGGCAGTAGACGCACAGCAGTTCCCAGTTGCTGCCGTCCGGCGGATTGTTGTCGTGATTGTGATCCCGGTGGTGAACCGTTAACTCCCGAAGTTTCTTTCCGGAAAATTCGCGTCCGCAGCGACCGCAGATCCACGGATACATTTTCAGTGCCCGCTCGCGGTATGTTTTTTCCCTGAGTTCCCTGTTTTTCAGGGCCTCGGCAACGACCCTATCCAGATTTCCGTTGTCATTTTTATTGTTCATGTCATTGATCTCTGTTTTTGAGATGTTAGTTAATGATAAAGTACTTTTTATCCATGTAACCGGTTTTGTTCAGCTTGGTCACTTCCGTCCGGACATAGCGATCAGAATTGGCAATGACCTCCCACGCGTTTCGTCCCTTTCCGTAAACCTTTACATTTGCTCCCTGCCGGATGTTAGTCACCATGATACCGCTTTGTTCCGATGGGCCTTCGTACAGCACGCCGCCGCCCCGCTGTGTTTCGATTTCAAAAAAGAAGACAAGATCGATGGTTTCCATCGCCGGTTGCAATGAGTGATCGCCGGCGGTCTTTTCTTTCGTTGCAACCGAAGCATTTCCCGTTGTTTTAGCGGAAAGGGTCTCGGTTTGCTTTCCATGGGCCGTGTTGTCTCCGACGGTGATGAGCAGGTTTTGGTGGTTATAGCTGTTTTCCCAGTTTTTACGGTTTATCGGTAGATTGAGGTAATCGATTTTCTTCTCTACAGAGGCGCTTAACAGGTACAACCCGGATTTTTTGAACATGATCGGCCATTCGTTTCTATGAGTTCTGCCATGTTGCAGAGTGACGGCTAATTCCGCCGGTGTTTGGAGGTTGTACATATCCTTAGGAATCACTTTCCGCGTGGCGGGGTCGAGGATATTGAGAATAAATCGGAACATCCCCTCGCTGCCGTTATTGACGACGTTGAGAGACAGTTTAGTACCGGCGTTCACCCCGATTTCAGATTGGGTGATCTCCGATGAGATGATCCAGGCATTCCTTGTTTCCGGAACAGGTGCAAGGGTTTCAAACACGAATGGAACGCTGAACGTTTCGGTGGATCCGTCAAACAGGGAAATGAGGATTTTGACCTGTCCGTTCCGGATACAGCTGGCCGAAATCGGTATGTTGACATCGGCGCTGCCGCCGTCGATCCATAGAAATTCACCATTCCCGGTAAGAGAAACTCTGGCGGCCTGGGTGGCGTCCTTGTGCTGATCGATCTTCCGGTTGATGTTCTCTTTTTTCCCCCGGTTGTATCGAAAAAACTTGGCCCTGATTTTGTTTTCGGGAAACTGGCACCGAAACGGAATGTACAGGTTCCTTTCCATCTTCCCGATGGCATTGGGAAATTCGATCAACCGGTTGTTGATGAGGCTGAGGCTGATGGCGTTTTTCCTGGCATCACGCGCGTTCTGATACACCACCCCTATTGTGATCAGAACAACGAAAAGGGGAGCGGAAAATGTCCATAAAAGCTTTTTCCCTGTTCCTCTCCTTTTGACCGATACGTTTTTCGGTGTTAAATCCAGCGAGGGAAGCCGGGCGGAACAATAGGTGACGGCCAGGATAACGAGAAACTGGAATATCAGTACCACTTTGTATTCATTCAGAAGGTCAATGAAAAGGCTTGATTCCAACGCTCTCCCTTTGCGCAAGACAATGAATAAATGGCTTCATGTGCCGGTCATGACGGGAAACGGACTGGATCAACCTAAAACAAGGTCGAGATCAATGTCAACATTGAAGCGGAGATGGGAGAGGATGCCATTTGCTTAGGACGGCGGACAAATGTTCTATTTGCGACGCGTATATCCAAAATAGAGATACGCCCCTAAGAAGGAGACGATGAACGTCGCCAGAAACAGGGGCGTCATCCCTGCGATTTCTCGCCAGGTGTGGGAGAGCGATTCTCTACCGCCGGTCAATAGCCCGCCGTATTTTTTGTGAAAAATGTCGATCAGGGTCAGGGTGCCGGCCAAAATCCCGGAAAACCAGATCTGTTTTTTATTTTTCATGCCGTTTTTTATGGAATTTAAATAAGGTAAAGCCGGTCTCGGCATCCGGTTCCCGAAGCATACGGACCCCTTTGCTTTCCTGGACCAGCAGTTCTATCGTGGCCAGCACACGGTTTCCGTTTTCTGTAAAATGCCCGCCCACCACTTCCATTTCGGGCGTGCTCATGCTCCCGTGCAGATGAATGCTCAAGCGTCCATCCGAGGTCTGACCGATAAACCCCTGCCCTGACAAAATCTCCAACGGCCCATCGATGCGCTTCGGGGGGACATACGCCACGCCGATTTCGGCATCTTTATCGGGGATGACATATACTACCGTGGCATATTCCAGCGTCCCGATAACCGAAAGGATGGAGCCGTTTTTAATGTCATGCGCCACGCACAGTTTTGAAATGCCCTCGATCAAATCGGTGCCGGGCAATAATCTTGCGACCACCGACCTGCCGGGTGTGAACTCAACGGACTGCAATCTGTTTTGATCCATTATACCCGCTCCTGTTCAGTTTTACAGGCGCTTGAGCCCGTTGTTTTACTGGATTGAACTCAAATGATACACAGAGATCCAAGCGCCTTTATGTTGTGAATCGGCTATTTTATTTTACCACCTTAGGATAGCGTGAAAGGCGGCGGTCGTAAAGCAATTGTATCCTAAAAAAGGTTGGCTACGATCAGGGCTTGTGATATTGAGTCGTCGCCGGCGGACATACGGCGTTGGGGTGGATTTCAACCATATTCACACGGGGCCGCATCCGTTTGTACCGGTAAGGATTAAAATCGATGCCGACAGCGCTCAAAAATGTGCGGCATCCGGAAAAATACACAAAGGAGATGAATCATGGTAAAACTTGAAACCACTATGGGGGAGATTGTTATTGAGCTTAACGTGGAGAAAGCCCCCAAGACGGCGGCCAATTTTTTGGGGTATGTCAATGCCGGCCACTATGACGGTACGATTTTTCATCGTGTCATCGACGGCTTCATGATCCAGGGGGGCGGTATGAACGATGCGATGCAGGAGAAAAAGACCGAAGCTCCCATCGAAAACGAAGCGGACAACGGACTCAAAAATGAGGCATACAGCCTTGCCATGGCCCGGACCATGGATCCCCACAGTGCAACCGCTCAGTTTTTTATCAACGTGAAAAACAATTCGTTTCTCGATCATACTGCCAAAAACCCGAACGGCTGGGGATATGCCGTGTTCGGCAAGGTGGTGAAGGGGCACGGCGTGGTCAATAAAATCAAGGCCGTCGCCACCGGCAGCAAAGGCGGCCACGACGATGTGCCGGTGGAACCGGTTGTCATCGAAAAGGCTGAAGTGGTCGAAGAATAACACGGTCCATTTGCAACGGGTCTTTTCCCCGGAATCCGGTCCCGGAAAATTTGATAAGGGGCCGGGGCGGGGAAGGGGAGCGGTACCATGCTGCGGCTGCTGGAGTTGACCTACGAAAATCTCGTCGATGCCTTCAAGGTGCATTACGACAAGGGGCCGACACTGGCGGCGGCCCTCTACCGGGAGTTTTACAAGAACCTCAACCCGGAAGC
This sequence comes from uncultured Desulfobacteraceae bacterium, assembly GCA_964631805.1. Lineage (GTDB taxonomy): Bacteria > Desulfobacterota > Desulfobacteria > Desulfobacterales > CAZWAE01 > CAZWAE01. Next base: position 6,023 of record CAZWAE010000067.1, on the reverse strand, counting down.
CTGGGTAGCGGACAAGATAGGGCGATCCCCCGGACTCACCGGTCGGCTCAAACGGGACATGGTATTTACACCGGGGACCGTGGTGGATGAGGTACGGCAGGAGGGTGTCGTGAAATTTGTCACCGGCCTCTCCGACGGACACCGCATCGAATCGGTGGTTCTGCCCCTTGAAACCCACCTTACGGTTTGTGTATCCAGCCAGGTGGGGTGCCGAATGGGATGCCGGTTCTGTGAAACGGCCAGAATGGGGCTGGTTCGCCAGCTCACTGTCGAAGAGATTGTGGGGCAGGTGTTCACGGCGCGCAGGCGATACGGGGATCGTATCCGCAACGTGGTATTCATGGGTATGGGCGAACCCTTCGACAATTTTGACGCGGTGGTTCAGGCGGTTCGGGTGCTGAGCGACCAGCGGGGGCTCGACATTGCCCAAAAACATATCACCGTTTCCACGGTTGGCCTAATCGACGGCATCATAAAGCTGGCCGACCTTAAAATGCCCCATTTGAAACTGGCCGTATCCCTCAATGCTCCCGACGACGATCTCAGATCCGGGTTGATGCCCATCAACCGGAAAAATCCCCTTTCCGCCCTCCAAAAGATCCTCTCCGCCTTTCCCCTCAAAAAAGGTTACGACATCATGATTGCCTATGTCCTGATTTCCGGGGTGAACGATGGCGCGGGTTGCATCCGCAACCTGACGCTCTGGCTCGAACCCCTCCGGGCAAAGGTCAACCTGATCCCTTTCAACCCGGGCACCGACACACGTTTCAACGCCCCGTCGGAGGAAGAGATCGACCGCTTCCGCGACCGGCTCATTGATCGCCATGTCAACGTGCAGAGACGCTATTCCAGGGGGCGGGAGGTCATGGCCGCCTGCGGACAATTGGGCAGCCGGATGGGAAGGTGATGTGACTGACGGAAAAGATGTTTGTCACTAAAAACCGAGTTGACAAACAAAAATAAGGTGATATAGTTCATATCATGAACGAAATATCCGAACAGGCACATCCAACAGTTTCCCGGAATCAGCTCGTGCAGTTTCAAGCCCTTGTCATTAAGCTTTATCAGTGCTGTCAGGAGCGAATGCAGTACCAGAGTGAGCGGTTCGATCTGCCGGACGCGGAGCTGCGGTGTCTCCTTCTTTTTGACGGTGAACGGTATCTGACCTCCAAGAGCATTGCTTTGAAAATGAACGTGGTCAAAAGCAGGGTGACCAAAATTATTGCAGGACTGGTCAAAAAAAAGATGGTCCAACGGGTACGGGACCCGGAGGATTCAAGAGTGACACTGCTCTGCCTGACACCCGAGGGGCGACAAAAGCTTAATGAAATAAATGAGTTCAATGCAACTATACATCATGAAGTCCTGTTGCAGATGGAAAAATCCCAACGAAAGACCATGCTGACCAACCTCGAAATTTTAAAAGCGTCCATGGAAGCCGTCAAGGAACTTATGGTCTAGGCGCGATATCCGGTTCGCCCGCCGATCCAAAAAAATTGGAGCATAAAAACTTGAATTTAAGGTACATAATATGAACAATATAAGCGATAAAAACTTATAATATATTGAAAAAATTTGTAAAATAATATTGACAACGTGAAGGAAAGGAGGCGCGATATGGCAAGTGAACTCGCCAATGCAGTCGATCTGGGAGATCTGGAAACCCAGATATCTGAACTCAGGGCCAAGGTAGAGGCCATGGACAGCAAAAATCCCTCGGACAAACTTTCCATGGTGGTCTTCAGCGGCGATATGGACAAGGTGCTTGCATCGTTCGTGATCGCCACCGGCGCTGTGGCCATGGGGCTTGAGGCCGTCATGTTTTTCACTTTCTGGGGAACACCCGTACTCAGGGACAGAAACAAATCGGTGGGTGGCAAGGATACCATGGGAAAAATGTTTGGCGCGATGCTCCCGAAAGGCACCGGCAGCGTCAAACTGTCAAAAATGAACATGGGCGGCATGGGCACCATGATGATGAAAACCCTGATGAAACAGAAGAATGTCGCTTCCTTGGAGCAGATGCTGGAGATGGCGGAAGAGCTGGAAGTGAAAATCTATGTGTGTGAGATGTCCATGGACCTGATGGGCTTCAAACGGGAAGAGATGATCGACTACAAGGACCTGACCTTTTGCGGAGTTGCCAAATTTCTGGAAGAGGCAAAAGACAGCCGGGTTCAGCTGTTTATCTGATGTTCAATGTTAACCGACCATAACGGAACGATCGAGGAGGACAAGATGGGTGAGGATTTCAAAATAGAAAAGACAATGGATTTAAAGGGGCTGCCATGCCCCATGCCGGTGGTGAAAGTCAGCAAGGGGATCAAGGAGGTGGAGGTCGGCCAGATAATAGAGGCGATCAGCACTGATCCCGGCTCTTTGACCGATTTTCCAGCCTGGGCCAGAACCAGCGGCAATGAAATCGTAAAGACGGAAGAGGGCGAAGACTTTTACAGGTTTTACATCAAGCGCACAGCGTAACGGAGAGGACCGGAGGGTGGGCAGGGCACCCCACCCGGACTTTCTTTCCCGTTGCCCCGAAACACGTTTGGGTGCAGGCGCGATTCTTAAGGAGGGTTGTTTGGAAGCCGTATACTTTATTGTTCTCATCCCAATGGTTTATCTGGCTGTGGCCGTATTTGTCCTGGGAACGGCGATTCGACTCGTCCATATCATTCGACAGCCCTCCCATCCGACAACACTTCAAATCTATCCGGTAAAAAAGCCGGCATGGCTCTGGGCGCTGCATGATACTTTCCTGTTTCCCACCGTCAGGAAGCACAAGCCGATTTTCTGGATGTGGCTGATGATATTTCACGTAGGGCTCCTATTGCTCTTTATCGGGCACCTGGAACTGATATGGGATTTGGAACTCCTGCAGGTGATCCCCCACGACGTATTTCTGGGAAACGGACTGATCGGACTGATCCTCTCCTCCATGGTGGCCGATACGTTGATCCAACCGTCAGATGAACCACTGTAAATCACAGGAGAGATAATGAGAAAAACACTCGGTATTTATGTCAGTTCCGACCAGCATCTTGACAAACTGATCAGGGTTTGCAGGGCGGCAAAAAAAAGGGATGTAGGTGTTCAGGTGTTTTTAACACACATCGGGACCCGGCTCAGCATACAACCGGGATTCAAGGAATTGACGGAACTGGCCGAAGTGGCGATATGCAGGGTCGGCTTCAAGGACAACAGGCTTGAAAGGCCTATCGAGGGACTGGATGAAAAGGCGTTCGCCACTCAGTCATGGCATGCGGAAATGATTTTGAATTGCGACCGCTACCTGACCTTCTGAAACCGCTTCGTAATAAAAGGAGCCGTGAATCATCATGGAACATATCAAACACTGTGCCGTTGTGGTACGGAGACCCGAGGATGTGTGGGAGGGCGGCCGGACAACGCTGGGCCTTGCCGTGCACAACTTCTGGGCATACCTTTTCGTTATCGGTGCTGAGGTGAAGATGACCGAAGCGCTCCAGGAGAACCTGGAATGGCTCGAGGAGATGGAGTGTGAATACTATTCCAATGTTGAAGCCAATAAAAAGCACAACTTCAAACATATGTCCGTTGGAGAGATTGCAAGGGAATTGAAAAAAATGGACCTGATCATTCCCTTCGGAAACCGGTCTTGATGCAAGGAGCCTAAATGGCACAGCGTAGAAAAAAACTTCATATTTTCCTGACGCCGCCCGACGATACGCAACGGGAATTGATGTGCGCCCTCTCCCTGGGCTATAACTGCCTCAACATTCCGCTTTTCGAGGTGGATGGGATCGAACCGGACTATGAGGAGCTGATCGATCTCATTTTTACATCCGATGAGGTCATGACCTGGTGGTAGACCGGACCGAAGGGACCAGCGCTCTGGAAACATGTCTCCATGGCGCTGTTCAGGCAGTCGGTCCGGACCCGGCAGCGCCTTTGAACCAGGCCTTTTTGTCGTGTATGTGATGTTTTATCAAACTGTTACTCCATATGACACCGCCCTTGTGGACCTCCCCGACATCACCCCTTAATCTCGATATATCTGTTTACGCCACCGCAATATCTCTTTTGCATTCCTGCTGAAATCCCTTGACATCTCTTGTTTAAGCTTATTAAAAATAACGTTTAATCTTTTTTCTATTAAATCGCGAAATGGATCCCGTCTCACCGAATATTTCTTTGCAGGGTTCCTAACCCCGGAATTCGATTTGCGATTCCCTCAGGAGAGAAAATGGTTGAATTTGCCTATCAGGAGATGTTTCCCCTTGGGGAAGATACCACAACGTATCGGCTGCTGACCACGGAGCATTTGTCCTCCGCCAGGTTTGAGGGGAAAGAGTTCCTGAAGATCGATCCCGAAGGTCTTACCCTGCTGGCCGAACAGGCGTTTAAGGATGTCTCCCATCTGTTGAGACCCTCTCATCTCAAGCTGCTTTCCCGCATCCTGGAGGATCCGGAAAGTTCCGACAATGATCGTTATGTGGCCCTTGAGATGCTCAAGAATGCGGTGATCGCAGCCGAGGGTGAGTTTCCCATGTGCCAGGATACCGGAACGGCCATCATCATGGGGAAAAAGGGTCAGCGGGTGTGGACCGGAAACATTAACGACGAAGAAGCCCTCTCTCTAGGGGTTTACAATGCCTACACCCGGGGAAACCTCCGGTATTCCCAGAATGCCCCCCTGACCATGTATGAAGAGAAAAACACCGGCTGCAACCTGCCGGCGCAGATTGAATTGTATGCCGTCAAGGGCGATGCTTATTCCTTTCTCTTTATGGCGAAAGGTGGCGGTTCCGCCAACAAAACCTACCTGTTCCAGGAAACAAAGGCGGTGCTCAATCCCGATAGCCTGGCCGCTTTCATGACGGCCAAGATGAAGACCCTCGGTACCGCCGCCTGTCCGCCTTACCACCTGGCCTTTGCCGTGGGGGGCACTTCTGCGGAGATGAACTTGAAAACGGTGAAGCTGGCATCCGCCGGATACCTGGACGCGCTTCCCGTTTCCGGGAATGCATTGGGGCACGCGTTCCGGGATCTTGCGGTGGAAAAACAGATACTCGATATCTCCAGGCAGCTGGGTATCGGCGCCCAGTTTGGCGGAAAATATTTCTGCCATGATGTCCGTGTAATCCGTCTGCCGAGACACGGCGCCTCATGTCCGGTGGGGTTGGGTGTGAGTTGCAGTGCCGACCGGAACATCAAGGCCAAGATCAACGGCGACGGTATTTTCCTGGAAGCGCTGGAAACCGATCCGGCGAAATATCTGCCCGAACCCGCCGCATCGGACGGGGAGGCGGTATCCATCGACCTGAACCAGCCCATGGCACAGATCCGGTCCACCTTGAGCCGGTATCCGGTTGCCACCCGGCTGCTGCTCACCGGAAAAATCGTGGTGGCGAGGGACATCGCCCACGCCAAGCTGAAAGAGAGGCTGGACAGCGGCCAGGGTCTTCCCGATTACCTGAAAAACCACATGGTCTATTACGCCGGACCGGCCAAAACACCTCCCGGGTATGCTTCCGGATCCTTCGGGCCCACCACTGCCGGACGAATGGACCCCTACGTACCGATTTTTCAGGAGCTGGGCGGTTCCATGGTCATGCTGGCAAAGGGCAACCGGTCCGCCCAGGTCACCGAATCCTGCAAAAAAAATGGGGGATTCTATCTTGGGTCCATCGGAGGACCAGCCGCCCGGCTGGGCAAGGAGTGTATCACCCGGGTCGAAACCATCGAGTTTGAAGAGTTGGGGATGGAGGCGGTATTTATGATCACGGTGAAGGATTTCCCGGCGTTTATCATCGTCGATGACAAAGGAAATGACTTTTTTGCCAACCTGCTGGATTAGAAAGGTCTGCCGGTATCACCGTTCCGGATTTTGGGGACCTTCCGTGATCAATTCTCTTTTTTTTAAACAGCCTGTATCTTTTGAAAAACAACCAAAACGATAAGCATCAGAAATCAAAAGGAGCTATATAATGGCCAAGAAGATGAAGACGTTGGACGGTAACACGGCAGCGGCGCACGTGGCA
>CAZWAE010000066.1:11395-17510 GCA_964631805.1 uncultured Desulfobacteraceae bacterium | reverse complement strand
GCGGCTCACGGGAGTCCGCTCACCCGCCATTTGGCGACGGTTTAAACGACGCCCCCCTGTTCAGCAGATCCCCTGCCTTTTGTGCGATGTCACGGACACTCAACTTTTCAAGACAGCGGCTGATTCCGCTGCCCATGCAGCCTTTGCGCCGGCACGGCACGCAGGGCATGGTTTCGTAAACAACCTGGTGCCGCCCCTCCCTGGGCGCCCAGTCGTTGGCGGAAGTCGGGCCGAAAATCCCCAGTGTCGGCGTACCCACCGCAGCGGCGATGTGCAGCCCCGCGCTGTCCATGCCGACAAACAACCTGCAGATACTAAGCAGCGCCGCATACACGCCTATTTCGGTGCGTCCGGCCAGATTATACACATCTCCGCGGCAACGCCTCAAAATATCATCCCCCCGATCCCTTTCATCCGCAGATCCGGTGATGACCACCGACAGGTCGCGGGAACCGGTCAGATGATCGATCAGGCGGACCGTCTTATCGAGCCCCCACTCCTTGTACCGCCACAGGGAAAAGGGTTGGACGGCAACCAACGGCTTCCCGGCCGGAACGCCTGCTGCCCGGAGTAAATCGTCAGCCGCTCTCTTCCGGGCAGTACTTACCGTTAGGGCCGGCCGGGGGGCTGGGGCGGTTTGAATCCCCAAGGCCGTCAGCAGGCTCAGATTCTGCTCGATCACATGTGTTCCGGGTGTGGCGTAAGGGGTCACAAGGTGTGTAAACACCCGGTTTCGCCAGAGGCCGCCGTCCTTGGCATGAAAGGCGGCCCTGATGCCCGCTCCGGACAGAAAGGCCAGGATCGCTCCCCGTTGACCGGTTCTCAATTCAACCGCCATATCAAACCGCTCCCTTCTCAGCTTCGAAAAGAAAGCGGTCTGATAGAGAAGCTCGGTCTTGACATTCCGCGGGGTGGTATCCACCCCAAAGACGCCATCGATGCAAGGATGCGTTTCAATGAGCTGGGCCGCCTTTTCCCGGACTGCCATCATAACCCGGGCATCGGCAAAATGTTCCCTGAGGGCACAAGCACAGGGAAGGGCCAGCACCACATCTCCGATGTCCCCGAGCTGAATCAGCAGGATCTTCCTGAGATTCGCTGCATGAAAAATGTTCACCGAAAATGCTCCATGCCGGTCCGCTTGCCCTTTATTCGGCCTCGCCGCCAATCCCGCGACACCCTTTCAGGTGCCAGACCAGAAGCTGGATATAAATGCTTAGTTTCTTACCCATTTTTTTGTTCATCCCAAAGGTAGCGATAAATCCCGCAAGGTTCAACAGGTTATTGAGCAGCAGCCGACAAAATACCAGCATGAAAAACAGTGGATAGGTTTTTTGATGCCATTTCTTCAAATAGGTGTAACGGGACCTGAAAAACAGTTTCCTGGATTTTACGTGATGCCCCACGCTCTGTCCCTGAAGGTGATAGATCCGGGCGGTCGGCAGGAAAAAAACCCGCCAGCCCCATTGTTGCATCCTTTTGGCCCAGTCCGTTTCTTCAAAGAAAAAAAAATATGCTTCATCCAGCAGTCCAACAGCATCTATTGCGGCTTTCCGGACCATCATGCAGGCACCGATACAGGAGTCCACCTCCATAGGCTCGGCTGTTTGAGTCCTTTTGCCCGGAAATCGTCCGGGAAAAAGCAGGCTCAACAGGCTTTCATTGAACAACAGCGACCATACCCCAGGAAAATTGGCAAAGGAGTTCTGGCGTGTCCCGTCCCGGTTCAAAAGCTGCCCGCAGACCATCCCGGCGTTCCCGTTTTTTTCCATAAAATCGATCAGGGTTTTTACAGCCCCCTGGGTCAAAACGGTGTCGGTGTTGAGCAGGAGTGCGTATCTACCCGCCATCTGCTTTAAGGCGCGGTTGTTTGCGGCGGCAAACCCTCTGTTTTGATTATTTGCCATCACCTTGACCGAGGGATATGCCGCCCTGACGGCAACAACGCTGTCATCTACCGAGGCATTGTCCACCACCAGCACTTCGAAGGGTATGGCATCTAAAGTTCGATGCACCGATTCGAGACATTCCAATAGCAGGGCCCGGGTGTTCCAATTGACAATGATAACGGAAACCATCCCACATGAATCCTTCATCGGATGACCGTCCCTTTTACTTCTTGAAATACGTGATCAAGAGATATCTTCGTCATGCAGAAATTATTCTCGCAATCCCTTTTAAAACAGGGGCTGCAGAAAGAATTGATTCTGACCACCCGATTCCGGCTGCCATAGGGACCGGTCCGCCAGGGCGCTGTGGGACCGAACAGGGCCACCACGGGGGTTCCCACTGCCGCCCCCAAGTGCATGGGCCCGGTATCCGTGGATACCAGCAGATCCACTATTTCATACAGTGCCGCCAGCTCTTTCAGGGTGGTTTTACCAGCAAGGTTAAGGGCCGGGTTCCGCATTTTCCCCGTTATCTCGTTGATGATGTTTCTGTCTTCGACACCTCCCGTGAAGAAAACACCGGCGCCAAGGTCCGATGCAAGCCGGTCGGCCAGCTGTGAAAACTTGTGGGGTTCCCAGAGTTTGGTGGCCCATTTGGCAACGGGATTGATGGCAATTCGTATCTTTCCCGGTGACAAAGCGGAGGATTCGAGAATCAACCCGGCCGTCTTACGGTCTTTGGCGGAAATCGGCAGCCGATAGGTGACATCCCGTGTATGGATGCCCAGCGGTTCCAGCATCATCAGGTTTCTGACCAGTGCGTGAATCTCCATGCTCACCGGAGGGATCCGCTCATTGAGCAAAAGATAGCTGTGCTCCATATGTGCCATGCCCCGGTCAAATCCGATTTTGCGCCCCCCACGTGCAAGGGCTACCATAACACCACTTTTCAACAGCGCCTGAAAATCCAGGATCACATCGTAACGGGTATCCCGGAGCGCCCGCAGAAAAGCTCCCGCCGCTTTCAGGGCCTCTTTCCGGGGACCTGCCAGCAGCGCCTTCGCCCACCGCTTCCGGCAAGAGACGATCACCCGGTCAAGGGCCGGATGCCCAACGACCAAATCGGCCGCCGCCTCCTCCACAAGCCAGGTGATGTTCGCCTCCGGGAAATGTTGTCTAAGGGCATTTAACGCCGGAAGGGTATGAATCACATCTCCGATGGCACTCATCTTGATAATCAGGATCTTCACAGGAATTCCCCGGCGGTCTGAACGACCCGATCCGTCTCGACCTGCGCCATGCAATTTTTATGGCCCTCAGGACACACAGGCTTCAGGCACGGACTGCACGACATCCGGCTTCGGACAATCCGGCTGTTACCGGAAAAAGGACCGGTTGTGATGGGATTGGTGGAACCGAAGATGGCGATAAGCGGCCTGCCCAGAGCCGCGGCAACGTGCATCAACCCCGAATCGTTGGTAATAAACAAACGACACGTGTCAATAAGGGCCATGGCTTCCGAAAGGGTGGTTTGCCCGGACAGATCGACGGGCGTATCATTTATCATTCCGGCGATTCTTCTTCCCAGTTCCCTGTCTCCGGGACCGCCGAAAATGAGGGTCCTGGTGCCGTATTGGGTCTGAATCCGGTTTGCCGCCTCGGCAAACCGCTCTGGAAACCATTGTTTGGCGGACCCGAAAGCGGCGCTCGGATTAATGCCGATCAGCCTTTCGTCACGGGAGACGCCGTGATTTTGGAGAATATTTAAAGCCCTTATCCGGTGGCGCTCGGAGACGGTCAGGTGCAACGGCCCCTTTTCTGCGGGAAATCCCGCTTTCTTTAGCATATTGAGATAGTACCCGGTCTGGTGGACCCTTTTGATCCCGCGGCTGCATCGCACCGGATGGGTCAGCAGTAGCCGCCTGGCATCGGTATCGTAACCGACACGGACCGGGATCTTGGCCATCCCCGCGATCACGGCGGCTTCAATGGCATTCTGCAGGAGGATTGCCGCATCGAACCCGCCCTTTCCAAGATCCCTCGCCAGCCGTGTTTTCCCGACGAACCCGTTGTGCCTCCCCTCGGCATCATAACCCATCAGATCATCCACATGGGGGCTGTTTTCAAAAACAGGGAGTACCCATGGCTTGGCCAGCAATGTAATCCGTGCGTCCGGAAAAGCCTTTCGAATCGCCCGAACAGCAGGTGTGGTCATCACGGCATCCCCGATCCAGTTGGTGGATCGAATGAGAAGGCGATTAATTTTTCCCGTATCGATGGGTTTGATGGCAAAGTTCCTTTATACATCCAATTCTAAACGTTTTTAACAGAACATCCATCACAATTTTCGCGGCCAGGGATGGTACGGCTTGGTTTTCCATCGCTGGTGCACCCAGAACCATTGGTCCGGATACCGGCGGATGAACGACTCGATCACCCGATTGTATCGCGATGTATTGATCTCAAGATCCTTGATCTTATCACCAGTGTGGACAAACGGCAATTCCGGCCCGATCTCCACCCGATACCCGATCCCGTCGCGAACCATGAATGCCGGCACCACTGCCGCTTCTGTTTTCCGGGCCAGCAGGGCAAGGCCTTTGTTGGTGCAGGCACTGTGCCCGAAAAAATCTGCAAAAACCCCTTCATGACAGTCAAAATTCTGATCCATCAGCATGGCGACGCATTCGCCCCTCTTGAGGGTTCTGATGATTTTTCTCATGGAGCGGGCCGTTGGAATGAGCCCGGCACCGAATCGGCTCCTGGTTTGTTCCACAAACCGGTTTAATGGCAAATAATCAAGGGGACGATACACGATGCTCGTGGGAACATTGCACATGGCCGCTACGGCCGGCAGCGCTTCCCAGTTCCCGATATGTCCGGTGAGCAGCAACACCCCTTTTCGTCGGTCCACTGCGTTCTTCAGGTGTTCAAGCCCTTTTATATGGAAACCGCTTCGGTCTTTTTTCGGATCCAGTTTCAGCACCCAACCGATCTCGAAAAGCATCCGGCCCAATTGTTTGAATGTGCTCCTGGCGATCCGGCGGCGTTCTCCGGGAGATTTTTCCTTTCCAAAGGCCCGGTCAAGGTTGAAAAGTGCGATCTCCCGGTGTCTTCGATCCAACAGGTACCAGGTGTGTCCGATGAAATTCCCGATCCGGATACCGGCCTTTTTGGGCACCATTCCCAGTATGACAAACAGGGATGAAATACCGGATTGGGCCAAGAAGTCAATCAGGGACCCGCGGGAAGTGTTCGGTTTTTTTTCCATAACTCGGCGATCTATAAAGGAATCGGGAAGATGCGTCAAGGGGGAAAGCCTATGCAAAAAGGGGTTCTATTCAAGTCCCGACTCCCACACTTTGGCATGTTTCAGAAAAACATACCACGCTGAATTCATTGCTATAATCAACCCGGGAAGACCATCCAGTACCCCTTTCTTCCAGAGGAAGCATTCCAGGAACTTACCCGCGGCATGAAAAACACCGGCCAGAACAAACCACCCACCTAAAGAGGGGCGGCCCTTAGCATAAACGCCGGAGTACTTATCGATGGTCCGTAACTGGTCGGAGATATTTCGATAGACATCATGGTGGATGGGATGCAAAAGACGCCCTGTCCTTCCCGGCGAAACCAGCTGTTCATGAAGTCCGTCCCCTTCCCATCGGCCTTGTCCGCGTCGGACCAGACGGATTTTTCTGTCCGGATACCACCCGCCGTGCCGGATCCAGCGCCCAAGGTAGCGGGACAATCGCGGTATGGACCATGCGGTAACCGCCGGAGGGGCTTTTTCTATAGTTGCCCGTATCTCCTCGGCCAACTGCGGCGATATCGATTCATCGGCGTCCAGGTTCAGGATCCAGTCCGATTCGGCCAGGGTCAGTGCAAACTGTTTCTGGGCGGCATACCCCGGCCACTTATTGGCTATCACCCGAGCCCCTCTGGCTTCGCAGATCTCCCGGGTTGCGTCCGAACTCCCCGAGTCCACCACAATCACTTCATCTGCAAAACGGGTGCTGTCCAGTAATTTTCCGATCCGATCTGCTTCGTTCTCAGCGATAACGACAACACCGATACTGGTTTTGGCCATGCTGATCACCCTCCCGGGTTTCTATGGCGGTAATTTGTTAGGCGGCTTTTAATAAACCTTCGAAAACGTTCCCGATCCTCTCCGAACGAGATTTTGATGCCAATGACCGCAACGGGCAGCGGACCCGTTAACCGCG
>CAZWAE010000066.1:0-11295 GCA_964631805.1 uncultured Desulfobacteraceae bacterium | reverse complement strand
CCGAACGAGATTTTGATGCCAATGACCGCAACGGGCAGCGGACCCGTTAACCGCGAGCCGAGCCGGGCACAGTCCTTTTCGGTGGTAACCACCATTTCGGCCCCCGATGCCACGGCCCGCCTGAAAATATCCTTCACCTCTCCACCGGCATACGGATAATGGTCCGGGAAGCTGAGGTGGCCTGTCATTTCACCATACAGATCTTCGACCGAATGCCGAAACTCTCTGTTGCCGGCTATTCCTGAAAAAGCGTATACTTTTTGATTTTGAATATTTCCACCAGTAACCGGTTTCAGCGGATCGGGCAGATGCTGCCGCTGAAGCGTGGCGGTGGCGGCATCGAAGCGATAGCGCTTCGGAATATGTCTTGATGTAAAAACCGGCATCCCGGGCGGAAGGGTGCTTTTGTCGAGCCGATATGACGACTTCCACCGGGTATAGATGCAGGCATCCGCTCTGGTAAGGGCGGATGCCGGCTCCCGGAGTGTTCCCCTCGGAAAGAGACGGGTGTTTCCGAATGGTTTCCGACCATCCAGAAGAACGAGGTCGAGATCCCTGAAAAGCCTGAGATGCTGAAAACCGTCATCCAGGATCAAGACGTCTGGAGCAAATCGTTTTAAGGCTTTCCGGCCGGCCGCATACCGGTCTCTTCCGACAATAACGGGAACATCCGGCAATGCCCGGGCCATCATTACCGGTTCATCGCCGGCCGCTGCCGGCCCCATGAACAGATGCCGCCCGTCACTGACCACACCACCTTTTTTCCCCGCATCCCCCCCATAGCCACGCGTCAGAACCACCGCACGGTATCCGAAATCCATCAGCATCTCCGCCAGATACAGGGTCATGGGCGTCTTGCCGGTGCCGCCCAAGGTCAGATTACCCACGGATATCACCATACAGGGCAGTCGAAACGAACGGGAAACCCCGTTTTTGTAAAAAACGGTCCGGGTCCGGACGGCTCCGGTATAGCCCATGGACAAAAGGGTCAAAACGTTTTTAAGTAACGTCATGCCTTTCGGCCCCTCGTCTTTTATAATGGATCCAATCCGGTTGATCATTCGGGGGCTGGTTTTCATCATGGTGGTAAAGTGTCTTTGATCTCTTTAAGGGTTCTTTCAACTGCCCCGCTGTTTTTCCGGTAGACGGCCCGTGCATTCATGCCGATCCGTTGCATCCGCTCCGGCTCTTTCAAGAGCGCGACAGCTTGCCCGGCGATCGCGTCTGCATCGGTTACCCGGAAAGCGCCGCCACCGGTGATGAGCATCTTCGATATTTCTAAGAAATCGGTCATGTCCGGACCGAATAAAACCGGTTTGGAAAGACAAGCCGGCTCCAAGGGGTTGTGCCCCCCCTCCTTCACCAGGCTGCCGCCGATAAAGGCGATATCGGCCAACCCGTAAAGGGTCGCCAGGTCGCCGATGGTATCGACCACCGCTATATTCGTTTTCTTCCCTATCATCTCCCCGAGGAGAATTGCGGTGTACCCGGCAGCCTTGCTGATGCGGCAAACAGAGGGGGCACGGCCGGGGTCACGGGGCGCCAGCACCATTACCAGACGGGGAAATTGCTTTCTTATAATGGAATATGCCTCAAGCAGGACCGCCTCCTCCCCCTCGTGGGTGCTCCCGGCAACAAAAACAGGGGCTTTGGGTCGGGAGTAGAAAAGGGAAGCGAGGCGCTTTTTTTTTTCAGGTTCAACGCCTCCTTTTCCCTGGTCAAATTTGATGTTCCCCGTTCGCATGACACTGCCCGGTAAAATACCCAGCTGCAAAAATCGATCGACATCCGCCTGAGTCTGGGTACAAATCCGATCCAGTTTCGAAAACAATTGAAAGGCAAAAAGATTAAGCCGCCTGTGTCCCCGAAAAGAACGGTTTGACAATCTGGCATTGACGAGGACCACCGGAACCGAACGTTTTTTCATTTCCGTCACGAAATTGGGCCACACATCGGACTCCACGATCACCACAAGCGCAGGATTCACGGCCCCGGCAACCCGTTTGACAGAGAAGATAAAATCGTAGGGATAATAGAAAACCGCCAATACATCCTGCCCAATGCGCCTCCTGGCGATCTCAAACCCGGTCAACGTGGATGCTGAAAAAACAATATCCCTGCGTGGATATGCCCGTACCATGGCTTTTAACAAAGGAACGGCGGAGATCACCTCTCCCACAGATAGCGCATGAACCCATATCGGTCGGAGCGTTGAGACCCTTGAGGCACCAGCTGTAGCATGTTGCGGCAATGATGCGGCTCCCAGCCGTTTGAGCAGGGTTTTCCGCCGTTTATTCGATGCCATTAACACAGGAATCAGAAAAGGGGATAATGCGAGGGTTCCAAGCATCAGCAAAATATTGTAAAAGATGATCAAATGGACTCCTATGACAAAATCCCCACATGTCCGTTCCCGGAAATAGGGTTCCTTGCGGTTGTCCCGTTATTCGGCCCCCAGCAGGGTGAAAATACCGAAGCAGAGAAAGACAAGATTGGCAACCCACGCTGCAACAAAAGGGGGCAGCATCTCTCCGTAGCCTAAGGATATGCAAAAACTGAAAAAAATCCAATAAAGAAAGGCGATACCGATCCCATAAGCAATGGCTGCCGGCAAACCCTCACGGACCTTCCCTTTAAGGGCGATACCGGTTCCGATAAGACACATGATGACACAAACCAGCGGAAAGGCGATCTTTGAATTGAGATCCACTTTGTAGGCAGTGGCATCATAGCCCTCCGCTTCCACTTTCAGGATCAGTTCTTTGAGTTCCGTATAATTCATCTCCTCCGATTTTTTTGCCACATGTTTCAGATCATCAGGGAAAAATTCGAGTTTTTCAGAAAGCTGGTCATGATACTTCATCCGGGATTTACCATATTTCCCCTCAAGATGCTGTTCCATCACGTTAAACAGCATCCAGCGGCCTTTATCGAAAACACCCCTTTCGGCATCGATTCGCCGCGTCAGCCTGAAATTCTTGTCAAACCGGTTGAGCGTCAGACCCATCATTGTCTTCCGGGCTGAATGGTAAAATTTGATGTGGGTGATCGCCTGATTTCCCCTTATCCAGATATTCCGCTCGCGTGTGAGTACCGCCGGTTCATTTCTGACCTCCTTGAGCCATATGACATTGGCCTTTGCCATGGTGATGGGGACCACCACCTCCGTTAAAGTGAACATCAGAAGGCTGAACAGTATGCCAAGGATCAAAACCGGCTTGAACAGGTGATACACGCTTACCCCGCTGCTTTTAAGCGCGACGATCTCATTGTTTTTGTTCATCAGCCCAAAAACCACCAATACGGAAAGCAACACGCAGACGGGAAGTATCTGAGAGAAAATAAAGGGTATCTTGAACAGGAAGAACAGGACCGCTCTGGTCAGTGGAACCCCTCGTTCGAGAAAATCATCAACCTTCTCAAAAAAATCGACAATCACATAGATACCGACCACCATTGCCAGAATGATGGCAAACAGCTTCAGAATCTCCCGGGTCAGATATTTGCTGATTATAGACATGATTCGATTGTCAATGGGCCCGTGAATTACGGAGCCGTGATATTTTTCCCACGATTGCACTAAAAATTTTAGTGATAAATGCCATCTGGACCGGTTTTTCCCTTGCAATCCGGATCAGAAGGTAAATCCCGATAGCGGCCATAACCACATTGGGCACCCACATGCCGATGATCGGCGGATAGGCTCCCGTTTCGCCGAAAACCCATCCGGCAGACAGCAAAAGATAGTAGAGGAGGAAAAATCCGAGACCCAGGCCAAGGCCGAAAGAGCGTCTGGCCGAACGCGTCTGAACGCCCAGGGGAACGGCTAGAACTCCAAGGGCCAGACAGGCAAAGGGGATGGAGAACTTTTTATGGTATTCAATAAGGGTCACATAATACTGGGAATCCTTGTGGGATGTACCGCCCAGATAGTGTCGCAGTTCGGTAAGGCTCATCTCCTTTTCATCCTTTGGCCGCCCCTTTTCCGCGACCATGGCCTTCTTAAGGTCCAGGTGGATGTCATAAGTGTCGAAGCGGATGGAATGGACGGCCCTGCTTTTGATATCGACCTGGTTGATAATGCCGTCCCACAACCTCAATTGATATGAAAGCCGACCGGGATCCCCAAAAAGCTTTCCCCGGGGTGCCACCACAACGCTTACCGTGTCTTTGCTCCTCTCATCTTCGATAAACACATCGATCAGTTCCTTGGTTTTGATGTCGATTTTATTCAAATAAAGCATCACCCCGTTGAAACTGTCATTGAATGTTCTCTCTTTTAATCCGGCATCCAGGCTGGAAACCGCCGCCTGAACGGTTAATCTTTTTATGGACAGCTTGCCCCACGGCAGCGCATAAATCGCCATATAACCGGTCAACAGACAGGTCATAAGAGAAAACATGAAAACCGGCGGCAGGAGCCTGAAAATGCTGACCCCGCCGGCTTTCAGCGCGATAATTTCATTGTCATCGGACATCCGGAGAAAGGTTAGCAGAATGGTCATCATCGTAGACATGGGAATGACAAACACGAGGAAATAGGGCATGGAGTAGACCAGCAGCAGGCACATGGATAAAAGACTGATCTTATAATTCACCACCAGGTTGGTGATGTCGAGAATCCTTGTCATCAAAAATATAAAGGTAAAAAATCCGACATTGATGACAAAGGGCGGGACCATCTCCTTGAAAATGTATCTGTCGATGATGCTGTTGAATTTCATGGACAACCATAATCGGTATCAGGATTCATCAAGGATCTGCCGCAACATATGGCTTAACACTCCAATGTCAATAGGTTTTGTCAGATACCCCTTTATGAGCGTCACTGCATCGCTTCCGATACCGTTGGGCCCGGAGGACTCATAACCGGATATCATGATGATGCTGGCATTGGGATCTATCGAACGGATCCTGTTAGCGGTACCCACACCATCCGTATCCGGCAGGTTTCGGTCCAGCAGCACAATATCGGGCTCCCATGACTTATATCGCTTAAGGGCATCTTTGCAGTTCACTGCAGACGCGGCCCGGTAACCGATACCCTCTATCACTTCTTCCATGGATTCGAGCAGGTCGGTTTCATCGTCCACGATAAGTATCTTTTCATCTCGACCGGGGATGATCGTGATTTCATCCTCTCTCTTTTCGGGTTCTAATTTTTCAGCAAGGCCCAGCCGAATCGTAAAGATGGCGCCGGCCCCCGGCTTTGAAAATAGCCGGATCTCTCCGCCATGGTCCTTGATGATGCCATAGGTTGTAGAAAGCCCCAGTCCGGTTCCGAGGTCAACCGGTTTGGTGGTAAAAAACGGATCAAAGCATTTTTCCCGCGTTTCGGCATCCATGCCTTGCCCGGTATCCGAAACGGTCACCACCACGGAGCCGTTTTCCCGTTCCGCGGCCACGCAGAGCTCCCCGCCATCGGGCATGGCATCCCTGGCATTGGTGCTCAGATTGAAAAAAACCTGGCTTAGTCCCGCATGGTCCCCCATGATGAATAACGGTCCCGGGATATCTAGTGTGATCTCAATCTTTCGGTCAAAGGATTTTCGGATCAATTTAAATGTTTCATCGATCACATCGGCCAGATCGATACGGGAGATCGCCTTGGGTTGCCGTTGCGAAAACTGCATCAGCTCGGAAATCAGCTGGCCGCCCCGCTGGACATACCCACTTGTTCTCTTTTCTATTTTCATCAGGTCTGGGATATCCCCGAATTTCATTTGAAGCAACTGACTGTTCACCGAGATCCCCGTGAGGATGTTGCGGAAATTGTGTGCCACCCCACTGGTAATGGTGCCGATGGACTCCATTTTCTGGGCATGCTGTAGCTGGCCTTGCAGTTTTTTATATTCTGAAACGTCCCTTAAGGTGATTACACTCCCTTGAGCTTCGCCGCGGTAGTCGCGATAAACCGCGCCGCTGATGCTCACCGGTATGATCTCACCTTCCCGGGTGTGCCGGAAGGTGTCGATCCCTGAAAATCTTTCGCCGGAAAGCACTTTTTGAATCATCATTTCAGTTTCCGGCCAATTTTCTTCAGGAACGAAACGATCCATTTTTTCACCGATACACTCGGACAGGGGCCAGCCGAACAGATCGCTAAAAGCCGGATTGAAATAGGTAACGTATCCCTCCATGTCGTAAAGAACGATGGGGTCCGGGTTGGCTTCCAGTACGGTTCGATACATCTCCTCGCTTTGCCGTAGTGCATTTTTTGCCTGTTTCCGCCATGTGACATCGTTCAACACTACAATAAAGGACTGCTGTTTTGCCCCCTTGACCGGTGTGAGTTCCATGATCAGCTGTTTGTTGTGATAAACGAGGGACTCATCCATGTCGAAGGCAGCCCTCAACCGGCCGGCTTCGGCTATCAGATTCGTTACCCTTTCCCGATGAGGCGATGCGATAAACCGTACAAAGGCGCTTCCCAGCAGATCCGTTTCCGAAAGACCGAAAATGGATGCGGCGGCGTCATTGGCATAGATGATCGTTCCACCGCCATTCAACAGCAGGACCCCCTCCTGCATCGTCTCCAGTATCGATTCAAAGTGCCTGTTTTCGGCCAGCAGTTCATCAATGACCGCCCGGCTTCGAATACCCGCAAGACCTGCGATAACCGGCGCGTCGTCGCTTTTTTCCCGATTTTCAAGCTGCTTGAGCACGGCCAATACATTTTCCGCCGTTTCCCCAAAGGGTCCCTTTGCAATAACCGCATCGATACCGCTGGATAAGAACGCCTCTTTCTCCTCCACACCGATGCCCGACAAGATCACCAGCTTTGTCCGCCGGAACCGTAACCGGCTCCTGATGATCCGGGCAAGCTGCCGGCCGTTTATATTGGGCATGACGAGATCGATAAAGATCGTATCCGGAACCCGCGTTTCCAGGATATTAAGGGCCGAGATGCCGTCTTTCGCCGTCAGAACGGTGTAGCCCTGCTTTTCCAGCACAGCGGACATGAACTTTACAAAGGTCTTCTGATTGTCAACTACCAGTATCTCAGGCATGGCATCTCAGAAAGTAAATTCAGCGTTGCCCATTTTTGAAGCGTCTCCCTACCGGAGGGGCGGCAATGTGCCGCCGGCTGATCCCCGAATCAAGCGAAGCTTTCTGCCGCATTATATCTGTCTTCGTTTTCGCAGCCTCTCGATGGAAAGCCGGATGCTTTCCTGCATACGTCCGATGGCGTCGGCCAGGGCACCGATTTCATCGGTGGCATCGATATCGATGCGGACATCCAGTTCGCCGATGCTGATGCGGTCCGCGATGTTGGTCAATGTCGTGATCCTGCCGATGAGCCGGTGCCCGTAAAGGGCGACGATTAAACCGATCAGGATCAAGGTTCCGGCAACCGTACCGACAATGATACCCCTTGCTTTGGCCGTCATTTTGCCGGCACGCGTCTGGATAAGCTTGACCGGACGGGTGAAGTCGTCAAGGTATGTCGTGGCGGCAACTACGAATCGAGTCCCCATCACGGGTGTACAAACCATATATTTATCCTTGAATTGGCCCGATTTTTCCTGCCAGGCATAATATCCCTTTGATTCAACTCCGCCCTCCACACCGGAATAAATTTTCCAGAAACCCGGAAAGTTGTTCCCCAACGGTTTCTCAAGCTTCCGCATATCGATGCCGATGATTTTATTGTTCACATGGGCCCACGTCCGCCAGATGCCGTCTTCTCCCGGTCTTTCGTAGAGGGCGGTATAACCGGTCATCCCCAGTTTCTGGACGGCGATTTGCCGGAATCCAAGATTGGAATTAAAATCTTCTTTTTTCAATTCCGGATGGCTGTCCATGTAAAGCTTGCATTGTTTGGCCACCGCCTTTGAACTTTCAGCAACGATATCCTCTCCAAGGCGCTGAACAACCCGGGAACTCTCTTCGGTAACAAGGGATGAAAGGGTGTTCAATTGCCATAAATAGAGCAGTCCTGAAATGGCGATAATGGCGATGGGCACGGCAAAAAACAAAAGCGCCATTTTCCCCCGGAGCCCCATACCCTTTCTCTTGGCCGTTTCACTTGCGGTTACCTTAATATCGGCAACGGTTCCGGTGGACCCGCTCTCCATCGGTTCCCCGGCTGGCGGAGTCTCTCCTGAAAACAGTGCCGGCTCCGGCGCAGAAGATGTCAGATTGTCACGGGGGACTTCATCCGGCTTGTTTATCGTGATCAGGTGATGACAGGATTTGCACTTTACCCGGGCGGTGGTGCCTTTCATCTGCCTGGGATTGATCTTGTATTTCTTCCCGCATTCTTCACATATGACAATCATTACACGCTCCTTGTAGGGTTAGTATGGAATTGGAAAGATATCGATGTGTCGTTGCAGAATTTGCTCGAGTTTCGCTCCAGGTACCTTTATCGAAAGTCCCGCGTGTGGCATTCAAAGCAATTGGGTTTTTCTTTTTCAACCGGTTCTCCGCTAGGATTGGTGGTTAATCATCTCGATCATGTTCTTTGTAAAAACGACTCTCTTCCTTTCATCGGATATTTCCCTCGAAAGCAAATCAACCCACTCCGCCGCACGATGGACAGGAACTTTCAATGGATCGTATCCGAGGATTGCCGCGGCATCTTCTATCAGGATATCCGCAATGGGACCGACGATTTGAGAAAGCTGCAGCTTGAGATATCGGATGAAATCGTGTTGGAGAATGGGAAAGGCATTCTCCGAGGGTTCAATCAATCCGATTTCGATAAGCTTTATAATGGTCCCTCTCATTGCGGCCAGGCTCGATCCGGTGGTGGAAACGATCTCACCGACCGTTTTTTTCCCGTCCATGTTGATAAGGAGGGTCAACATCTGATTGTCTATGGAAAACTCCCCAAAATTTTTTTTCTCTATTCGCCGAAAAACCATGTTCGGCAAATCATTCGCAAGAATGCTCATCTCGACCCCTCCCAAAATAATACGAAAGCCAATGACTGCGACGAGTTGATTTTGCTGTTCCTCCCGCAGATGATAATCCCAAGATAGATACCTCTATTAAAAATAAGAATACATTTTTCGTGGATAGTTCATCTTTTTTTCAACTGTTCTTTGACGGATGATACCGCAAGGGTAATGATGGTTTTTACCGTTTTCCCAACGTTGCGTCCTGTCAGGGCACTGGCGGCGATGGCAGGCACCTTCAGTTGGGAATTGAGATCTCCTTGCAGGGTGTCAAATGTCAAAAGCGGGATGCTTTGCTCCGAGAGATCTCTTTTATTATATTGCAGCACCAGAGGAATTCTAAAAATACTCCTGTTATAGCTTTTAAGGTTATGATGAAGGTTCCGAAGTGACGCCTTGTTTTTTTCACGTATAATCCCCATGGAATCCGCCACGAAAACGATGCCATCGGTTCCCCTCAGGACAAGTTTCCGGGTGGCGTTGTATTTAACCTGACCCGGAACCGTATACAGGTTGATCTTAATCTTGTGTCCGTAAATGGTCCCGACATCGATGGGCAGAAAATCAAAAAACAGGGTCCGATCGCCCTTGGTTTTGAGAGACACCATTTCAGATTTATTATCGCTTTTCAAATGCCGATAGATATATTCCAGATTGGTTGTTTTACCGCCCCTCCCCGGGCCATAGTATACTATTTTTATCTGGACCTCTTTTTTGTTCGGATTGATCAGGGCCATACGTCCGACTCCGTAAATCATAATGAAGGCATTTGACTGAAACTTGATTTAATCGATTGCATCGTTCGATCCGTTCTCAAAGCGGTTCCATTATAACCGGATTTTCCTCCATGCTTCTCATGACGTCTTCCCCTTTTTTTTCATCGACAATTTTCAAAAGATCCCATGGGCCTTTTGCTTCCGCCCTGGATTTTCCGGTAACAACATAGACAGAGCTGATCGCCTGATGATCCCATGAACGCCATTTTTCCTCATCTTTTAACAGGGTAAAATTGTGTCCCTCCAGGGCCTTTATCACACTGCCCGAGTCGACGGTCCCGGCTCTTTCAACGGCTGACGCCCATTGGTTGATGGCGACCCAGGCCGCGGCCGCCGACGAGCCGGGAGCCTTTCCGTAACGAGACCTGAAACTGTCCACGAAAGTTTTTGTTCCCGGGAAACGATCCCCCAATCCCCAGTACCAGTTCACCGTAGCGTAAACCCCGTTTAAAACGTCCGGTCCCACGCCGTGGGCCATGTTCAGTTCCATCAGCGGAACGACAATTTTTGTCTTCTTTTTGATGCCCAGTTGATCCGCCTGCTTCAGTGCGGTAATCAGGTCCTGCCCGAACAGGACCAGAACCAGGATATCAGGTCTGGCCTTTTTAGCGGCCAGAAGTTCTTTTTGAAACGTCTTCTGCCCCAAGGGGGTCCGAACGGCGCCGATGGTATCGCAACCAGCCATCTCGGTAATCCATCTCAATGATTCCTCAAGAGAATGCCCCCATGTGTAATCTGCTGTAATATAGTAATATTCTGATCCGGTTCCAAACCGCTCCACCAAAAATGGGCCCAATGCCTTTCCTGTCATCCAAGCATTAAAATACCACCTGAAGGTATGACGATGGGCTTTCTGCACGACAAACCCCGCCTTGTTTTTCATGTGCCCGGTGGTGGCGTTGGAATGGGTCAAGGCGGCCATAAAAATCCGACCATTCTCCTGGCACACGTCGCTCTGTGCAATGGCGACGGAACTGCTGGAACCGCCGGTAACCATTACCGCATTGTGTTCCCGTATCAGCGCCACCGTGTTTTCCCTTGCTGTCTTTGCACTGGTTTTCGTATCTTTGATCACATATGTCAGTTTCTTGCCGAGAATACCGCCCCTTTCATTTATCCGCTCAATGGCCAGTTTGTAGGCGTCTGCCTCATCCTTTCCCTGCAGGCTGTATGATCCGCTCAGCGGGATATTGAGCCCGATAACGATCTCCCCCTCCTGTGCCCCGCTGTTCCCGCCCATGAACAGGATAACCGATATGCAATAAAACCCGACGGCCATCACTTTTATCGTTGAATCAATCATGAAAGTCCCTCCTTAAATTTGGATGGGCCTGAAACCTCGAGGCTGCTCAAATGGCGGCACGCCGGTTGAAAATCCGGTAATCCTGTGGATCGACAGCGGACCAATGGTTTTCTATTCAATTAACTATTTCCACTTGAAAAAACGTTTGAGTCCCTTGGTGGCAGGTGCTTTTGGAAGCGAAGCAATAAAAAGGTCGCTGTGCATCCTGACCAGGGCCGCAGCTCCAAAACGTTCCATCAGAACCAGCAGCGTTCCGGCGGATGTTTTCCGAAAGTACAATCTACAGCTGTCAAACACCAATTCTGCCTCCTTA